>JBKJIL010000103.1:0-2723 GCA_046598435.1 Acidimicrobiales bacterium
CGTTCGTGGTGGTGGCCACGACGGCACCATCGGGCGCGATCACATCGATCTGGAAGGTGTCCTCCCGGCTGGGCGTGTCGATCGCCACCCTCAGCCGGGCGCCGCCGGTCTGGAGGCGCAGCGGGTACTCGAAGCACGGTCCGGCCGCGCCGCACAGCTCCGCAGTGCGCACGTTGCCGCTCTCCACGAAGGTGCCGTTCCAGAAGGCCACGTCGCCGACCCGCAGGCCGCCAGCGCCGGCGACAGAGGCGGGCGTCGCCGCCGCGACGGCGAGGCCGCGGACCTTCGGCGACGCCCCCGACGAAGCGTCTTCCGTCGCAACGACCAGCGCACCGGCGGGGAGCCCCGGTCGACCCCGCTCCCCCAGCTCGGGACCGGGGGCCGCAGCCGTGGCGCCGACGACGCCGGCCGCCGACTCTGACTGCCGCTCATCTGTGTCACCTGTGTCGGCCCAGGCCAGCGCTCCCCCGGCCAAGGTCACGGAGAGGCCGACCGCAAGGGCGACACGGCGGGTTCGAAGCGAGCGGGAGAGCAGTGGCGTATGGAACATCTCCCCTGGTTCGCCGGCATCGTCACCACCCCTGGCACAGGACCGTGGCGATCGGGCCAACGGCCTGTGTCCGACATCTGACGGCTCTCTGGCCCCGCCGACCGCCAACGATCGCGGCATGGCACGGTCGACCGGCCGACCCCACATCGAGCTGACCGGCTGAGGTCGCCGCCTTCGGGCCTACCATCGCCGGCGTGACCGACGTCCCGCCAGGCCAGCTCTTCCTCGGCGAGGCGATCGACGGCGCCCACGAGCGCACCGGCGACGTGGTGCTGCTCAAGGCCGCCGACCTCACCACCCACGGCGTGATCGTGGGCATGACCGGATCGGGCAAGACCGGCCTCGGCGTGAACCTGCTCGAGGAGGCGCTCCTCCAGGGCATCCCCACGCTCATCCTCGACCCCAAGGGCGACCTCGGGAACCTGCTGCTCACCTTCCCCGACTTCTCGCCGGAGCGCTTCGCTCCCTGGGTGGAGGGAGACGACCCGGCTGCCGTCGCCGAGGCCTGGCGCACGGGCCTGGCCGATTGGGGCATCGACGGCACCCGCATCCAGGCGCTGCGCGACGTGGCCACCTTCACGATCTACACCCCCGGGTCCACGAGCGGCGTGGGCCTCAACGTGGTGGGGTCGCTGCAGCGTCCGGCCGAGGGCACCGCCGCCGAGGATGTCGGCGACGAGGTGGAAGGGTTCGTCTCGGGCCTCCTCGGCCTCGTGGGCGTCGCCGCCGATCCGTTGTCGAGCCGCGAGCACATCCTGCTGGCCAACCTCGTGGCCAACGCGTGGGCCAACGGCGAGGACCTCGATCTGGCCGGCCTCGTCGGCCGCGTGCAGCGGCCGCCGCTGCGCAAGCTCGGCGTGTTCGAGCTCGACGAGTTCTTCCCGCCCGACGACCGCACCAAGCTGGCCATGCAGCTGAACGGCCTGCTGGCCTCGCCCGCGTTCGCGGCGTGGGGACAGGGGGTTCCGCTCGACATCGATGCGCTGCTGCACCCTGGCGGCAAGCCGGGATGCGCCATCGTGTCGCTGGCTCACCTCTCCGACGAGGAGCGCCAGTTCGTCGTCACGCTCGTGCTGTCGAAGCTCGTCACCTGGATGCGAGCGCAGCCCGGCACCGACAAGCTGCGGGCGCTCGTGTACTTCGACGAGGTGGTGGGCTTCGTACCCCCCACGGCCGCTCCACCGGCCAAGGCGCCCATCCTCACGATCCTGAAGCAGGCCCGCGCCTTCGGTGTGGGCCTGGTGCTGGCTACCCAGAACCCGGTTGACGTGGACTACAAGGCGCTGTCCAACGCGGGCACCTGGATGATCGGGCGGCTGCAGACCGAGCAGGACAAGGCCCGGCTGCTCGACGGCCTGTCGGCGGCGGCCGGCGGCATCGACACGGCGGCGATCGGCGACACCATCGCCGGGCTGGCCAAGCGGGAGTTCGTGCTGCGCCAAGCGGGCAGAGACGCGCCTGTCACCTTCACGACGCGCTGGGCCATGTCGTACCTCCGGGGGCCGCTCACCCGCGATCAGATCGCCACCCTCATGGCCGAGCGTCGAGCCGGCGCCCCGACGGTGGTCGCAGGGCCCGCCGCCGATGGGCCGGGCAGCACGCTTGCGCCGACGCCCACACCTGCGCCAGCCGATGACGGGGCCACACCGGTCGCGCCGGCTGTGGCCGACGGCATCCCCGTGCGGTGGCTCGACCCTGCTGCTTCCTGGGCCGCGCAGGTCGGGGCCGCCCCCACGAGCACCACCTTCGCGGCCGGCATCGTCGCCACCGCCGAGCTGCTCTTCGACGACACCAAGGCGGACCTGCGCCACACCGAGACCTTCGAGTGCGTGCTGTTCCCGCTCGCCGCCCCTCCCGACCCCGCCTCGCTGGTGGCCGTCGACCACGACCCCCGGGATCTCCTCAGCGACCCGCCTCCCGGAGCACGCTACGCGCTGCCCGACGCCAAGCTGACGACCAAGGCCCTCTTCACCGACGTGCAACGGGGAATCGTCGACCACCTGCTCGTGCACCGCACGGTCACGCTGTTCACCAACCGAGAGATGTCCCTCACGAGCCGGCCGGGCGAGACGCAGGAGGCCTTCGCGGCTCGGTGCGACGCCGCCGCTGACGGGGAGGCCGACAAGCAGGCGGCCGTGATGGCCCGACGCTTCGAGGCGCGCGTGCAGCGGGC
>JBKJIL010000169.1:0-12379 GCA_046598435.1 Acidimicrobiales bacterium
CTCAACGCATCATCCCCGAGCCCAGAACACCGAGCTCAGAAGTCGATGTCATACCCCGTTCGTAGGATCGGTTGCGTGAAGGTGCAGCACGCCCACCAGGTTGCCCAGGCCGCTGAGGCCCTCGCCGTGGCCGTGGCCGAGCTCGACCTCGGGGCGATGCTGCCGGCCACGCATCGAGAGCTGGTGGCGCTCGGCGAGCGGATCGAGCGCACGGGGCGCACGGTGAAGGCGATGGCGGCCGCCAAGGTCGCTGAGTCGTCGGTCTGGCGGGGCGACGGCGACCGCAGCGCGGAGGACTGGCTGGCCCGCACCACCGGCACCACTCGGGCCGCGGCGGCCAGAGAGTTGCAGTGCGGGCGCGACCTGCACCTCGTCCCCTCGGTCGCTCGCGCCGCCACCGCTGGCGAGCTCTCGGTGAAGCAGGCCGAGGCGATCGCTGGGGCTGCGGCCGTCGACCCTTCCGCCGCGGGCCGCCTGCTGGCCAGCGCCAAGGGCAAGGGCCTGCGCGAGCTGCAAGACGAGTGCCGCGCCACTCGCACCCACGCCGACCCCGATCCCGACGCCACCCGGGCTCGCATCCACGCGGCTCGCTCCTACCGCACATGGACCGACGCCGACGGCACCGGTCACCTCCACCTCTCGGGCGCCAGCGACGTGATCGCACGGGTCGACAACGCCGTGCGTCACCGCTGCGAACGCATCTTCCGCGATGCTCGGTGCGACGGTCGGCGTGAGCCCACCGACGCCTATGCGTTCGACGCCGCCACCGAGCTCCTGTGTGGCGGTGCTGACTCGGTGCCGGTGCCCGCCGGGGCCGACGCCAAGATCATCGTGCGGGTCGACCTCCCGGCGCTGCTTCGGGGCCGCGCCATCGAGGGTGAGACCTGCGAGATCGCCGGCCTCGGTCCGATCGCGGTGTCGATCGTGCGGGAGTGGATGGGCAACGCGTTCCTCGCCGCGGTCGTCACCCAGGGCACCGAGATCACCAAGGTCGTGCACCTCGGCCGTCGCTTCACCAGCGAACAGCGCACCGCGCTGCAGTGGCGCGACCCCGTGTGCGCCCGCAAGGGATGTGACAACCGCCTCGGCCTCCAGTACGACCACTTCGACGACTGGGCCCGCACGCACACCACGCGGGTGGGCGCGGGGCGGCGCTTCTGCCCGCCCTGCCACCAGCTCAAGACCATCGGCTGGCACGTGTCATCGCCCGACGCCGGCGGACAGTGCGCGTTCACGCCGCCGGGCACCGGCGATCCGGCCCCGCCAGCGGGCGTCACGGTCATGCACGAGCTCGCCGAAGCAACCCGAGCCGCCCTCCGCGCCCGCCGCGACGCCCTCGCCCGAACATGAAGCGGCGGGCCCGGGGCACCACGCAACCGGGCGTTCCGCTCCGCACGGTGGCTGCGCCCCAGCCGCAGTCCGGAATCGGGCGGCCGGGCCCGGTGTCGCTCAGCTGACGCGTCCGCCCCGACCGACGACGCCGTCCGTCGGCCGCTCAGCCCCGCCGCTCGCTCAGCCCGGCGGGTGTGCGGGCAGCCGATCACCCGTGGGTCACCCGTGGCGAATGCCCAGCCGCGCATCTCCGGACTCCCTCGCGCCACCGAGGAGATCCGCCGAGGGCACCGCTCAGGGGAGCGGCTCTGCGCCCGCGCGCTCGGCCCGGGCGGGCGCCGACGCCCCCACGGCAGCGTGCGGCGGAGGACGCTCGCGACGGCGTTGGAGCACGGCGGCGCGGGTGAGCACGAACAGGGGCCCGATGCCCCCGAACATCCAGGGCGGCAGGATCGCCAGCAGGCCTCCGATGAGCGCCGTTCGAGCCGGCACCTTCTTCAACGCGCCGGCCAGCACCACGAAGGCGATGCCGGCGACCCAGATGGTGGTCTCGCCGGTGCTCGCCGTGTCGTGACCCGACGTGAACGCGGCCGGGTCGAGGGCGACGGACTCCCCGACCTCGGCGTCGCCATAGCTGGTCTTCCAGAGCGACTCCGCCACCCGCCAGTTCCCCGACGCGGCGATGCCGAGCCCGATGACGACCACCCCGACCAGCGCCAGGGCGACCCCGAACCGACGGACCAAGCCGCAGGCGACGACCAGCGCCACCGCAACCGAGAGCTGGAGGAACGCAGTCATCGCGTGGCCGCTCCAATGACCGCGAGGGTCGGGGAGCAGCTGCGTCGCGACGTCGGACGCCGTGGCGGCCACGACGACGACCAGATAGGGCCAGCGGGTGCGGGCCACCTGCCGCAGCCGATCGATGCGCGGTACCTCCACGGACGACGCTCGGTCCACCCACATCGCGCCACCCGCGATCAACCCGGTGGCGATCACGCCCCTCAGCAGCGCGCCGACCAGATCGACGATCACGACAGCACCCCCCGTGCGACTGCGGTCAGCGAGCGGCCGCGCCGGGCACCTCGCCTCGATGCCGCAGGCGATGCGGGTCGACGACTCGCGAGGTCATCCATCGTCGTTCCTGTCGCGCCGTGGTGGCGGTTCGGTTCGCACTCCCGGTCAACTGGGCTTCACCCAGACGGACACGTGCGACGTGCTGTCGCCGGTGAAGGGAGCGCGGCCCCAATCGGTCCACCGGTCTGCAGCGCCAGACCCGTCAGCCTGGCCATGAGGTCGAGGTCCGAGGGCCACACGTAGGGGAATGGCGTCCGGAGCTCGCGCCCGCCCGACTCGTCGGCGAAGAAGTGGTGCGACGCCGCCTGCTGGGCGACGAGATCGGGCCGTCGCCATGGGTCGCCCTGCTCGGCGTGGCGACCATGCCGTCGATGACCTTCTGGCGCTCCCCATCACCATCCTCCCGCCCGCCCCGCTCGACGGGTGGCGTGACAGCGACCCCTGATGCCGAATGCGTCGTAGACCTTGCGCACGGTGTCTGCGTTCGTGGCCATCGAACCCCGTTGTGCAGCACCCCCCCCGATGGCCGCGACCACGCCGCCGCTGAGACCGGCCGCGCGCTCGTCGGGTCAGGCGGTTTGCACCCGAACCGACGCGGGCCGCTCGGACCAGAGCGTGTAGTGCAGCCACATCCATCCGGTGATCCCTGCGGCGGCACAGAGGTAGTACGGCAGCGACTGCTTCTCCAGGCTGGTCGGTGAGAGAACCGACGAGGTCGTCACGGCGGCGACGAACATGATCGTGGCGGGACGGGGCAGCACGGCCTCGCGGATGAGCACCTCGGCCACGAGGGCGAGCGCGGCGAGCCACAGCCCGGCCACGATCGTTCCGCCCACCATGCCTCGGGCGAGGGGGAACAGGGCGATGCCGAGCACCACGAAGACGGAGATGGCGGTCCCGCGCGCGTGGCCGAACGCGCCGCGGGTGCGGGCGACGAGGCCGACGAAGCCGACGATCATCAGGACGAGGACCAGCGGCAGCAGCACCGGGAAGCCGTCCCTCGCGTCCGGACCAGGCGCCTGTTCGGGCGTGATCACGGGGCTGAGCAACATCGCGGGCAGCGCCAGCATCCCGCAGAGCCCGCTCCAGTGGGTGAACTTGGTGGGCATGGCCCCTCCTTCGTCGTTGAACGCTCGTGCGATCACCGCTGGGTCGCCGAAGGCCTCGACGGCCTCGCGTTCGGCCTCGGATGGGTCGCGGTCGCCCGCGGCCATGACGTGGTCGGCGCGCTCGCGCAGGTGGTCCTCGATCTCGGCCAGGATCCGCTCGGAGCGGCGCTTGGCCAGGCCGCCGCGGACCTGGGCGAGGTAGACGTCGATCAGGCCGGGCGAGCTCAAGCCGTAGTCGGCCACGGTGCCCCGCTCAGCACGGCCTCGACGGCCTGCACGTATCCCACCCACTCGGTGCGCTTGACGGCGAGCACGGACTGGCCCCGCTTGGTGACGGAGTACACGCGGCGCTTGCGACCGCTCGACGTGTCCCAATCGCTGGCCAACAGGCCCGCCTTCTCGAGGCGGTGGAGGGCGGGATAGATGGTGCCCTCGGGCATGTCGAACGTGGCGTCGCTGCGTTCCCGCAGGGCCTGGAGCACCGAGTAGCCGTGCGCCGGCCCCTCGGCGAGCACCGCCAGCAAGAGCATGTCGAGGTTGCCGCGAGCCTGGTCCGGAGCCTTCATATACCTAGGGACTCTATACCCTAGATCTACTAGGTGTCTAGGGTTCAGCGGACCCCACACGCTCGTGTCGAGATTCCCGATGGCATGTGCTGGGTCGGGAAGGGCTGTCACACCCCGTGAATAGGGTTGACGACATGGATGTGCAGGACGCTCGCCGAGTTCGGGAGGCCGCCGACGCCCTTGCCGCGGCGGTGGCGGAGATCGACCTGGGATCGATGGTGCCCGCCACCCATCGGGAGCTGGTGGCGCTCGGCGAGCGGATCGAGCGCACCGGCAGGGCCGTGAAGTCGATGGCGGCGGCCAAGGTCGCCGAGTCGGCGGTGTGGCAGGGCGAGGGCGACCGCAGTGCGGAGGACTGGCTGGCCCGCACCACCGGCACCACCCGCGCCGAAGCGGCCAAGGAGCTGCGGTGCGGGCGCGACCTGCAGCTCGTGCCCGAGGTTTCCAAGGCGGCCGCGGCCGGCGAGCTGTCCGTGAAGCAGGCCGAGGCGATCGCAGGGGCGGCCGCCGTCGACCCCACCGCCGCGGGCCGGCTCCTCGAGAGCTCCCGAGGCAAGGGCCTGCGGGAGCTGCAGGACGAGTGCCGGGCCACCCGCACCAACGCCGACCCTGATCCAGAGGCCACCCGGGCCCGGATCCAGGCCCAGCGGTCCTACCGCACCTGGACGGATCCCGACGGCACCGGCCACCTCCACCTCACCGGGCCCACCGACGTCATCGCCCGCGTCGACAACGCCGTGCGCCACCGCTGCGATCGCATCTTCCGCGACGCCCGCCGTGACGGTCGCCGTGAGGCCACCGATGCCTACGCCTTCGATGCAGCCGTCGAGCTGCTCACGAGCGAGGCCGACCGTGTGCCGGTCCCCGCCGGGGCCGACGCCAAGATCATCGTGCGGGTCGATCTCGATGCGCTGCTCCGGGGCCGCACGCTCGACGGCGAGACCTGCGAGATCGCCGGGCTCGGCCCGATCCCGGTGTCGATCGCTCGCGAGTGGATGGACGACGCCTTCCTCGCCGCCATCGTCACCAAGGGCACCGAGATCAGCAAGGTCGTGCACCTCGGCCGGAAGTTCACCAGCGAGCAGCGCACCGCCTTGCAGTGGCGCGATCCGGTCTGTGCTCGCAAGGGCTGCGACAACCGCCTCGGCCTGCAGTACGACCACTTCGAGGACTGGGCCGACACGCACACCACCCGAGTCAGCGCAGGCCGCCGGTTCTGTCCGCCCTGTCACCGACTCAAGACCCTGGGCTGGAACGTCTCCGAGCCCGACGCCCACGGCCAGTGCACCTTCACCCCGCCGTTGACGGACCCGGCCGAGGCCACCTGCGACCCGACGCTCCTGCACGACCTTGCCGACGCCGCGCAGGCTGCCCTCCGAGCCCGCCGCGGCGCCCTCGCCCGAACGTGAGCACGCGCCCTCACGAGCGTGGCCAGCCATGATGGGCTCCATGGCCGAACCCGCGCGACTCGTGACCGTGGTGCTCGAGGTGGAGGACCTCGACCGTGCCGTTGCGCTCTACCGGGATGGCTTCGGCCTCGACCTCCACCCGTCAGATCACGACGGTGGCGGGCACGGCACCGATGACCGCTGGATCAGCGGGCGCCACGCCGCGATCACCTGGAGGCAGGGCGAGTTCCTGCACTTCGCGCTCTACGAGAGCAAGGGCGAGCGGACCACCGGCGCCCAGGTCAGCTTCCGGGTGGAGGATCTCGACCAGGTGCACGAGGCTGCCATCGCGGCCGGCGCCAAGGTGCTCCACGAGCCCCGAGCTGAGCCGTGGGGCCGCAGCGCTCGGTACCGAGACCACGACGGGAACGTCGTCGAGCTCACCCAGCCCACCTGAGCGACGGCTGGGGACGAACCAGGCCGACGTCGAGGCGGCGCTATCGGTCGGGCTTGACCCAGACCGACACGTGCGACGTGCTGTCGCCGGTGAACGGGGCGCGGTCCCAGCCGGCCCACCGCTCCTGCAACGCCAGCCCCGCCAGTCTGGCCATCAGGTCGAGCTCGGAGGGCCACACGTAGCGGAACGGCGTCCGGAGCTCTCGCCCGCCTGAGCCGTCGGCAACGAAGTGGTGGGAGACTGCCTGCTGGGCGACGAGATCGGTGTAGCGGTCGTACCCGACGTAGCCGGGGGCGTGCGAGAACACCCGCGCATCCTCGTCCGGGGGAAGGCGGCGCAGATCGGGCACGACCACCTCGACCACGAAGTGGCCGCCTGGCTCGAGGTGGGCCGCAGCGTTGGCGAAGCAGGCCACCTGCTGGTCCTGGGTGATCAGGTTCCCGATGGTGTTGAACACGAGATAGACCAGGCGGAAGTGGCCGGCGACGCGGGTCGTGGCCATGTCGCCGATCGTCACGGCGATTCGGTGCTCGGTGTCCTTGGCCTCGAGCCGGTCGGCCATCGCCGCCGACAGCTCGATGCCCGACACCGGCACGCCGCGAGCGGCGAGCGGCAGCGCCACCCGACCGGTGCCGACCGCCAGCTCGAGGGCGGCACCGTCGCCCGCCAGCTCGGCCAGCACATCGACGGTCCGGGCGATGACGTCCGCGTCGAACTCCGAGCCGGAGCTCTCGTCGTAGCCGGCCGCGACCTCCTCACCGAAGTGGTTCTCCTGCACCACCCGACGCTGGCAGCCGCGACGACCCGATGCCAGCGAGTTCGACGGGCCACCGCTGAGCTCGCGGCACCGGCCCCCCCCATCGTTGTGGGGCCGACGAGGACCCAGCCGCCCGTGCGGTCACGTCCGCCAACGCTCACGTCCGCCAACGATCACGTCCGCCAACGATCACGTCCGCCAGCGCTCACGTCCGCCAGCGCACGGGCAGCTCGGTGAAGCCGCGCAGCACGAAGGTGTCGCGCTGGGTGGGGCGGCCCGCTGGCTCGAGGCCGGGGAGGCCCTGGAGGATGGCGGGGATCGCCACGGCGGCCTCGAGACGAGCCAGCGCGGCGCCCAGGCAGTGGTGGATGCCCGACGAGAACGACAGGTGGGGGTTGGGTGAGCGGCCCAGATCGAGCCGGTCGGGTCGATCGAACACGAGCGGGTCGCGGTTGGCGGCGCCGATCAGCAGCGCGGTGAGGGTCCTGGCGGGCAGCACCTGACCGTCGAGCTCCGCGTCCTCGAGCAGCACGCGCTGCGAGAACTGCACCGGCCCGTCGTGGCGCAGGTGCTCCTCCACGGCGAGGGCCATGTCCACGTCGCCGTCGCGCTCAGCGGCCAGCGCCTCGGGCTCGCCCAGCAGCGTGTGGATGCTGTTGGCGACGAGGTTGGTGGTGGTCTCGAAGCCGGCCAGGAGAAGCAGGGCGCACAGCGAGATCAGCTCGTGGCGCTGGAGGCGATCGTCGTCCTCCACGCTCACGAGGTCGGCCAAGAGCCCACCCGGCTCGAGGCGGTCGGGGTGGGCGAGGAGGTCGTCGAAGTAGGCAGTCATCTCACGGGCCGCCCGGTTGCCGGCGTCGTTCACGGCATCATCCCGGAAGAGGCTGATGTCGAGCCTGGGGGCCATGGCCCGCGCCCAGGCGATGAAGCGGGGTCGGTCGTCGGCCGGCAGACCGAGGAGCTCCGCGATCACGGCCACGGGGAAGGGCAGGGCCAGCTCGGTGACGAGGTCAGCCGATCCCCGAGGCCGGATCTCGGCGATGGAGCGGTCGACCAGCTCGTGGATCGGGTCGCGCAGCGCGTCGACGGTGCGAGGCGTGAAGCTGCGCGACACCAGCCGCCGCAGCCGGGAGTGGTCGGGCGGATCGGTGAACAGGAGCGTCGACTGGAGCAGGCGACTGAAGTCGCTGGGCTCGGCCTCGCCTCCTGGGAGCTCGGCATACGACTCGTCGACCGTGGTGGGTGCCTCCCGCAGGATCGTGGTGACCGCCGCATGCGAGCCCACCAGCCACACGCCATAGGGCCCCTTGCGGATCGGGCCCCGCCGATGGAGCCGCTGGTAGAGGGCCCAGGGGTTGGCCCGCACCCGGGGGCTGGCCACGAAGGCGAAGATCTGGGCGGCATCGACGGGCACGTGGCGAGCACCCGTGCCCACGGCCGCGAGTGCGCGCTCCCTCCAGCCCCCCATCGCCGCAAAGGTAGTCGCGCCCGGGTCGACCTCCCTGCGACCTCCCGCAACGTTCTCGGGCGATTGCACGGGCACCTGGCCCACAAGATCGCCCGAGAACAGGGACGAGCGTCGCGGCGTGGATCTCCCGCGTCGACTCCGCAGCGTTCTCGGGCGGGTTCTACGGGCACCTTGCCCACAAGATCGCCCGAGAACGCCAGCGGGTCACGCCACCCCGAGGACCTCGGCCGCTGCCTTGAGGGCGTCGTTGGCGGCGGGGACGCCGGCGTAGACCGCCGTCTGCATGAGCACCTCGACGAGCTCCTCCTTGGTGATGCCCACGTTGAGGGCACCGCGGAGGTGGGCCTTGAGCTCCTCGGTCTTGCCGAGGGCGGCCAGCTGGGCGCACGTCACCAGGCTGCGGTCGCGGATGGCGAGGCCCGGGCGCGACCAGATCATCCCGAAGGCACTCTCGGCCACGTAGCGGTAGAAGTCGGGGGCCAGCCGGGCGGCGGGGAACACACCCGTCGGGCCGGACGCCACCTGCGGCCACAGCTGCGCCTGGATCGCCCGGCCCGTGGCCAGCAGCTCGTCATCCATCAGATCGTCTCCTCGGATCCACTCGGGTTCACTCGGGTTCACTCGGCTTCAATCAGTCTCGAACAGGTTGACGGCGCACACGCTGCCGCCGCCGACCAGGTGGGCCAGGCCGCGTCGGGCGCCCTCGACCTGGCGGGCGCCCGCCTCGCCGCGCAGCTGCACCACGATCTCGTGCACCATGGCCAGGCCGGTCGGGCCGCCGGGGTGACCGCGGGCGATGAGGCCGCCGTCGGTGTTGAACGGGATGCGCCCGCCCAGCGCGGTGTCGCCCGCCATGAGCAGCTTCTCGCCCTCCCCCTCGCCGCAGAACCCGAGCAGCTCGTAGTACTCGAGCTCCTCGTTGGCGAAGGCGTCGTGGCAGAGCGCGAGGTGCACGTCGTCGGGGCCGAAGCCGGCGTCTTCGTAGGCCAGGCGGGCGGTCGTCGCCGTCATGGTGGCCGGACCCACGACCGGGCCGAGGAAGGTGTGGCCGGGCGAGTAGGCCTCGCTCTGCAGGGCCGAGGCAACTGGCCGTACGAGGCGGCGATCGGGCTGATGGGCACGCACCCACTCGGTGGACGCCACGATCACGCAGGCCGCGCCGTCGTCCGCGGGGCAGGCCATCATGGCCGTGAGGGGCGCCGCCACCATGCGCGACGCCAGCACCTCCTCGACGGTGACCGTGTGGTCGGGCTGACGGTGGCTGAACGGGTTGAGGGCGCCGTGGTTCCAGTTCTTGGCCGCGATGGCGGCGAAGTGCTCCGCCTTGGTGCCGTGGTCGTGCATGCGGCGCTGGGCCCACAGCGCGAAGTAGGCGGCGGGCAGGATGGTGGCGTCGAGCTGGTCGCGGCCGGTGCCCCGGCTGTTGGCGCTGCCGCGGGCCATGTCGGTCATCTTGTCGAAGGCGATGGCCATGGCCACCTCGGCCCGGCCCGACGCGACGGCCCACGCCGCCTCCCGGAACGCCACCAACCCGGTGGCTGACGCGTTCTCGATGTGGGTGACGGGCAGGCCGGTGAGGCCCAGCTCCTTCATGGCCTTGATGCCGATCATCGCCGCAGGCTGGATGTAGCCCACGAAGGCCTCGTCGACGTCGGCCAGCGTGATGCCGGCGTCGTGCAGCGCGGCGAGGCCGGCGTCGCGTGCCAGCTCGGAGGTGCTGCGGTCGGGGTAGCGGTCGAAGCGCACCATCCCGATGCCCGCGATGGCGGCCCCGTCGATCCTCATCGGGACCCCCCACCCGTGTTCTGTGCACCGAAGCGGTAGATGACGACGTCGTCCCCGTCGCGGTTGGGACCGAGGTCCTCCAGGTCGAGCTCGAGGGTCATGCCGATCTCGAAGTCGTCGGGGCCGCCGACGAGGATGGCCTGGATGCGGGGGCCCTCGGGCAGGTCGACCTGGCCCACGCCGTAGGCATCGACCGAGCCGTCCTTCTTGGCGAACAGCGGGACGTGCACATAGGTCCACGTGAAGAGGCGCCCGGTGGGCCCCAGCAGCACGTCGTCGCATCCCTCGTGGAGGCACTGCGCGCACACCATCCGGCGGGGGAAGAAGTGCTCGCCGCACGCGGGGCAGCGGCTGCCGAGGAGGCGCGGCGCCTCCCCCGGGTCGTCGGGGATGGTGAAGTAGCCGTCTTCGATGGCGACGCGGGGCATCAACCCTCCTTGGCAGGCGTGATGGTGAGCTCGACACCGCCGCGGGCCTCGGCGGCCAGCACGAGGTCGCTCCAGTCGTGGGCACCGAGGCCGCGATCGACGGCATCGGTGAGCACGTCGACCATCGCGATGGCCATGGCCGACGGCACGCCGCACGCGGCGGCCACCTCCGCGATGAGGCCAGCGTCCTTGGCGGCGAGGTCGAGCGCGAACTGGGCCGGCTTGTGGCGGGTGTTGATGCCCTCGACGGCGCGGTCGATGAAGAAGTTCGAGGCTCCCCCGGTGCGCACCACCTCCACGGCCGTGCGCACGTCGATGCCGGCCGCCGCCGCCAGCGACAGCCCTTCGAGCGAGGCCCACGTGCAGGTGAAGGCGAGGAGGCTGTTGACCAGCTTCATCGTGGAGCCGGTGCCGACCGGACCCAGGTGGATCGTGGCCCGGCTCAGCTGGTCGAGCAGCGGCCGACAGCGCTCCACCGCTTCTGCGTCGCCGCCGACCATGAACACGAGCGACCGACCCTGCGCACCGATGGCGCCACCGGTGAGGGGCGCCTCCACGAAGTGGTGACCGCTGGCCGCCAACTCGGCGGCGATGGCGCGGTTGCTCTCCGGCAGGGTCGTGGACAGGTCGAGCAGGATCGAGCCCGGCGCGGCGGCCGACGCCCACTCCGCGGCCACCGCGGCCACCACCGCAGGATTGGGCAACGACGTGATCGTGATCTCGCTGGCGGCCGCCACCTCGCCGACCGAGCCGACGACGGTCGCACCGGAGATGGCCCTGGCTCGTTCGATGTCGACGTCAGTGACGGTCACCGAGTGCCCGTCGGCCACCACGTTCACCGCGATCGCCCCGCCGATGTTCCCGAGCCCGATGACGCCCACTGTCCCCATCCGCCCATCATGCACGATGAACCTGACACGCGTGTCAGATACGGTCTCCGCCATGGAGATCTCCGGCAAGAACGTCCTCGTCACCGGTGCGTCCTCAGGGATCGGTGCTGCCCTTGCCCCGCTGCTGGCCGAGCGAGGGGCCACCGTCGGCCTCGTCGCCCGACGGGAGGACCGCCTGGCCGAGGTGCTCGATCAGTGTCGGGTCCACGCCCCCGAGTCCCGGATGTGGGTGGCCGACCTCGGCGACACCGATGCGGCCGAGGCGCTGGCCCTGCGCGCCTGGGACGAGATGGGCGGCCTCGACGTGCTCGTCAACAACGCGGCCATGCCGAAGCGGCGTCAGGTGCAGGAGATCACCTACGCAGAGGTGCGCCAGACGATGACCACGAACTTCGACTCGCCCGTGCGCATGACGCTCGCCGTCCTGCCCCGCATGCTCGAGCGCGACAGCGGCGTGATCGTGAACGTGGGCAGCTTCGGGGGCCGGGCCGGCATCTGGAGCGAGACCGCCTACTGCGCGTCGAAGTTCGCCATCAGCGGGTGGAGCGAGGCGATGGCGCTCGACCTCTGGCACACCGGCGTCGACGTCCGCCTCATCCTGCCGGGCGCCATCGCCACCGAGATCTGGGAGGTGCCGGGCAACGACCCCTCGCCGTTCCCCGGTCCGCACGAACCCGCCAGCACCGTCGCCGAAGGCATCATCGCCGCCATCGAGGGCGACCGCTTCGAGCACTACCTGCCCGACATGAAGCCCATCGTCGAGATGAAGACCACCGATGTCGACGGCTTCATGGCCGCCAACATCGCCTACATCGACGAGCAGCTCGCCAACGGCTGAGGACCGCTACAGCGGCCGGGGAGCGATCAGCCCGAGGACGTTGTCGCGCATGATCGTGCGGGTCTCGTCGTCGGTGAAGGTGGGGATGTCCTTCGTGAAGTAGGTGGGCTCGGGCAGGCCCTCGGCGTGGGGGAAGTCGGAGCCCACCTACTTCACGAAGGACATCCCCACCTTCACCGACGATGAGACCCGCACGATCATGCGCGACAACGTCCTCGAGCTGATCGCTCCCCGGCCGCTGTAGCGGTCGTCAGCCGTCGGCGAGCTGCTCGTCGATGTAGGCGATG
>JBKJIL010000098.1:0-22777 GCA_046598435.1 Acidimicrobiales bacterium
GGTCTCGCCGTTCACGTCCTCCTCGACGTAGGCCGCCATGAGCAGGGCCATCATCGTCCGGGTGGCTCCGGCCGCCGGCTCGATCACGTGCGGCACGTAGTGCTCGTTGGTGGTCTGGTCGAAGAACTCGAGCCGCTCGCCGGAGTGCTTGGCGTGCTGCGTGAGGTCGTAGTCGCCACGGTTGGCGATGCCCTCGAGCTCGTCCCAGCCCCACGGGAAGAGGAACTCCACGTCGGAGGTGCCCGAGGAGTAGTGCGACAGCTCGTCGGCGGCGTGGGGACGCAGGCGCAGCTTCTCCGGGTCCATCCCGTGCTCGACGTACCAGCTGAAGCGCTCCTGGCACCAGTACTCGTACCACTGCTGCGCCTCGGCGGGCGGGACGAAGAACTCCATCTCCATCTGCTCGAACTCACGGGTGCGGAACACGAAGTTCCCCGGGGTGATCTCGTTGCGGAACGACTTGCCGACCTGGGCGATCCCGAAGGGCGGCTTCTTGCGCGACGTCTCCAGCACGTTCTTGAAGTTGAGGAACATGCCCTGCGCCGTCTCGGGCCGGAGGTACACCTCGTGGCCCGCCCCCTCAATGGGGCCCGCGTGCGTCCTGAACATGAGGTTGAACTGCCGAGCCTCGGTGAAGCTCCCCTTGGTGCCGCAGGAGGGGCAGGTGTCGGGGTCGTCGAGCTTGTCGAGGCGGAAGCGCTCGTGGCAGCTCTTGCAGTCGACCAGGGGGTCGGTGAAGTTGGCCAGGTGCCCCGACGCTTCCCACACGGCGGGCGGGCTGAGGATCGACGCGTCGAGCCCCACGACGTCGTGGCGACGCTGGACCATCGACCGCCACCAGGCGTCCTTCACGTTGCGCAGCATCAGCACGCCGAGGGGGCCGTAGTCGTAGGTGCTGCGGAAGCCGCCGTAGATCTCGGCCGACGGGAACACGAAGCCGCGCCGCTTGCAGAGGTTGACGACCTTGTCGAACAGCGTGGGATCGGGCGTGGCGGACATGAGCGGGAAGGCTATCGGCATGGGCCAACGGCCCGATCACGAGATGGGCGGTCCCGGAGCAACGGGCGAGACCGGTGCTAGAACGGCCCGATGGCCTCCCCCCTCACCGCCGACCCCACCGCCGTGTTCGGGCGCCGCGTGGTGGCCGCCGTGATCGACGCGGGCGTGGTCCTCGTGCCGGGCGGCGCCATCGCGTCGTCCGGGATGGAGTACATCACCCGCGAGCGCGTGGGCAGCGGCTTCGACAACTTCTGCACGAGCTACATCGACCAGCAGGGCGGCTCCTGCTTCCAGCTCGGCGACCGTGCCTACTTCAACGACAACGCCGCCGACCCCGGGAGCTTCGCCGTGCTCGGCCTGGCACTCCTGCTGTTCGTGGTCGTCCAAGGCCTCACCGGCTGGACGGTCGGCAAGCTGCTCACCGGCATCCGCACCGTGCGCGAGGACGGCCGCGCACCGGGCATCGGCAAGGCGCTCGTGCGCTGGCTGCTGTTCGTGGCCGACGGCCCGTGCCAGCCCTTCGTGCCGATCGTCGGCGGCATCTGTGCACTGACGACGCAGGGGCATCGCCGCGTGGGCGACATGGCCGCCAAGACCTTCGTCGTGCGGCGCTCAGCGGCCGGCGGGCCCATCGTGGTGCCCGGGATGACGGCGCCACCGCACCAACCCCTCGGCGGCCCGCCCGGTTCCTGGGGCGCGGCGCCAGGCGCCCCCACACCGATGCCCGCGTCGGCCGGTCCGGGCGCACCGCAGTGGGACGCGGCGCGGGGCACCTACATCCAGTGGGACCCGGCGCTGGCCCGCTGGATGCAGTGGGACGAGGCCGCCCACTCCTGGTCGCCGATCCCTGGTCAGTAGCGGCACCGTGCCCCCGCGCCGGCGTTGGCTGACGAGTGCCATGGGCGCGGCGGTGGTGGCGGGCCTGCTGCTGAGCGCCTGCGGCGGCAACGATGACGACGAGGCCGAGCCGACGACGACCACGGCGGAGGCAACCACCACCACCACCGAGAGGGCGACCACCACCAGCGCCACGCCCGCCTGCCCGGCCGTGACTGTCCCGGCCGATGCGCAGGAGGTGACGTCGCTCGACGGCGATCTCGACGGCGACGGCACGGCCGACGAGCTCGACAGCTACCGCCTCGGCGAGGAGTGGCACCTGCAGGTGGCCTTGGCGGGCGACGGCGGCGCTGACCTCGTCATCCCCAGCTTCGGGTCGACCGTAGGAGTGCTCGGCGGCGCCGACGTCGACGGCGACGGCACTGACGAGCTGTGGGCACGCACCGGCTCAGGCGCCTCGGCCACCATCATCGGACTGGTCCGCCTCGTCGACTGCGACCTCGTGCGGGTGAGCTTCGCCGATGGCCAGCCCGCCGATCTGCCCGTCGGCGGCAGCGTGGGCACCACCTCCGGCGTGGAGTGCGCGGTGGCCGACGACGAAGGCACGGCGCGGGTCATGGCCCACCTCACCACGCTCACCGGCGAGTCGTCGTACGACGTCGTCACCACCACCTACGTGCTCGACGGCACCACCCTCACCGCCACCGGTACCGCCACGACCACGGTGGAAGCGTCCGACGCGGACTTCCCGCGCTACACCAGCTTCAGCTGCGGCGACCTGTTCCTGTAGGTCAGCCGTGGTCGAGGATGGCCACCGACCGCAACCGACGCTCGAGGTGGTGCTCCAAGGCGCGCGTGGCGAGGTGGTCGACCTCGAGGGTGGCGGGCGACGCCGCCTCGTTCAGAGCGGAGCCGAGCCGGCCGCCCAGGATGTCGTTGAGCAGGACGAGCGCGTCGGGCGAGATGGCCGCCCCCACGCGGTGCTCACGACACAGCGCGCCGCCGGTCTCGAGGTCGAAGGCGACGAGCGGACGGCCCTCGGCGTCCTCCCGGACGTCGCAGGCGACGCAGCGGTCCACGACCGGACGGAACCCCTCGAGCGAGAGGACCTTCAAGAAGAAGGCCGGCAAGACGAGCGGACCGCTGTGTCCGGCCAGGGCCCGCAGGGCGCCGAGCAGCATCTGGTAGAGCGCCGGGTTGGGCTCGCCTTCGAGGCCCAGCTGGTCGGCCGCCTCGAGCATCGACACAGCCCTCGTCAGGCGGTCGAGATCCTCCCGTATCGCCCGGAAGTGGTCGATGGTCTCGGCCTGGTCGATGATGTGCAGCTCGCTGCGACCCTCGTAGAACTGCAGCTGCAGGTGGGTGGTGGGCTCGAGCCGAGCCCCGAACCGGCTCTTCGTCTTGCGCACGCCCTTGGCGACGGCGCGCACCTTGCCGTGGTGACGGGTGAGCACGCTGACGATCCGGTCGGCCTCGCCGAGCTTGTGGGTCCGGAGCACGATCCCCTCGTCCCGGTACAAGCCCATGGCCGGAGCCTATTGCCCAGCGCCTGTTGCCCGGCGCCGGCGCTACTCCTCCACGCCGCCGAAGCGGCGGTCGCGGCGCTGGTACTCGCGCACGGCCTCGACGAGGTGCTCCCGACGGAAGTCGGGCCAGAGCGTCTCGGTGAAGATCAGCTCGCTGTAGGCCATCTCCCAGAGCAGGAAGTTGGAGATCCGGTGCTCGCCCGAGGTCCGCACCACCAGATCGGGATCGGGCATGTCCGGCGCGTAGAGCCGGGACCGGATGGCCTTCTCCGTGATCTTCTCGGCCGGCGTGCCCTCGGCCACCAGGGCCTGCACAGCGTCGATGATCTCGGCTCGCCCGCCGTAGTTGAAGGCGAAGGTGAGGGTCATCCGACGGTTGTGGGCGGTCATGGCCTCGGTGTCGTCGATGTGGCGCTGCACCCGCTTCGGCACCCGCCATCCCTTGCGGCCGATGAAGCGGACCCGCACGCCCTTGCCGTTCAGCTCGTCGCGTCGGGTGAGCAGGAGCCGCTCGTTGAAGGCCATCAGATACCGCACCTCGTCCACGGGCCGGCGCCAGTTCTCGGTGGAGAAGGCGTAGACCGTGAGCCACCGCACGCCCAGCTCGAGGGCCCCCTCCACGGTGTCGAACAGGGCCTCCTCGCCCGCCGCGTGCCCCTCCGTGCGCTTCAGGCCCCGTCGGGTGGCCCAGCGCCCGTTGCCGTCCATCACGCAGGCGATGTGAGCGGGGATGCGATCGGGGTCGACGTCGGGCGGCAGCACGGTTGCGAACCTAGCGGCGGGGGTAGGTTCGCTCTGTGTTCGACCTCGATCGCTGGCGTGCACGCTTCCGCTGGCTCGACGTCCTCCTCACGATCACCGGCCGCTTCGGTGCCATCGGCGGCGGCCCGCTGTCGTCCTCCATCGCCCTATCCACCTTCGTGTCGCTCTTCCCGATGCTGCTCGTGATCATCGCCGTGGTCGGCTTCGTGTCCTCGAGCGATTCGAGCTTCGCGCTGCGGCTCGTCGATGACCTCGGCCTGCGAGGCACAGCCGCCGAGACGGTGCGCGACGCCATCGACACCGCGGAGGGCAGCCGACGAGCGGCCTCCGCGATCGGGCTGGTCGGCCTGCTGTGGTCAGGCCTCGGCGTCGTCGGGTCGCTGCAGGCGGCGCTCAACTCGGTGTGGCAGGTGCAAGGCAGAGGCATGGTCGACAAGCTGGTGGCGCTGCGCTGGATGGCCGGTGCCGGCGCACTGTTCCTCGCCACCGCTGCGCTCGGCCCGGTGCTGCGCCTGGCGCCCGGGCCGGCCAAGCCGCTGACCGTGCTCCTCGGCCTGCTCCTCACCACGGTGCTGTTCGTGTGGACGTACACCTCGCTCGGGAACATCAACGTGGCCTGGCGCACCCACCTCCCTGGAGCGCTCGTCGTCGCGGTGGGCGTGGAGATCCTCAAGGCGATCGGCTCGCTGTACGTGCCCCGGGCCGTGTCAACGGCTTCGGCGCTGTACGGGTCGCTCGGCGTGGTGTTCGCCGTGCTGGCCTGGCTGCTGCTGTACGGCCGCCTCATCGTCTACGGCGCGGTGGTGAACGTCCTGCGCCACGAGGCGACCGTCGGCACCGTCACCGCCCAGATCGAGGTGCCTCGCATCGAGGGCGAGGTGCCGCTGACGACCACGCGCGGCGGCGCCGTCGACGAGCAGTCCGAACAGGCCGGCTGACCCGGCTCGGCTGAACCGGCTGCGTCAGTCGTCGTCGGGATCGTCGAGGGGACTGGCGCCCAGGATCTCGCCGTTGCGCAGCACGGTCACCGGGCCGTCTTCGCTCACCACGATGACCGTGGCGAAGGGGTCGTCGTAGCTGTAGCGACGAGCGGAGGTGTGTCGCATGCCGCGGTAGCCCTCCACCGACTCCTCCGCGTCGGGGCTCGGCACGAGCCGCACGCCGAGCTGGCGCAAGGTCCCCGAGGCGTCGAACACGGCGGCGCCGTCGACCTGGGCCAGGGCATGGCGCAGCGGGGCCAGCGCCATGGGCCGCCGGATCTCGAGGAAGGGCGGCAGCGGGAGGCGAACCTCCACCTCGGGTCCGGGCGTGTCAGTGGGGCGGTAGATGAGCAGCGCGCCGATCCCCAGCGCACCGAGATCGTGGACGGCGAACTCGAGCAGGGCCTCGAGCACGCTGGGATCGCCATGATCCGGGCACACCGTCATGGAGTCGATCCAGGCCGACACGGGTGGCTCGTGGTGCCAGTCGAAGCGCTCCCAGCGCCAGATGCCGGCCGTGGTCACCACTCGCACGGTGCCGGTGGGGTGCCGTTGCACGACGGTGGCATCGAAGGCGTGGGCCAGCACGCCGAGATCTCGCTCTGAGCCCGCCGGACGGTCGAACACCACCCAGGCCGCCTGCCCGTCGGATCGCCGGACCAGCCAGCTCGACAGGCCATCCGCGAAGCGGCGTGCCCACCCCAGTGGCTGCTCGGAGATGGGCCGCTCCACGATGCGCAGCTCGGTCGCTTCCTCCCAGGTGAGCGGGTCGGTGCGGGGGTCGATGATGGCCCCCATGCTCGCCACGCGCCGTTCGTGCACCGGGGGATGGACCGCATGGACGACCTCGTCGAGCAGCACGTCCTGCCACGCCGCGGTGCCGTCGAACACGAAGCCGCTCTCCTCGAGCTCCTCGCGGAGCCGACGCAGCCGGGCGGCGCGGCGGGGGTCGTCGAGCATGCCTGCAGGCTACGGGTCAGCCGACGATCGGGTTCCCCTCGTGGTCCGCCAGCTCACCCGGAGCTCGACCGCCCAGCCAGTGGCGGCGATCGAGCTCCTGCGCGTCGGACAGCCCGTCGAGCACCCGCGCCCCGTCGGTCATGTAGATCACGGTCATCACGGTTCGGAGCAGGCTGGACGGGTTGGGGCCGGCCGAGTGGACGGTCCATCCGCTGTGGAACGTGGCGTCTCCCGCCGTCATCGCTCCGTGGGTGGTAGTCGTCAAGCCGCGTGCCGCGATCAGGGCCGAGAACTCCCCGTCCGACGCGTCGCTGATCGACTGGCCCCGAAGGTCGCCCAGCATGTGGCTGCCATCGGCGAAGGTCATCGACCCCACCTCCGTCGGCACGTCGACGAGCGGCATCCACATCGTCACCGTTCGGTCGGTGTCAAGCGGCCAGTAGTACTGGTCCTGATGCCAAGGTGTGCGACCGCCGCCGGGCTCCTTGCAGAGCGCCTGGTCGTGGTAGAGCCGAACCTGTGGCACGCCCAGCAGCTCCGCCGCCACGTGCGCGAACCGCGGGGCCAGCACGAACTGCGCGATCCGAGGGTCGAGACGCCAGAGGTTGAAGGACTGCAGGAACGCCTTGCCGTAGGTGTCGCGCTCCTCCAACGGGCGCTTGTTCCAGGCTGTGTCCAGTGCCGCACGCTCGATGAGGGGCCGGTAGGCAGCCGCCTCCTCGGGCGACGCCAGCCCGCGGACCACCGCATGGCCGTGCTGAGCGAACCCCGCGGCGACCTCCGGGGGGAGGGTGATCGGGTCGTCGAGCGGGGGCGGGTTCGTGGTGGTCATCGTGCGGGCTCGAGGCTCGTCACGATCTCCCACAGCAGATCGGCCTGGCTCCACCGGTCGACCTCCTCCTCTGGCCCGTCCCCGCGATCGACGGTGCGGGCGTAGTGCACGATGGCGGGCAGCAGCTCGACCACGAACGGCAGCACGTCCAGCTCGCCCGAGGTCGCGGCACCCGCGATCACGGCAGCCCACATCCGGCGGAAGTGCTCGACGTGGTCGGCGGGGTCGTCGGCCTGCACAGCCACCTGGATGCAGCCGGGATCCGAGATGCGTCCGTGGATCATGCGGCACCGCTGGAACACGGGACCGAGCGCCTCCAGCTTGGCGTCCAGATCGCCGTAGACGAGCTCCACGCCGGTGTACCAGTGAGAGAGGTCCGCCGTGAACCGCAGCTCGGGGAACTCCTCCACGAGGGACAGCGCTCGGGCCGGGTCCTGGAACAGCGTGGCCCGATGGGTCTCGATCAGGACGTCTACCTGCCGCGCGGCGGCGGATCGCAGCGTCGCCTCGACCAGCGCGTGACCCTGTGCCGACGTCTCGAACCCCGTGCCGAGGTGCAGGGTGACCGTGGTCGCCGCGGTCCCGGACCACATCTGCATCACGGCGTCGACCTCGTCGATCGTGCGGGCCGTGCCGATCCCGGAGCTCCGCGCCAAGCCCGCCGCCACGGCCGAGTCCAGCTGCTCGGGCAAGAACACCTGGACGCCCTCGTAGCCCGCGGACGCGGCCGACGCGAACAGGTCCCCGGACCGGACCGGTCCCGCGCTCCACGGCGGCAGGGCCCAGCCTGTGACGGCCGACAGCTGACGGCTGAGCGTCATGCTCACGACTCCCCGTCCGAACCTGTCAGCGCGACGCCGTCTCTGACGACGGGCACCCAGTCGTTGACCGGACTCGGTGCGCCTTGGATCGCCTCGGTCTGATCGACGGTTCCGGCGGGAGCGAAGTGGAAGACCATGGCGGCGCGGATGCCCTCACTGGTGTTGTCGGTGGATCGATGCATCAGGTGGCTGTCGAAGACCAGCAGGTCTCCGGGCGCCATCAGCACCGGCTCGGCGGCGCCCATGTCGTGGTCGACGATCTCCACGTAGCCGAGGTTGGCGCCCTGTCGCCGATCCGGGATGTGCTCGTGGACCGGCTCCCCGTGAGACCCCGGCACGACATGGAGGCAGCCGTTGGCCAGCGTGGCCTCGGTGACCGCGAGCCACAGCCCCACCACCGGGCGGGGCGGATCGAAGGGGAAGTAGTAGGAGTCCTGGTGCCAGGGCTGTCCCCACGCTCCCGGGTTCTTGAAGATGAACTGGCTCAGGAAGCAGTCGACGTCGGGGCCGAGGCGCTCCACGAGCACGGAGACCACCTCGGGGCGAGCGAGGAACGAGGCGAAGACGGGGCGGCGATGGAGCCGGAAGACCTTGGAGGTCAAGGCCTCCGGCAGGCCGGCGCCATCGGCGAGGTTGGCCTCGGGCAGGATGAGCGCCCCTTCCGCCGTGATCGATCCTGCGGCCGATCGGGTGAGCGACACGACGTCGTCGAGCATGGCCTGGCCGACGGCTGGCTCGGCGAACCCATCCAGTCGGTAGAAGCCCTTCGATCTCCACGCGTCATCGTGGGCAGTACGGGCGCCGTCCCGGGGGCGAACAGCGGCGCGCATGCTTCGGGCATCCCACTGGCGGCTGGCGTCGAGGATCGAGACGACGGCCCGGCTCAGCGGCTCCAGGCTCGCCTCGTGCACCTTGTCCAGCGTGTCGCACGAGTCGAACAGGTACATCGGGGCGGTGAGAAAGTGCACGAGCGGCACGCCCGCCGGATGGAAGAAGGCGCCGTCGGTGGCCGGCATGTCACCGAAGACGTCTGGGGGGAGCACGTGCGACCGGCCCAGGTCCTGCTCGGCGAGCACCTGGAGCACGACCTGCTCCAAGACATCGATCCGGCTGGTGAACCACCATCGCGGCTCAGGTTGGTCGGTGGGCACCAGCACATCGCCCTCTGGACGGCATTCCCGGGCGGCATGCTCGAGGTGCAGCTGCACCACCGTGCGCTCGACGATCTCGGGGTGCTCGTCGATGAAGGCCCGGGTGCCGGCGGCGTGGGCCATGTGACCCGACGTGAGCAGGAAGCACATGTTGTGGGGCCGGTCCTCGACCGGGACCGCGGCCCAATGCTCAGCCTGGGCCAGGACGAGCGCGACACCGACGGCGTCTTCCACCGCGGAGGCCCACGGTCCGTCGTGGTGGGAGGCCACGATCACCCACTCGTCCCCCGTCCCCTCGAGCGTGGCGACCACGTTGTGTGTGTCCACGACCGGGGTCGACGCGTCGAGCCGGATGCTTCCGATGCCCGGGCCAGCGTCGAGCGCGTCCGCCAGCGCGGCAGCCGTGCGGCGGCTCACCCATGCCCCAGGTATGGGTCGGCGGACCGCGTCGTAGGGGACGAAGTAGTCGTGCGTCTCCCATGGCATTCCGGTGAGCGCCCCGATGAACCCCACCGCCCCTGCGGCAATGGCGGGCTCCATGACGAGCTGCATGTGCGTCGAGAAGGGCAGGGTCTGGACGTGCGTCGCGAAGACGCCCTCCGGGTCGAAGGTGGCGGTGGCCTGCGTGGCGAGCCAGGCCTGCGGCAGCTGGGTGAGCTCGACATCGACGACGGCGATGGCCCCCGACACGTCGTTGTGCCCGTCGAAGCGCACGATCGGCGCCGTGATGCCCTCGGCGGCAGCACCGGAGTAGGGCACCGGGAAGTGCGGCAGCTCGACGCCGTCCACGCTGAGACCGTGGCCGGCGACCTGCCAGCTCGTGACGGGCACCGGTTCCAGTGCCACCGCTGGGATCCCGAAGGACCGGAGCATGTCGGCGGCCCACTGCTCGGTCCAGCGGTCGGCGGCGGTGCCCGGACGACGGATGCCACGGCCCACGATCGACGCCACCCACTCCGTCATCTCGTCGGCTGAGAAGCGCGCCGTCAGGCCGCCTGGTGGCGAAGCGATCACGGAGGGACCGCGCGGCCGGAGCGGACCACGGCGTACTGCCTCGTCGGGTCCACCGCGTCCTCGCGTCGGGTCGGCCCTCCCTGGGTCGGATCGCCGTGGAGCACGGCGGCACCGGCGGGCGCGTACTGGAGGATGTACGCCTTACGGGCGGCGTCGGTGACGTTCGGGCCCGTGAGGTGCGGCGTCAGGCTCGAGAACACGACGACCCCACCGGCCCCGACCTCGGCCACGGCCACGTCCGCCGGATCGGTCAGGCACTCCCAACCGAGCGGCTCGACGTAGCGGTGTGCGAGCGTGCCGGCGCGGTGCAGACCGGGTGCCACCTGTGGGCAGCCGTTGTCGACGGTGGCATCGGTGAGCGCTACCCAGCAGGTGAGGTACTGCTGGGGTTCCACGAACGCATAGCCGTTGTCCTGGTGCCAGGGGAACCGACGAGGCTTCTCCGGCTTCTTGTAGACGGCCTGGTCCCAGTAGAGGTTGACGTCAGGGCCGATCAGGTCGGTGCAGGCACCCACGAAGAAGGGGTGGCGCGAGAACGCGGCGAGTCGGGGCGACCGGGCGACGAGGTGGGTGGTGAAGGTGATCGCACCTGCCTCGGCGATCGAGATGCGCTCGTCATCGAGCCCTCGCAGCGCGGCCTCGACCTCGGCCTCGAAGACGTCGATCTCCGCGGTCACCTCCTCGATGAGCGAGGGGCTGAAGACGTCGGGCACGCCGACGAAGCCGTCGCGGTCGAACTGCTCGATCTGCTCCTCGGTGAGGCTGCTGTGCTTCGACGCGCTCGATGCCCACGAGAAGCCCTGGTTCCACGGGTGCAGAACGAGGTCTTCGGTCGAGATCATGGGGAGACCTTTCGTGTGATGGACACGCGGTGCCCGGTGGTCATGACGACATCGCTGGTTCGCGGTCGATGGCGTGACGATGGGCGGCGATGCCACAAGCCAGGCTCCCGGGCCGGGCCGTGTTCTGACATGGCTCTTGGGCCGCCGTCAGCGCGCCGCACCGCTGTCGCACAGCTCCGTCGCCGTTGACGACGCCGGAGCGAGCGATCACCGTCTCGTTCGTCCCCAGGTACGAGGCGACCACCCGTGGGTCGTGTCGGATCACGTCGGGGGCGCCACGCGCGATCACGCGGCCCGACTCCATGGCAACCACCTCGTCGGCCAAGCCCATCACCAAGGGGATGTCGTGCTCGATGATCACCATCGTGCACCCCGTCAGCTCCTTGACCCGGCGCAGCACCGGTCCGAGCGCCTCCGACTCCCGTTGCGCGATGCCGGAGGAGGGCTCGTCGAGCAAGAGCAGACGGGGTTCGAGCGCCAGGACGCACGCTAGCTCCACGATGCGGCGGGTACCCGTGGACAGCTCCCGGATCAGCTTGTCGCGGTACGCATCGAGACCCATAGCGCTTATCAGCTCGTCGGCACGAGCGGCCTTGGTGCGCTCGCGCCGACGCTCCACCGGCAGCGACAGCACGCTGTCGATGAGCCGGGACGGCTGGAGGCGTTCGTGGGAGGCGACGACCGTCTGGTGCACGGTCAGGCTCGGGAACAGGCGTGCATCCTGGAACGAGCGGATGAGCCCGAGGCGGGCTCGGCCCTCAGGTCCGAGCGACGTGACGTCGACGCCCCCGAACGTCACCTGGCCCTGGTCGGGGTGGTTGAAGCCGGCGATGCACTCGAACAGCGTGGTCTTGCCGGCGCCGTTGGGACCGATCAGCCCGAGGATGCTGCCTTCCGCGATGTCGAGGTCGACCCCGTCCAGGGCTCGTACACCGCCGTAGTGGAGCCGCAACCCGCGCACGGCGAGGAGCGACGCGGCCGGTGCGGTACGGGCCAGTGAGCGCTGGTGTGCGGCCGACTCGAGGCGCCCCGCCTGCTCCAACACCACCGACATGTCCGGCTGGTCACCCTGCGAGCTCGAGGCCGCCACCATCGGGTGGGCGCCGGGCTGGCGGGCTTCGATCTTGCGGGCGAGGCGTCCGAGCAACCGATCCCGACAGCTGTAGAGGATCTGTGCGAAACCGCCAGGAAGGAACATGAGCAGCGCGAGGAGGCCGACCGAGGTGCTCAGCAACCGCACCCACGCAACGTCCACGAGTCGGTCGATCCCGATGACGAAGAAGGCTCCGAGGATGGCACCCGGGATGGAGCCCAGGCCTCCGATGATGGTCATCGACACCACGCGCAGGCTGTCGGTGACGGGGAAGTTGTTCACCCCGAACCGCTCGATGCCGTGGCCGTAGATGGCGCCGGCGAAGGCGGCCAGGAACCCCGACGCGCCGAACGCGATGAGCTTGGTCCGGGTGACGGGGATCGTGAAGGCGGCCGCCCCGGATTCGTTGTCGCGGAGGGCGACGAAGTTCCGGCCGATGCCCGACCGCAGGAGGTTCCGGGTGACGAGGATGGCGCCGACCAGACCCGCGAGTGCGATGACGTAGTACGCCCGTTGCGTGGCGAAGTCGACGGTCGTGCCGATGTACGGCCTCGGCGCGATGGCCCCGATGCCGGCCATCCAGTCCTGCCCGATCAGCCACTTCTGGGCCACGAGCGCGAACCCAAGGGTGGTGACCGCCAGGAACAGCCCCCGGATGCGCAGGGCCGGCACGCCGATCAGGACGCTCAGCGCGCTGCCGGCGGCCCCAGCGAGCAGGAGGGACAGCCAGAACGGCACGTAGAGGTTCACGGTGAGCTGGTAGCTGGCCGCGGCACCGACGCCGAACAGCCCCACCTGACCCAGGGAGATCTGCCCGGCGTAGCCGGTGAGCACGGTGACCGACAGGGCGACGATCGCGAAGGCGACCACGGTGGTGAGCATGAAGGTCTGCGAGTTGGACAAGACCAGCGGGAGCGCGGCCGCGGCGCCCAGCGCCGCGAGCGCGCCGATCCAGTTCATGCGACGCACCCAAGCCACGCCCTGCAGCGCTCGTGGTACGGGTCGCGCCATCTGAGTGAACGACCAGGTGGACGTCTCCTCCGTCCTCGGGCCGTCCTTGGCCCGAGTCTGGACGAACAGCGCCCCCAGGATCACCAGGAACAAGATGAGCTCGACCTGGCCGCCGATCGGGTAGTTCCAGAAGACGACCTGCTCCACGACGCCGATGGCGATGCCGGCCGCGAAGGCCACGGGCATGCTCGTCATGCGGGCAATGACCGCTGCAGCCAAGGCTCGTAGCAGCAGACCGGGGCCGAGCGACTCCGTGGTGAAGAGGCCCTTCCCGGGTGAGAGCATGATGGCGGTGAGGCCCGAGAGGGTCGCAGCCAACATCCAGACGAACGTGGAGACCCGCTTCACGGGGATCCCGGCCAACCGAGCCGACTCGCCGTTCTCCGCCGATGCCCGGATGGCCACCCCGAAGCCGGTGAACCGGAAGAAGGCGGCCAGCGCCAGGGCCGCCAGCGGCACCAGCAGGAGGATCATGAGCTCGCGATCGTTGAGCACGAGGAACTGCCCGACGGTGACGCTGCTGCGGAAGGGCACCGGGAACCCCGGCGCCCGGTTGTCCACGCTCTGGGTGAGCAGGTAGCTGATGAGCAGGAACAGCTGGGCGACCCCGAGGGTGGCGACGAGCACGATGAGCCGAGGGGCCTTGAAGAGGCGCCGGATGACGGTCCGCTCCACGATGGCACCGAGGCCACCGGCGACGAGGAGTGCGAGCGGGAGCGCCAGCCAGTACGACAGCCCCCAGTCGTTCACCATCAGCGCCATGCTGGCGGCGGCCACTGCCCCGACCTCGCCGTGGGCGAGGTTGATGATGCGGCTCGACTTGTAGATCAGCACGATGCCGAGGGCCAGGACCGAGTAGCTGAGACCGACGACGAGGCCGAGGATCACAGCGACAAGTGGCACCTCGAAGCTGATGGGCCACACGAGGTCGAAGACGAGATCCATCAGATCGCCCCTCGGGTGAGGCCGGCTTCGGCCCCCTCCAGGAAGACCGAGCGCAGCAGGTCATCGCGCCCGAGGAGCTCGGCCGCGGGGCCGCCGAAGCGCACCTCGCCGCGCTCCATGAAGTAGGCGGTGGTGGCCACGGACAGGGCCACGTTGACCGACTGCTCCACCAGCACCAGCGTCGTCCCCCTCTGATGGAACGCCCGCACGATGGTGAGCAGCTGGTCGACGATCACCGGAGCCAACCCCAGGGAAAGCTCGTCGATCATGAGCAGGCGGGGGCCGGCGATGAAGGCCCGACCGAGCGCCAGCATCTGCTGCTCACCTCCCGACAGCGTGCCGGCGGGCTGGTCCTTGCGGTCGGCCAGCACGGGGAAGTACCCGAACACCTCGTCGATCCCCCGTTCGACACGAGCCCGGTCGCCCCGGAAGGTGTACGCGCCGGTGCGCAGGTTCTCGAGCACCGTGAGCGACGGGAAGGTGCCTCGGCCGCCTGGAACCTGGATCATGCCCATGCGGACCTTGCGCTCGGCCTCGACCCACGTGACGTCCTCCCCGAAGTACCGCACGCTGCCGCGCGACGGGAGGTCGAGTCCGCAGATGGCCCGCAAGAGCGTCGACTTCCCGGCACCGTTGGTGCCGAGCAGGGCGACGACCTCGCCCTCGTCGATGTCGAGGCTCACGTCGAAGAGCACCTGCAGCTGGTCGTACGAGAAGTCGAGGTTCCGCACGGCCAGCGCCGGCATGTGGGCGCTGACGGACCCGGACCTCGGCGCGGAGGCATCGTCGGCCACCTCTCGGCTGACCGCCTCGATGTCGGCGTCGATGGTCGCGGCGCCACGAGCCATGAGCAGCCCGCCGATGATGCCGATCGGACCGAGTGCGGCCAAGCCGAGGCGCAGGCTCGTGGCGTCGGCGATGACCCCCACCACCACGCCGCCGAGCACGCCACCGAACAGCGCCACGAACAGGCCCAGCAGCGACAGCATGAGGGGTCGCAGACGAGGCTGGCTGATGGC
The DNA here is from genome assembly GCA_046598435.1 of Acidimicrobiales bacterium. Lineage (GTDB taxonomy): Bacteria > Actinomycetota > Acidimicrobiia > Acidimicrobiales > VFJN01 > VFJN01. The sequence goes on from JBKJIL010000098.1 coordinate 14,793, forward strand.
GGCCAGGGTTGTCACGAGCGGCGCGGAGCACACCGACACCGCCACGATGGCCACCCACTGCAGGAGGACCACGAGCACCACGTTCGGCATGAACACCGACACGGAGAACACGAGGGAGAAACCGGCGATGGACCCTCCGACGAGGCGAACGGCCCGCGACGGGCTCCGTTGGAAGATGCGCTCGCCCACGTTGCCACCCGCCAGCGTGCCGAGCAGGCTGGCCGTCCCGAGGATGGCCGCGATCAGGCCCCTTCCGCCCTCACCGACGCCGAACTGCTCCTCGAAGAACAAGCTCCCGAAGGTCGCCATGCCCACCAGGGCGAAGCCGAGCACCCCGATGCCCACCAGCTGGCGCTTGAAGGTCGGGATCCGAAGCAGCTTGGTGCTGGCCTGGCGCAGCGTCAGCCCCGACGGCGCCCCCGTGACAGTGAGGACCTCACCGGTCAGCGTGCGCACCATCTGGCTCTCGGGCTCCCGCAGCCGACGCGACGCAACCAGCGCGAACACCGTGGGCACCGTGAGGAGCGGAAAGGCCACCCGCCACACGCCGTCGCCGGCCATCGTGAGCCCGATGATGCCGGCCAGCACCGGTCCGAGGATGGCGCCCATGGGGTTGGCCGCGCCATGGATGGCCAGCACCCGGTTCCAGCCTGTCGGGGGGTAGTAGTCCGTGAGGAGCGACTTGCCGACGGGGTCCACGCTCGCCTTGCCGATCCCGACCCCCAGGCGAGCCAGCACGAACAACGGGAGCTGCACGGCGAAGTAGGTGGCGAAGGAGAACGCCGTCCACGCCACGGCCGACCACCGCAGGATCCGCGAGCGATCGAACTTGGTGCCGGCGTAGCCGATGGGCACGGCGAAGAGGATCACCAGGAAGACCTGGAGGCCGACGATCGCGCCCAGAGTGGCGTTGTTGATGCCGAAGTAGCGCTTGATGTTGGGCCCGAACACCGCCATCACGCCTCGGTCGAGCTCGTCGACCAGGTTCAGCAGCACGAGGACACCGAGCGGGTACCAGCCCACCGATCCCGCCAGCTCGCGCAAGGGCGGACCGTCACCGGGAGACAGGAGCGCCCGCAGTCGAGCGGCCACCGCTACCAGGCTCCCCGACGAAAGCCCTCGACCTGGCGGTTGCAGGTGCAGAACGCCTTCCACTGCACGATGGCGAAGAGGTCCGCGCCGTCGTACTTCTGAGGCGTGAAGCTCAGCTGCTCGGTGAGCGCCACGCGGTGGTTCCACGCCCCGGTGCTGCCGAGGGCATCGAGGAAGCTGCGCCGGGTGGGGTTCACTCCGGCGCGTCGGGCAGCGTCGGCGAACAGGGCGAGGTGCTCGCAGTAGAACATCATGTTGACGACCTCGATGCCGTCGGGCTTCGACGGGTCGTCGGCGTCGGGCGCGATCTTCTCCCCGGCCGCGTTGTAGACCTGCTGGCACTCGGCGAACGCCGGGTGGGTCGGCAGCTTCCCGGCCTCGGCTTCGCCGGTGCGGTTCGTGGTCACGCCCTTCACGTTCGACCACTGTGCCGGCGGGTAGAAGCTGGTGGCGTCGCTGGCGATGAGGCCGAAGTCCGACGCCGTGTAGCGGGGTCGGTACTGCGCCGCCTCGGCCTGCTGCAGGAACACGTACCACTGCAGGAAGTTGGTGACCGGCCACACGAGCTGCACCCCATCCGACTTGAACTTCAGGACGGCGCTCTGCGCCTCCGCCGTGGACGTGTCGGCCGTGCCGAGCGACAGCGCCGCGACCTGCGGTGCCTGCAAGCCCTTGGCTCGCATGTACGGGATCATCACGTCGTGCACGATCTGACGGTCCTCGGGCACGTCCGTGTAGACGAGGGCGTGCTTGGTCGAGCCGTTGACCTGTCCCGTGGCCACCATCCAGTCGATCCAGCTCTTGATCAGACGGTCCTTGTTCATCGAGGTCTGCCTGACCCAGCCCTGCTCTCGCCGGTAGTTGGTGTCGGCGGAGGAGTTGTTCCCGGTGAGCAGTGGCGTCTGCTTGTTGGCCATGCAGACCTCGGCGTCGCCGTAGAAGCCGGAGGGGGCGATGGCGGCGAACACCTTGTGGTCCTCGGCCATGGCCACACAGGCGGCTTGCATCTCATCGGTGCGCAGGGGGCTGTAGCGGACGAGTCGGATCTCGAGCGTTCGTCCGTTGATCCCGCCGTTTCGGTTGATCTCGTCGACGAAGGGCTTCAGCACCTGCTCGTGGCGCTTGCCGTCGTAGGTGACGCCGAACTCCCCGAAGGTGTCCTCGGCCGTGGCCAGGACGCCGAGGACGATCTTGCTGTCGGTGACGCCACGGTCGGATGCTCGGCGCGGCTCACTGGGAGACGTGATGTTGCCGGCAGGTCCAGCGGCCGGGCCGCCCGCTCCGCCCGGCGATCCCGCGGTGGGGCCGGTCGGCGAACCCGGACCGGTTGCCGCCTGTCCACTGGCGCCGTCCGTCGGAAGGCCCCCGCCCGGCGTGGTGCCGTCGGGACCCGACGGTGCGCCGCCCGCTCCGACGCCACCCGTCGCGTCAACCGATGCCGACGCGTCCTCGCCCAGGCGATGGACGCTGCACGCCGACATCACCGTGCCGCACAGCACGAGGGCGGCCAGCGCCCGGACAGCTCTCGATGGTCCTTGCATGGGGTCCTCCATGGAGATCACTGGGCGCCTCGACGGGTCACGTCGAGGCCTTGGCCACACGGCGGCGCCACCAGAGGGCACCGGCACCGATGAGGCTGGCGATGAAGGCGACCGTCAGGGGGATCGAGACGCGTCGCAACGGCTCCGTGATGACCGCCAGAGGCAACGGCGCCGACGTTCGAGCCGCAGGGGGCGGCGCGGCGAGGGAGTCCACCGCGGCTGGCTCGGCGTCCGGCTCTGCCGTGGTCATCGCAGGCCCCGCCGAGTACCCGCCGCCATGGGGAGGCTGGTCGACAGACGTGCTGGGCAGCGGGGCCGTGGCGGCGCTGTCCTCGACGATGCGCACGGTGCGCTGGACCCAGTACCCGCCCTGTGCCTCTGCGAGGTCGGCGTCCTCGGTGAACTGATCCTGCTCGTGGGACGGCCCGAGGTCGACCTCGATCTGGAGGCGCCCAGCGGGATCGGCGACCACCGTGCGCGGCTCCTCGGCGGCTCCCTCGATGCGGTAGGTGCGCCCCGGCGCGTACCGCCCGGCGGTCGTGATGGTCGCCAGCCCAGACCCCTGCACGGTGAGCCCATCGACGGTCACCTCGGTGAGATCCGCGAACTCCCGGACGTCGCGGGTCACGGCCACGTCGTAGCCCCAGATGCTGAACCGCTCGGCGATCGAGCGGTACCGGAACGACACCGGCAACGGTGACCGAGGCGCTGACGGGGTCCGGGTGGGTGCAGCCAAGCGGTCGAAGAAGAACGGCAGGTCCCGCTCCGCCAGCCAACGGGTCCACCAGCGCCAGGCGTGGCCGCCCTCGGTCTCGCGGTAGTCGACCGTGCCCTCGTACCCGACGTCGTCGAGCCGCGAGCGCATCGTCATGTTGTCGGCGCGGAACGCCTGCTCGAAGCCCCATGCGGCACACAGGTCGATCGCCGCGTCGGCGCCACAGGTCGCTCCCCAGTCGATGATGAGGTCGACGGCGTCGAGGTTCGAGGCCAGCTGATACGGCACGTTCCCCTGGTAGTAGACCTCGTTCGTGTCGCCGAGTCCCGACATGGTGCGCGCACCCAGGTTGCCTGACATCGACCCGGCCACTGCGAACAGGTCGGGAGCCTTGGCGGCGAGGTGCAGGGCTCCGTAGCCCCCGTTCGAGAGTCCGGCGATGGCCCGCCCAGCACGGTCGGCGATCGTGCGGAACCGCGCGTCCATGGCGGGAACGAGGTGCCGCAACAGGTAAGTCTCGTTGAGGTACGAGTGGTCGAGGTAGTCGTAGTACTGGCCAGACCGGCCGTCCGGCATCACGACGATGGCGGCATGCTCCGGGTCCGCCGCGACCGCCTCGTCGAGGATCCGTCGTACCTCGCCGAACGTGACCCAGTCCGCCTGGTCACCACCCCCGCCATGGAGGAGGTAGACGACCGGGTAGCGGAGGGACCCCTCGACGTAGCCAGGAGGCAAGTACACGCAGGCCCCCGAGATGAAGGCCAGCGAGCCATCGGCGCGCATGGGCCCCTGGGGGACGATGCGGGTGATGGTCGAGCCGGTGGCCGCTGTCGCCGTTCGGCAGGCCTCGATGGGCGGCCGGTGGCCGGCATTGCCGAAGTTGTCGCGCCCCTGGGCGCCGCACCCGTCGTCATCCTCCGCCGCCGCGGTGGTGCAGCCCGGCGGGTCATCCTGCGCGGGCGGGACGTCGCCGTCCGCCCCGGCGAATCCCGGGAGCAGGCCGATGCCCAGCAGCGCTCCCAGCACCACCGCCAACCTCGATCGCCTCACCGTGTGACTCCCCCACCCCGACGGGCTCTTGACCCGCCCGCGACTTAGTGCTTGCTTAGTGGGGGCTAAGTAAGCACAAATGCCGCAAACGTGTCAACGGAGCGCCAACACCGACATGCCCACCTCCACGCCTTCCCTCCGAGCCGCTGCCGTCGCCGCACCCAGTGATGACCGGTCGCGGCGGGAGCAGATCCTCGACGCCGCCGTCGACCTGTTCGCGACGACGGGGTACCGGGGCACGAGCATCGCGGCGGTCGCCCAGCAGGTCGGCATCACCGACGCGGGCGTGCTCTACCACTTCAAGACCAAGGAAGCGCTGCTCCTGGGCGTGCTCGGGCACTTCGACCGGACGGTCGAGCGGGGCCTGGTGGCGACCGGCAGCCGCGGCATCGAGCTGCTACGGCTCATGCGTGACTGGGGGGCGGGGATGGAAGCGGCCCCCGGCATCTCATCGCTCCTGATCCTGCTCTCCGCGGAGCACCTCACAGCCGACACGCCGGCGCGGCGCTTCATCCAAGAGCGCTACCGGCGGTTGCTGGACCGCTTCACCGCCGCCTTCGCCGCGGCTGCCGCCACGGGCGACCTCAGGAGCGATCTGGATCCGGTCGAGGAGGCCTCGGCGCTCGTCGCTCACCTCGACGGGATCAGGCTGCAGTGGTTCATCATGGACCGCTCGTTCTCGATGGCCGATTCGGTCCGGCGGTACGTCACGACCACCCTCGACCGTCTCGCGCCGGCCGACTGACCCAGCGGGTCAGCCGACGGGCCGCTGCTCACTCGCCGGTGGTGCCGTCAAGGTGCTCGCGCAGCACGTCGAGTGCTGGCACACCTACCCGCTCCGCCACCGGCCTTCGACCTGTGGCAGGGTGCGGACCTCGCCGACCGCTCCCGGAGACTGCCATGGCCGACCTGCTGGACCTGAGCGCCCGCATCATCGATGCCGGCCACGCCGACGAGCCCGTCAACCGGGTCACCCAAGAGCTCTCCCTCGTGAGCGACGACCTCGCCGTCATCGAGTCGTTCTCCCATGTGGTGCTGCTGCGATCAGGCGACGGGCTGGTGGCCTTCGACACGAGCGGCGCCCACACCGGCGCCGCCTGTGTGGAGAGCCTGCGGGCGTGGAGCAGCGACCCGGTGTCGCACCTCGTGTACACCCACGGGCACGTCGACCACGTGGGGGGCAGCGGGTCGTTCATCGCCGACGCCGAGCAGCGCGGCCATGCCCGGCCTGACGTCGTGGCCCACGAGGCGGTGGCCGACCGCTTCGATCGCTACCGCCGCACGAACGGCTGGAACCTCGCCATCAACCAGCGCCAGTTCGGCTGGCTTCCCCCGTCGGGCAGCCTCGGCATCGGCGGCACGGCCCAGTTCCTGCCCGAGGCCACCGCCGAGCCCGACGTCACCTACCGCGACGCCATGTCCTTCGAGGCGGGGGGCGTGCCCATCGAGCTCCGCCACGCCCGGGGCGAGACCGACGACCACACCTGGGCCTGGCTGCCGCAGCAGCGCGCCATCTGCGCGGGCGACTTCCTCATCTGGAACTTCCCCAACGCCGGCAACCCCCAGAAGGTGCAGCGCTACCCCGAGGAGTGGGCCGTCGCCTTGCGGGCCATGGCGGCCATGGAGCCCGAGCTCCTGCTGCCCGCCCACGGGCTGCCCATCGGCGGCAAGGACCGCATCGCCATGGTGCTCGACGAGGTGGCCACCGCCCTCGAGCAGCTGGTCGCCGCCGTGCTCGAGCGGATGAACGCCGGCGCCCGCCTCGACGAGATCGTGCACGAGGTGACGGTGCCGGCCGACGTGCTGGCCCGGCCGTTCCTGCGGCCGCTCTACGACGAGCCGGAGTTCGTGATCCGCAACGTGTGGCGCCGCTACGGCGGCTGGTGGGACGGCGACCCCGCCACCCTCAAGCCGGCGCCGGCCAGCGCCCTGGCCGCGGAGATGGCGTCGTTGGCCGGTGGAGCGCTGGCCCTGGCCCGTCGCGCCGACGAGCTGGCCGGCGCCGGCGACCTCCGTCTGGCCTGCCACCTGGCCGAGCTGGCCGGCCTGGCCGCCCCCGAGGACCATGCCGTGCAGACCATCCGGGCCGACGTCTACGAACGACGCCGCAAGGGCGAGAGCTCCCTCATGGCCAAGGGCATCTACGCGTCCGCGGTGCGCGAGAGCAAGCAGGCCCTCGGCGAGACCTGAGGCGCCAGGCGGGCTCAGCCGGCGATCACGACCGGCTGGGCCGCGAAGTCACCGGGATCCGTCTCGAGGCCGGTGCCGCCCTGCACCACGATCACGACGATCTGGCCCGGCTCCGCGCCGGTGAGGTCGAGGCTCACGCTGTAGGGCTCGGGGGTCTCCATCGCCCCACCCATGGTGATCACCTGGTCGAGCGCCTGCGTCTCGTCGCCGGCCACGAAGGCCCGCACGACGACGTTGGCCTCGAAGCCGCGGGCCACGCCCTCGACGGTGACCGGACCGGCCGCCACCTCGCCCGCCGACGCCGGTGTGGCGACGGTGGCGCTGTCGTTGACGGCGGCGAGGATGAACCAGCCGTCGTCGGGGCCGAGCTGGCGGAGCAGGAGCAGACCCCGGGGCACGCTGGGGCCAGAGCCCTCACCGGGCGAGAGCACCTCCATCTCCCCGCTGCGTTCGTCGCCGGCCTGGAACTCCCCCAGCGCCGGAGGCACGCCGAGCACCTTCGACACGAAGTCCTCGGCGGCCGCTTCGGGGGTGGTGAACACGACGTCGGCGGCCGGCCAGATGGCCGGCTGCTCCAGGCCCACCGGCGCGGTCGTGGTGGTCGTGGCCTCCGCAGCGGTCGTGGTGGTGTCGTCGGCTGAGGTGGTCGTCGACCCGGCGACGGTTCCATCGTCACTGCCACACCCCGCGAGCAGGAGACCCGCCACGACCAGGCTGGTCGCCATGGCGCGGACGGACGGGCGGCGGGCCGACGTACGGCCCGGTGCTGTCTCGGTGGTACGCATGCCCCCAGGATCGACCACCGCAGCGCCGGCGGCTAGGGCCATTCGGCCGATTCGGCAGCGTCGGCCGCCCGCCCTCTTGACCCCCCGGTCAAGTTCGCCTTGACTCAGCGGTCATGACGACGATCGACAAGGCCGCCCTCAAGCAGAAGTACGCCTTGGAGCGCGAGAAGCGCCTCCGCCCCGACGGCAACGACCAGTACCTGCGCCTCGAGGGCACCCTGGCCCACTACCTCGACGACCCGTACAACCCGGTCGCCGAGCGCGCCCCGAAGACCGATCACGTCACCGTGGCCTTCATCGGCGGCGGCTTCGCAGGGCTGGTCACCGGGGCGCGGCTGAGAGAGGCCGGCATCGACGACGTCCGCATCATCGAGAAGGGCGGCGACTTCGGCGGCACCTGGTACTGGAACCGGTACCCGGGCGCGCAGTGCGACACGGCCAGCTTCGTGTACATGCCGCTCCTCGAGGAGACCGGGCACATGCCGAGCGAGAAGTACGCCCACGCTCCCGAGATCCTGGAGCACTGCCAGCGCATCGGCAAGCACTTCGGCCTGTACGACGGCGCCGTCTTCCACACCGAGGTCGAGGACCTGGTCTGGGACGACGAGCGGT
>JBKJIL010000193.1:0-4409 GCA_046598435.1 Acidimicrobiales bacterium
AGCAGCGTGCGCTCGCTGTCCGCCGGTGCCCGACCGAGCCCGATCACGATGACGAGGTAGACCGCCACCACCACAGCGGTGAGCCCGGTGGCCGACACGGTGTGCACGAGCAGGCGGTCGACGTTGCGCGAGATCTTCGGGCTCGTGCCAGCGGCGAGCGCGATGGGGACCAGCGCGGTGGCACCGGCGGCCACCTCACCGGCGTGGGCCGGCCAGTCGACGAGGAGCCGCAGCGCGGCGACCAGGAGGGCCACTTCGATGATGATGGCCATCGCGCAGCCGATGAGCTGAAGGCGCTGCCGGGCCGCCCCCGCGGACCCGCGGTAGGTCTGGTGTGCGATCGGGAGCCCAACCAGCAGTGCACCGATCACCGAGGCGGCCACGGCTGGGACGGAGGGCACTCGATCACTGGCCGCCATCGTCAGGCCGCTCATGGCTCCGAGGGCGTACCCGACGATCGCGAGGTTGCGGTGGGCCCCCCGCCGCAGGTGGCCGTCGGGCACGACGAGCTCGAGGTGCAGGGCGACGGCGGGAACGAGCGACGCGGCAACGGCGTGGACGTGTGTGAGGTCGGCCGACGAGGCGGTTGCCGCGCAGGCTCCTCCCACGGCGGCGGCCGCGGCAGCGACGGCACCGAGCCTCGGCGCGCGCCGCAGCGTGAGCACGAGGGCACTGAGGGCCCAGAGCGTGACCAGCGCCGCCCGAACGCCGTCGCCCGCGACGAGGTGGTCCTCGGTGAGGCTGGCGCCGGCGAGGGCCACGGCTGCGATGGCGACCACCACCGCGATGGGTTGCAGCCAGTCCATGCCCGCGGGCCGCTCGAGCGTGCGATCGATGGAGGTCGGCACAGTGGTCACAGGGGGGCTCCGTCCACGGGGATCATTCCGTCCTCAGGACCACCGCGGCAGGCGTGCGTCCGGCGGACCGACGGCTGAGCGTGGCAGCCATCTGCGCGAGCCACATGGCGGCCAGAGGGACGAGCACGACGAGGACCACGGAGATGTCCGGCGCGTAGGGAAGGGACACGCTGTCGGCCACGGCTCGCCACACCAGCCGACCCACCACGAGGCCCACCAGGGTGCCGCCCATCGCGCCGGCGCCCGTGAGCGCGAGCACCAGGACGGTGACGGTGGCGCGGAGCTGGGGGCCGGTCATCCCGAGGACCCGCATCACGGCCAGGTCGGCCCGGCGGCGCCGGACTGTGCTGGCGGCGGCGAAGCTGACGGCCGTGGTGGCCAGCAGGGCGAGGAACCCGGCCAGGTAGGCGGGGAGGTCCTGTACCGCGGCGAGTCGCTCGACCTCGGCGGGCGGTTCGGGGAGGTACACCGCGATGTCCTGCTCGGGGTCCGAGTACCGCTCGGCGATCGTTGCCGGTTCGACTCCCTCCCGCAGCACCAGCCCGACGGCACGCGAGCAGGAATCCCCGTTGCGGCAGGAGTCGTCGAACCCCATCGCCTCGGCGGTGGCGGCGGTGAAGAAGGCCCCGCTGGCACTCGACCCACCGTCCGCTGGCACGGGGAGGGCCACGATCCCCGAGACCGTCATCGAGCGAGGGTCGCCGCCGAGGGACACCTCCACGCGGTCACCCAGCCCGGCTCGGAGGCGGTCGGCGGTGTCGCCAGCGATGGCCAGCTCGTCGACGCCGACTGGCGCTCGTCCCCGAACCACGACCGGCTCCAGGTGCCCCTTCACGTCTCGTGTGGACGTGGCGAACTCGGGGACACCGTCGAGCGTGACCGCCAGCTGCGTGGTCACCATGCCCACGTCGGTGACGTCGTCGTCTGCGATCAGCGCACGGGCGTCGAAGGGCTGGTCCCCGAGGTCGCTGAGGTCGGCACCCTCGATGATGGCGTCCCAGCCCCAGCCGTACAGATCGGGTGCGGCGCGGAGCCGTGCCACGCTCGCCGCGAAGATGACGGTGGCCAGCACGCCCACCACACCGAGGAGCACTCCGCCGACCGCAGCGCGTCCTGGGGCGCCGGGAGTGCCTGAGGTGAGCATCACCCCGCTCACAACCGGAGTCGGAGCTCCAGAGCGAGCCGCCACGCGCCCAGCGCCGCTGACCCGCAGGCGGGGCCCGGCCATCGTCGTCCGCCGGACCCGCCACGCCGCCAGCCCTCCCACGAGGGCGAGGCCCGCGAGCATCGCCACGGCCCCGCCGGCGCCCAAGGCGATCGCGTCGAGGTGGACGCCGGGGTCGGGCTCGGCTCGCCGGGCCAGGCCCACTGGGAACAGAGGCGATGCAGCACCAGCGGCGACGATGCCGAGCACCGTCCCGGTCGCCATGGCGGCGCTCCCCGACGAGACGAGGCGGATCCATCGCGTCGACCGGGGAACTCCGAGCGCGGCCAGGGTGCGGTCGTCATCACCGATCGTCTGCTGAAGGCGCGCCGTGACCTGTGCGACTGCAGCCAGGCCGGCAAGGGCCACGACAGCGGCGAACACGAGGAGGGCGGTGCCGATGGCCTGCACGGTCGGGTCGATCTGACGGCGCAGCCCGTCGGCGGTGATGAAGCTCGTGTCGAGCTCCACGTCCTCGCCCTGGATGGCCTCGGTCACCTCCCTGAGGTGATGACCCGGTCGCAGCTTGATGAAGGTGCCCTCGCTGAGCGTCCCGATCACGTCGCGCGGGTACGCACCGCGGAAGGCGGGGGAGAGGAACGTGAGGGTGATGTCGTCCTCGCGCGCCGCGATGTCGCCCGGGTCCCGCACCACGCCCACGACGGTGAAGGTGAGCGCCGGACCGTCGGGCGCGGGATCGCCGCCATCCTGAGCCAGCTGCTCGGCCGCGGCGGGACTGGCGCTCTCCATGGGGAGCTCGTCGCCCGCGCCCACGCCGAGGCGGGCGGCCGTGCGCTCGCTGACCACCATCTCGAGCGGGGCCTTCGGGTCTGGCAGTCGCCCCGCAACGACAGGCATGCGGAGCAGGTCGTAGAGGATCGTGCCGGTGGGCTCGGCGACCAGCGGGTAGAAGAAGTCGTCACGGGGTGGCCACACGGCCGGAAGATCCATGTCGAGGGCGTGGCCCACAGCAGGGAGATCGCCGAGCCGGCTCCGCACGGCCGGGTCACCGAAGGCCACCGCATCGGTCGCCTGCAGGTCGTCCAGATAGCGGTCGAACGCCGAGCTGGACCGACGAGCTCCCGCCGTTGCGGCAAGGACGGTGCCCACCACCATCATCACGAGCACCGCCAGCAGCAGCGTGCTGCGCCAGTGGCGCCTCAGCTCGATGGCGGTGAGGTAGGCGATCATGCGCGGTCCGTCGGCGTGTGCTCGGTGTCAGCGGCCGACGGCCGAGCCGTCGCCTGGGTCGATGACCTTGCCGTCCTTCATGCGGGCGATGCGCTGGGCGGCGGCGGCGACGTCGTCGTCGTGGGTCACCATCAGGATCGTCTGCCCGCTCTGGTGCAGGCGCCTGAACAGCTCGATGACCTCTTGGCCGCCCTCGGAGTCGAGGGCGCCGGTCGGCTCGTCGGCGAGCAGGAGGGTGGGTTCGTTGGCCAGGGCCCGGGCGATGGCGAGGCGCTGGCGCTGGCCGCCCGAGAGCGAGCCCGGCGCCGCCTTCGCCTTGTCGGGGAGCCCGAGCAGGTCGAGCAGGTCTCGGGCGCGGGTCTCGGCTGGCTTGCGCTTGAGGCCTGCGACCATGGCCGGCAGGGCCACGTTCTCGAGCACGGTCATGCCCTCGAGCAGGTTGAAGAACTGGAACACGATGCCGATGTGCTTGCGGCGCATGCGGGCCAGCTCATCCTCGCTCTTGCCGGTGACCTCGTCGTCGGCGAGGAGGATCGTGCCCTCGTCGGCCTGGTCGAGGCCGGCTACCAGGTTGAGGAGGGTGGACTTGCCACAGCCCGAGGGGCCCATGATGGCGACGAACTCGCCCTGGGTCATCGAGAAGTCGGTGCCGCGCAGGGCCCGCACCGGGGCGTTCTCGGCCTCGAAGGTACGACGCACGCCGCGCACGTCGAGGACGAGCTCGGTCCGCGTGCCGTCGGGGCTGGATGTGGAAGCGGACTCCGTGGTGGTCATGGGTTGCTCCAGGTCTCTCGTTCGATCCGGTAGGTGGTGACGGGGGTGGCCCGGCCCTTCACGAGCTCGGGTGGTTGGAGGCTGGCGGGAGGTCGATCGGTGAGGCCCTCCCAGGTGGCCTCGCTGAGGATCGTCTGCCCACCTGGTCGCGCCATCTCCTGCAGGCGCTGCGCCAGGTTCACGGTGTCCCCCACAAGCGTGTACTCGAGGCGTTCCTCGGATCCCAGCAACGCGGCGGCGGCGTTGCCGGTTGAGAGCCCGATCCCCAGCAGGAACTCCTCTCGGCTCGTACCCTCCCACGTCTGGTTCAGGTCGTGTTGGGATCGGTGCATGGCGAGCGCGGCGGCGAGCGAGCGATCGGCGTGATCGGGCTGCGGGAACGG
>JBKJIL010000117.1:0-24289 GCA_046598435.1 Acidimicrobiales bacterium
AGCCGCACACCGAAGTTGGTGAGGGCGGAGCCGAAGAAGACCGGGGTGACCTCGCCCTTGCGGAAGCGCTCCGGGTCGGCGTGGGCGCCCACCTCGTCGAGCAGCGACAGGTCGGCCGCCGCGTGGGTCCAGGCCTCGCCCTCCACCTCGGCGGCCTCGGCGGCGGTGAGCACCTCCTCGCCGGCCTCGGTGGCACCGCGGGCGGTGCGGGTGAAGCGGATGTAGTCGCCGCTGCGTCGGTCGACGACGCCGCGGAAGTCGCCCGGGATGCCCACCGGCCACGTGACGGGGGTGGGCACGATGGCCAGCTGGGCCTCGATCTGGTCGAGCAGCTCGAGGGCGTCGCGGCCCGGGCGGTCCCACTTGTTGATGAACGTCAGCAGTGGAAGGTTCCGCTCGCGGCACACCTCGAAGAGCTTGAGGGTCTGCGGCTCGATGCCCTTGGCGGCGTCGAGGACCATGATGGCGGCGTCGGCGGCGGCCAGCACCCGGTAGGTGTCCTCGGAGAAGTCGCGGTGCCCGGGGGTGTCGAGCAGGTTGAGCACCGAGTCGCGGTACGGGAACTGCAGCACCGTCGAGGTGATGGAGATGCCGCGCTTCTGCTCCATCTCCATCCAGTCGGAGGTGACGCGCCGGCGCTCGCCGCGGGCCTTCACCGCGCCGGCCGTCTGCAGGGCGCCGCCGTAGAGGAGGAACTTCTCGGTGAGGGTGGTCTTGCCCGCGTCGGGATGGCTGATGATGGCGAAGGTGCGCCGTCGAGCGGCCTCCTCGGTGGGCGTGGGCATCCCACCAGTGCACCCCATGATGCACCCCCTCAGCGAACCTGGCGCGCGGCTCAGGCCAGCTTCACCGCGGCGAACACCAGCCCGACGAGGGTGGCGTTGCTGGCCACCACGGCGAAGAACAGCCGGTGCAGCAGGTCGGCGTTGCCCGCCTTCATCTCGCCGCGCAGCTCTGCCATCTCGCCGCGCATCTCACTGCGGAGCACCGCCATCTCGCCCCGCAGCTCTGCCATCTCGCCGCGCATCTCACTGCGGAGCACCGCCATCTCGCCCCGCACGCCGGTACCGAGGGCGGCGAGGTCGGTGCGGGTGGCCACCTCGCCCCACCCCACCGGGGGGACCAGGTTCATCATGATGGCTGCTCGTTCGCTGCCCATGGCCTCTTCGTACCACTGGAAGATCTGATGACGCTCGAACTCGGTGACCGACATGGTCCACCTCCGGATCGCTGAGGGCTTGCCGGGCGCCCAGGGCACCGAAGGGGACCGAGATCCGTGCTCCGAAGGCTACCCCCGTCGCACGCCGCTCCTCCCGGCGGACGGTCGCGGCCGCCGGCGCTGGCTAGGACCCCGAGCGACGGCGGGCGATCGTCGGCCTGCTCGTGTCGCTGCGCTGAGCGCTGCACCCGCCAGCACAACCGGACATGGCGGACCATAGGCCGCGCACTGCCTGACCATGCGGTCAGGGTGGTCAAGTGCCCAGCACGGCGCGCCGCCACCTCCTAGGTTGCCGCCGACGGGTCACCGGGGGGCGACCCGTCGAAGGAGGGTCGTTGCCGGAGCTCGATCGGTCGCACCTGCGGGAGCGCACCCTCGCGCTTGCCGTGCGGTTCGCACCCGTCGCCGCCATCGTCGCCTTCCAGCTGGCGCTCTTCCCCGTGCCGGCCGGGGTGTGGGTGAAGGGGGCCATCGTCGGCGGGCTCACCGCCCTCATCGCCCTCGGCATGGCCCTCACCTGGCGGGCCAACGGGATCGTGTCGTTCGCGCAGGGCGACCTCGGCATGGCTCCCGTGGTGCTCGTGCACCTCCTGATCGTGGCGTGGGGCTGGAGCTGGTGGGTGGCTGTGCCGGCCGGACTGGTCGTGGCCGCCCTCCTCGGCGCCGTCGTGGAGGTGGCCGTCATCCGCCGGTTCCGCAAGGCGCCGCGGCTGCTGCTCACCGTCGCCACCATCGGGCTGGCCCAGGTGCTGGCCGGCGTGGCCATCGTGCTGCCCAACCTCTTCGACGAACAGGTGCTGGCCCCGCGCATCGAGCCGCCGTTCCACCTCGACTTCGCCATCGGCGGCGTGCGCTTCAGCGCCGCCGAGGCCCTGGCCATGGCCACCGTGCCCCTCGTCGTGGCCCTGCTGGGGGTGCTCCTGCAGCGCAGCAACGTGGGTCTCGCCGCCCGGGCGTCGGCCGACAGCGCCGAGCGGGCCAGCCTGGCCGGCATCCCGGTGGGACGAGTGCAGACCGCGGTGTGGGCCTTCGCCGCCGTGCTGGCCTTCACGGCCGTGCTGCTGCGGGCCGGCGTGCTCGGCCTGCCGGTGGGCGCGGCGCTCAGCCTGGGTCTGCTGCTGCGGGCCCTCACCGCGCTGCTCCTGGGGCGCCTCACCGACCTGCCCGTGATCGCGGCCACCGCGGTGGCGCTCGGCGTGCTGGAGCTGGGCGTGGCCTTCAACGCCTCCAGCTCGGCCGTGCTCGACCCGATCCTCGCTGCCGTGGTGGCGGTGGCGCTGCTGCTGCGGGGTGGCACCGCTCGCCGCGGCACCCGCACCGCCGACAGCGACGCCACCAGCTGGCGCAGTGCTGACGAGGTGCGCCCGGTGCCGGCGGCGCTGGCTCGCCTGGCCCCGGTGCGGGCCGTGCGCATCGGTGGCACCGCCGCCTTCGTCGCCATTGCCGTCGCCCTCCCCTACCTGCTGCCCGTCGACCGCTCCCTCAAGTCGTCGGCGCTGCTCATCTACGCCCTGCTCGGCCTGTCGGTGGTGGTCCTCACCGGCTGGGCGGGGCAGCTCTCCCTCGGCCAGGTGGCGCTGTTCGCCTTCGGGGCCGCGGTGGGGGCCAAGGCCACCACCGACTGGAACCTCGACCTCACCCTGGCCCTTCCGGTGGCCGGCCTGGCCGGCGCCGTGGCCGCCGTGGTGGTGGGGTTCCCCGCCCTGCGCCTGCGGGGCCTCGAGCTGGCCGTGGTGACCTTGGCCGCCGCGGTGGCCACCACGTCGTGGCTGCTCAACCCCCGCCAGTTCGCGTGGGTGCCCGACCAGGGCACCCGAGTGGAGCGGCCACCGCTGCTCGGCACCATCGACATCGCCTCGGCCACCGCCATCCACCACCTCGCCCTCGCCCTCCTCGTGCTCGGCCTGCTGGCCCTCCGCGGCATCCGCCACAGCCGCACCGGTCGCGCCCTGCTCGCCCTGCGCGACAACGAGCGCGGCGCCCAGGCCTACGGGCTGTCGCCGCTGCGGCTGCGCCTCACCGCATTCGCTCTGTCGGGCGGGCTGGCCGGCGTGGCCGGCGCCATGTTCGCCCACCACCAGCAGGCCTTCGGATCCCAGCCGTTCAGCCCCGAGCAGAACTTCGCCATCTTCACGATGGTGGTGCTGGGCGGCGTCGGCTCCCCCATGGGCGCCGTCCTCGGAGCGGTCTACCTGCAGGGCACCCGCTGGTTCCTGCCCGCCGAGTGGCAGCTCCTCGCATCGGGCGCCGGAGTGCTCGTCGTGCTGCTCATCGTGCCCAGCGGCCTGGGCGGGCTCGTGGTGCGGGCCCGCGACAGCTGGCTCGGCCGCGTGGCAACGGCGCGCGGCCTCGACGTCCCCGGCTTCACCACGCCAGTCCCTGCGACATCTGTGCACACGGAGCACCGCATGGCGGTGCTGGGTGTGCACAGAACGGAGGTGGGGGGACGATGATCGGGGCCCGCCGCGTCCGGGGATGGGCCGACAGCATCGTGGACGGCGGCGCCGTCTACCCGCTGGCCGTGCTGTTCGGGCTCAACATGGTGGACGAGCTCGACCGCACCGCCTTCGGCGTGCTCCTCCCCGAGATCCGCGACGACTTCGGCCTCGACCTGCAGGGCATCCTCACCCTCGTCGGCCTCGTCAGCCTGGCCGCCCTGCTGCTCCAGGTGCCCATCGCGGCCTACGCCGACCGCAGCAGCCGGGTGCGCCTGGCCTGGATGGGCGCCGTGGCCTGGGGGCTGTGCAGCCTGCTCACCGGCATGGCCGCCTCGCTGTGGATGCTGGGCGCCACCCGAGCGGGCTCGGCCATCGGCCGGGCCGTGGTGGACCCCACCCATGGCTCGCTCTTGGCCGACTACTACCCCCCCGACACGCGCCCCAAGGTGTTCTCGGCCCATCGGGCCGCCAACGCGGTGGGTCAGTTCCTGGGCCCGGTCACGGCCGCCTTCCTGGCCGCCGCCACCTCCTGGCGGGTGCCGTTCATCCTCTACGCCGTGCCCACCGCCATCTTCGTGGTGCTGGCCTGGCGCCTGCAGGAGCCGGTGCGGGGCGCGCAGGAGCGCCGCGCCGTGGGCGCCGACGAGCACTCCATCGCCACCGAGGAGCCGGCGCCGTCGTTCGCTGAGGGATGGCGCATCGTGTGGCGCATCGAGACGCTGCGGCGCATCTGGTGGTCGCTGCCCTTCCTCGCCGCCTCGCTCATCGGGTTCGCGTCGCTGGCGTCGCTCGTCTACGACGAGGTGTTCGACCTCTCGGTGCGCCAGCGGGGCCTGGCCGCGGCGGCCGCCGAGCCGTGGGCCCTCGTCGGCCTGATCGTCGGGGCCCGCATCGCCACCCGGCTCATGGCCAAGGGCCCGGAGCACCTCCTCGGCTTCCTGTCGCGCACGGCTTGGGTGGTGAGCGCGGCCCTGCTCGTGTTCGCGGCCGCGCCCAACGTGTGGGTGGCCATCGCCGCCCACAGCGTGATCACCGCCACCCTCGCCGTGCTGGCGCCCGGCATCCTCGCCACCCTCTCGCTGGCCATCCCGCCCCGGGCCCGCTCCATGGGCTTCGCGGTGGGCTCGCTGTGGGTGATCCCCGGCCTCATCGTGCTGCCCGTCATCGGGTGGTTGGGCGACCAGGTGGGACTGCGCTGGGGGATGCTCGTGATGGTGCCGGTGTTCCTGATGGGCGGGCTGCTGATCAGCACCAGCAAGGACACCATCGCGGGGGACATCAGCGCCGTGTGGCAGGCCACCGCGGCCCGCTCCGAGGTGGCCTACGACCGCCGGCGCGGGGGCGGCCCGCTGCTCCTGGCCCGCGGCGTGGAGGTGGGCTACGACGGCGTGCAGGTGCTCTTCGGCATCGATCTCGACGTGGCCGAGGGCGAGATCCTCGCCCTCCTGGGCACCAACGGCGCCGGCAAGTCCACCCTGCTGAAGGCCATCGCGGGGGTGACGGAAGCCGACCGGGGCGCCATCATCCTCGACGGCCGGGAGATCACCCACGCCCCCGCCCATGAGATCGCCGCCCTCGACGTGCGCCTCATGCAAGGCGGCGCCGGGGTGTTCCCCAGCCTCACCGTCGAGGAGAACCTGCGCACGGCGGCGTGGCTGCAGCGCAAGGACCGCCAGCGCCTGGCCGCCGTCATCGCCGGCGCGCTGGCCCCGTTCCCCGCCCTCGAGGGGCGCCGGCACGAGCCGGCCGGCAACCTCTCCGGCGGTCAGCAGCAGCAGCTGGCCCTCGCCATGGCGCTGCTCGCCCGGCCGCGTCTTCTGCTCGTCGACGAGCTCTCGCTCGGCCTGGCGCCGCTCATCGTGAGCGCCCTCTTGCCGCTGCTCAGCGAGGCCCGCCAGGCCGGCTGCACGATCGTGCTGGTGGAGCAGTCGGCCGACGTGGCCCTGGCCGTCGCCGACCGGGCCGTGTTCATGGAGAAGGGCGAGGTGCGCTTCCATGGCCCGGCCGCCGACCTGCGCGGCCGCAGCGACCTCCTGCGGGCCGTGTTCCTGCCCACCGCGGCGCCCGATGTCGACGGGCGTCGAATCGACGTCGAATCGACGCCGACGGGAGGCGCCGCCCCGGAGGTGCGGCTGCGCACGTCCGAGGTGACCGTGGGCTTCGGCGGCAACCGGGCCGTCAACGAGGTGAGCATCGAGGTGGTGGCGGGCGAGATCGTCGGGATCATCGGCCCGAACGGCGCCGGCAAGACCACGCTCTTCGACCTGCTCTCCGGGTACCTCCCCCCGGATCACGGCCGCATCTACCTGGGCGACGACGACGTGACCGCGGCGGGGCCGGATCAGCGGGCCCGGGCCGGCCTGGGCCGCTCCTTCCAGGACGCCCGCCTCTTCCCGGGGCTCACCGTGGAGGAGGCCATCTCGGTGGCCTGTGAGCGCTGGATCGCGGTGCGCGACCCGCTCAGCGCCGCCCTGCGCCTGCCGTGGAGCTACGACAGCGAGCAGCACATCGCAGCCCGGGTGGCCGAGCTCGTGACGCTGCTCGGCCTCGGCCCCCACCGCTCGAAGCTGATCCGGGAGCTGTCCACCGGCACCCGTCGCGTCGTCGACCTGGCCTGCCTGCTGGCCCACCGCCCGACCGTGATCCTCCTCGACGAGCCCTCCAGCGGCATCGCCCAGCGCGAGAGCGAGGCGCTGGCCCCGCTGCTGCGCCGCATCCGCGACGAGACGGGCGCCAGCCTGGTGGTGGTGGAGCACGACATCCCGCTCGTGCGGGCGGTGGCCGACCGACTCATCGCGATGGACGGCGGCGAGGTCATCGCCGACGGCCACCCCGACGACGTGCTGGCCCATCCCGCCGTCATCACCGCCTACCTCGGTGTCGACGCCACCTCCATCGAACGCAGCGCGCCGGCACCGGCCGACTGACCGCACCACCCATCCATCGACTCACCGACTCTCCAATTCACCGACCCCAGGGGGACCCCCATGCAGCCCAGCAGCGACCAGAGCGGATCACGCGCACCAGGAGCCAGCGCGATGCGACGATGGGGACCCATCATCGCCATCGTGGCCGTGATCGCCATCGTGGCCGGCATCGTGCTGATGGGCGGCGGCGACGACGGTGACGACACCGCCACGACCACCACGACCGGCAGCGGGGGCGGCGCACCCGAGGGGGCGATCAGCTTCAGCCGGGCCGAGGCCGAGGGGCTCGACGTCACGTTCGCCGACACCTGCGACACCGAAACCGGCCGGTTGGCCATGCCGTACTACTTCGCGCCCGAGTGCTACGCGGAGGTCGAGGACAACGGCGGGGCCACCGCGCCAGGAGTGACGGCCGACGAGATCACGGTGGTCGTCTACATCGCGCAGGACGCCGACGCGGTCCTCGACTTCATCACGGCGCCGATCGCCAACGACGACACCGGCGCCCAGGCCGAGGCGACCTACCAGGGCTTCACCGACATGTTCAACGCCTACATGCAGACCTACGGGCGCACCGTGAAGCTCGAGTTCCTGCGGGCGTCGGGCCAGTCCACCGACGAGGTGGCCGCCCGCGCCGACGCCGTGAAGGCCATGGACGAGATGGGGGCCTTCGCGGTGTGGGGCGGACCCGTGCTGTCCAACGCGTGGACCCAGGAGATCAAGGCGCGCGGCGGCGTGTGCATCGGCTGCCCGGGCCTCGACGACGCGGCGCCGTCGGTGTTCAGCGTGGCCCCCGGCGCCGACCAGACCCGTCAGCTCATGGTGGAGTACGTCACCAAGAAGCTGGCCGGGAAGCCGGCCGAGCACGCCGGCCAGGCCGACTACACCAGCACGGATCGCGTCTTCGGGCACCTGTGGATCGACACGGGGAGCGCGGACGCCAAGCAGGGCGCCGACGATCTGAAGCAGCTGCTGGCCGACGAAGGCGTGGAGCTGGCCGAGCAGATCGGCTACGAGCTGAACCCCGGCACCTTGCAGGAGCAGGCCACGACCATCATCAGCCGCCTCAAGGAGGCCGGCGTCACCTCGGTCATCCTGGGCGGCGACCCGATCGCCCCCAAGACCCTCACCGAGGTGGCGACGGCGCAGGACTACCACCCCGAGTGGATCCTCGGCACGGCCACCTTGCAGGACGTGACGGCCTTCGCCCGCACGTACGACCAGGACCAGTGGCGCCACGCCTTCGGCTTCTCGTACCTCACGGCCCGCCTGGCCACCGGCCTCGGTGCTCCCGACGTGCTGTACAAGTGGTGGTCGGGCACGCTGGCCCCGGCCGACGACACCGTGGGCGTGCTGTGGCCCAACCCGGCCACGTTCTTCGCCGGCGTGCAGGCGGCCGGGCCCACGCTCACCGCCGAGACCTTCCGGAACGGCCTGTTCAGCGGGGAGGTGGCCGAGCCGGCCATCACCCAGCCCTCGATCAACTACGGCGAGCACGGCCTGTGGGACGAGGTGGACTACAACGGCATCGACGACATCACCGAGATCTGGTGGGACCCGACCGCCAGCGGCGACGACGAGCTCCGCCGGCCCGGCACCGGGATGTACCGCTACGTCGACGGGGGCCAGCGCTACCTCGTGGGGTCGTTGACCGAGGACCTGAAGGCCTTCGACGAGACCGGCACGGTGACCATCTACGACGAGGTGCCGGCCGCCGAGGCGCCGCCCGACGCGCCGCCGCCCAGGAAGGGATGAGCCGTGACGACCCGGCGACCTCGGGGGTGGTCGACGGCGCCGTCAGACCAGTGACGTCGCCGGGTCGTCAGGGCCCGACGTGTCGCCGGCGGACCGTCGGCGCAGGTGCCGCAGCCGGGGCGCGTGCTCGGCGACGAGCGCCACAGCGGTGGTGACGGCCAGGTTGCCCGTGGCGATGCCGACCAGGCCGGCCGCCACGGCCATGGCCAGACGAGCGCCGCGCAGGTCGAGCACGAGCATGGCGTGACGGATGCCGGCATAGGCGAGGAAGCCGGCCAGTCCCCACACCGGCAGCAGCCCGAACAGGGTGAGCACCTGCTCGGAGAACACCACCCCGAGGGTGAGGAAGGTGGCGCCGAGCAGGAGGTTCATCCCCGCCGTGCGGGCGCCGAGGCGCACATGGGCGGACAGACCGCTCGATCCGTGGCACATCGGCATGCCGCCCACCACGGCCGACACCACGTTGCCCATGCCGCACGACAGCGCCACGCGGCCGGGCGTGACCCGCCGGGCCGCCGGCCCGAACTGCTCGTGGGCCAGGTCGCTCACGCCCACGACGGCGTTGCCGTACGTCAGCGGCAGCTGCGGGATGACCAGCAGCACGAAGGCGGTGCCGAACACGTGCCAGGCCGGCAGCCCCACGTCGGGGGCGTGGAGCCGCACCACGCCCAGCTGCGGGCGCGTGGCCAGCCAGGAGGCGGCCGTGCCGACGGCGAGGAGCACGGCCGTGACCGCGTACCAGTGGCGCCGGGCGGCCACGCCCACCGCCACGAGGGTGAGGGCAGCCAGCGCCAGGCCCCAACCGGGCGACGGCGCCGGCTCGAACACGGCGGGAGGCTTGCGCACCAGCTTGACGGCCGAGACCACCAGCAGCGTCCCCACCCCGAACTGCAGCGACCGGATGACCGGCTTGGTGAACACGCGGGACAGGCGGTCGGCCAGGCCCGTGAGGGTGAGGAGCACGAGCACCACGCCCACCTCCAGACCGGCGGCGTGGATGACGTCGGGGGAGAGCTGCTGGGCGACGGCCAGGGCGGTGAGCGCCTTGAGGGGCTGCACCGGGAACGGGATGCGGAACCACGCTCCGGACACGAGCACCAGCAGGCCGGCGGCGATGAGCACCGACCCCGCGTCGAGCCCGTTGACGAGCACCAGGGCAGCCGACAGCGGCACGAAGATCCCGAGGTCGGCGACAGCGCCGGACACGTCACCGGTGGTGGGGCGAGGCACCCCGGGAGCGTACCGGTGAGCCAACGACGGTTCCCCTCAGGCCGAGGGAAGGTGGGGGACGACGAGCGCCACCGAGTCAGGGCACACCTCGTGCCCGTCGAGCCAGGCGCGCAGCTCGCGCAGGGGGACGAACGCCACCTCGCTGACCTCGCCGTCGGGACAGGTGAAGGGGCCGTCGCTGCGCACCAGGTAGACGCGGCCCTGCACCGCCGTGTCCGGCCCCGTCCAGGCGCCGATGCCCACCAGCGTGGGCAAGGCGTCGATCCCTGCCTCCTCCCGCAGCTCGCGGTGAGCGGCGTCGTCCCACGCCTCCCCCGCCGCCAGCACGCCACCGAAGCAGACGTCCCAGGCGCCCGGGTAGACGTCCTTCCAGTCGGCCCGCCGATGCACGACGAGCTCGCCAGCACTGGTGCACACGGCCACGTACACGGCCCGGTGGCGCAGACCGCGGGCGCGCATCTCGGCGCGGCTGACGACCTCGACCACTGCATCGTGCTCGTCGATGACGTCGACCAGCTCGTCAGCGGCGGCCATCGTCAGCTCACACGAACGCCGGCTCGACCCCGATGGCGTCGTAGAGGGCCTTGATGAGGCCACCGCTGCGGGGGTCGCCGTTGAGGCCCTGCATCATCTTGTTCATCACGTAGCCGAACCCGATGCCGTGCTCCGGGTCGGTGAACCCGACCGACCCGCCGGCACCGGTGTGCCCGAAGGACTGGGCGCCGCCGTAGGGGGCGAACACCGACGAGGTGAAGAAGCCGAGACCGAAGGTGGTCTCGAACATGAGGCACTTGTCGGGCCCGCTGGTCTGGCGCTCGCGGGCCGCTGCCACCTGCGCCTCGCCGAGGATCGGCTCGCTCGGGCCGCCCTCCACGGTGCCGGTGAGACCGGCGTAGAACCGGGCCAGCGAACGGGCGTTGGTGACGCCGTTGGCGGCCGGGATCTCGGCCGCCCGGATGGCCGGGTTGTTGAACCCACCCTCGGCCTCGGTGAACACGAACGACGGGGCGCCGAGGGCCTTGCCGAGCAGCGTGTCCGGTCCCATGAACTGCGCGATCAGCGCCGCCATGGCCGGGTCGGGCGGGGTGTCCGAGGCGCTCTCGCCCCACTGCACGAGCGGCGCCACCCGGTGCTGCTGATCGTCGGGCAGGCCGATCCAGAACTCGAGACCGAGGGGGGTGGCGAACTCGTCACGGAAGAACTGGCCGAGGCTCTTGCCGGAGATGCGCCGCACGACCTCGCCCACCAGCCACCCGTAGGTGGTGGCGTGGTAGCCGTGGGCCGTGCCGGGCTCCCACACGGGGGCCTGTACCTCGAGGGCCCGGATGACCGGGTCCCAGGCCAGGGCCTCGTCGAGGGTGAGCGTGGCATCCACATACGGCAACCCGGCCTTGTGGCAGAGCAGCCACCGCACCGGGATGTCCTCTTTGCCGGCCGCCTTGAACTCGGGCCAGTAGGTGGCCACGGGGGCATCGATGTCGAGGTCGCCGCGCTGGGCGAGGAGGTTGGCGCAGGCGGCCGTGGCGCCCTTGGTGGTCGAGAAGACCAGCTGCAGCGTGTCCTCGGTGTACGGAGCCTGGGTGGCCACATCGGCCACACCGCCCCAGAGGTCGACGACCTTGCGGCCCCTGACGTACACCGACGTGGCCGCCCCCACCTCGCCGTGCTCGGCGAAGTTGCGGGCAAACGCCTCAGCAACGCCCTCGAACCCGGGCTCGACGGCCCCACCGATCTCCGTCACGGCTTCCCCCTTGGCTGCGCCTGCGAATGATCCGACCAGGCTGGCACGCGCGGGCAAGTCCTTGCACTTCGCGTGCAAGTCTCAGCGGGCGGCCAGCCAGGCGGTGAGCTCGTCAGCCGGCAGCGGACGGGCGAACAGGTAGCCCTGCACGTGGTCGCAGCCCATGGAGCGGAGCACCTCGAGCTGCTCGATCGTCTCCACGCCCTCCGCCACCACCTGCAGGCCCAGCGCCTGCGCCATCACGACCACGGCGGCGGCGATGACCATGTCGTCGGTGTCCTGGCCGAGCCCGGCGACGAAGCGCTGGTCGAGCTTGAGGACATCGACGGGGAGGCGGCGCAGGTAGGCCAGCGACGAGTACCCGCTGCCGAAGTCGTCGACGCTGATGCCGATGCCACGATCGCGCAGCCCCACCAGCATCTCGGCCGTCCGGGCCGTGTCCTCGACGAGACCCTCCTCGGTGATCTCCACCCGAAGCCGGGCGGCGGCGACGTCGGCGCTGGTGAGGGCGTGGTCGATGCGCTCGAGCAGCCTCGGGTCGGTGAGCTGCTGTGGTGAGAGGTTCACCGCCACCCAGGCCGGCCCGTCGGCCCCCGCCCGGGCCCATCGAGCGGCCTGGTGGGCGGCCTCCTCGAAGGCCCATCCCCCGAGCTCGGGCGCCATGCCGCTGTCGATGGCGACGCCCACGAAGTCGGCCGGCAAGAGCAGGCCGCGGGTCGGGTGCTCCCAGCGCACGAGTGCTTCCACCCCGACCAGCGCCGCGCTGCTGGTGTCGAGCACGGGTTGGTAGTGCAGCCGAAGCTCGCCCCGCTCGAGGGCCCGGCGCAGCTCCGACTCCGTGCGCACCCGGGTGCCGGCCCGGGTCCGCATGTCGTCGTCGAAGAGCTCGTAGCGGTTCCGGCCGCGATCCTTGGCGCGGTACATGGCCGCGTCGGCGTCGCGGAGCAGGCTCGCGGGGACGTCGGAGGAGCCGCCGGCGCCCAGCGCGATCCCGATGCTGGCCGAGACCACGAGGTCGGTGCCGAGCACCCGCATGGGCGTGGCGAACGCCGCCGCCAGCCGATCAGCGATGGCCACCACCGCCGCCAGCTCGCTCACGTCCGGGCACACGACGACGAACTCGTCGCCACCGAAGCGGCCCACGGTGTCGCCTGGGCGCACCTGGGCCTTGAGGCGGTCGGCGACCAGCCGCAGCACCTCGTCGCCGGCGGCGTGGCCGAGCCCGTCGTTCACCACCTTGAAGCGGTCGACATCGCACACCAGCACGGCGACCTGGGTCCCGCGGCCGGCAGCCTGCTCGAGGGCGACCTCCAGGCGGTCGAGGAGGAGGACCCGGTTGGGGAGGCCGGTCAGGGCATCGTGCAGGGCGTTGTGGCGGAGGTCGTCGAGGGAACGCTTGGCGTCGACGGCCGATGCCAGCACGTTGGCGATGGCCTCCAAGAAGAGCAGGTCATCGGCACGGAGGGCTGCGGGTTGCCCCGACCCCACCACGACGACCCCGCGCGCGCCGCTGCGGCACTCGATGGGCGCGGCGGCCAGGGATCGGATGCCCAGGGCCCGCAGGGCCGGGGTGGGCACGAAGCGCTCGTGGCCCTCGATGTCCGCAACGAGCATCGATCCGCTGTGGTCGGCCACGCTGGCGGCGAGCAGCCCGGGGCCATCGAGCGGCCCGTCTTCCTCGCGGCGGGTGAGCCCCGACGATGCCGCCACCACCCGGGCGTCGCGGCCGAGATCGATCGACACCGCGCAGTGGGCGACATCGAGGGTGGTCTCGACGAGCTTGCGACAACGGTCGACGAGGTGCTCCACGGGGCCACCGGCCAGCGCCATGGACCCGAGCTCGACGACGGCCGCCTGCTGGGCCGCCCGCGCCACCAGCTCGTCGCGCTCGCGGCGCAGCTCCGCCGTGGTCTGCTCGAGTCGCTCGGCCACGTCACGGGCCGGGCCGGCGTCGTCGAAGGTGATGTAGGTGACCGGCGGCTCGCTCGGGAGCAGCGTGCCCCGGCACCGGATCCAGGCCAGATCTCCGTCGGGCAGGTGGACCCGAACGTCGATGGGCCCGGCGTGGCCCTCTGAGACGATCGCCGCCAGGGTCTCCAGCGCGGCGCTGAGGTCGTCGGCGTGCACGTGGTCGTGGAACCGCTGCCCCACCAGGTCCTGGGGTCGCCGCTGCACCAGCGCGGCTCCGGCCTCGTTCAGCCGGATGATCAGGCCGTCGGCACCGATGAGGGCCAGCCCGGAGCGCGTCGTGTCGAACGCGTAGCCGAGCAGCTCATCGTCCCCCATCGCCCCCACCGCACCATTGTGCCGCAGTTCGACGATTTCGTTCAGGACGTCAGATCCGGGCGGCCACAGCGCCTCGGCGAGCCCACCCCACCAGGTCCTGGGCGATGAGGACCACGAAGAACATCGCCACCGAGACCCCGGCCATCGTGGCCCCAGCCGCCGTGCCGTGCTGGTAGCTGAGGACGAGGCCGAGGCCCACCGCCACCCACCCCAGTGCAACGCCCACCACCATGCACAGCCACACCCGCCGCACGAGCAGCGCCGCGGTGGCCGGAGGGCCGACGAGCAGCCCGAACACGAGCAGGGTGCCCACGGCCTGGAACGACGAGACGATGGCGACTGCGATCAGCGCCAGCAGGCAGAGATGGGTGAGCCGGGGACGCAGGCCGAGGCTGGCTGCCTTGGCCTCGTTGAAGGACAGGACGAGGAAGGCCCGGTAGCCGAGGGCGCTCACCAGCACCACGAGCAGGGCGGCCACCGCTTGCAGCGCAACGTCGGACCACGTCACGCCGAGCACGTCGCCGAAGAGCAGGCTCTGCACGTCGGTGGCGAAGGAGCGGCTCTTGGAGATGATGACCACGCCGAGGGCCAGCATCCCGACGAAGAGCAGGCCCACACCGGTGTCCTCCCCGAGGCGCGAGCGTGCGTTGACGAAGCTGATGCCAGCCACCATGAGCGCGGCGGTCAGCAGCGCCCCGAGCGTGAGGTTGAACCCCCACAGCACGGCCAGCGCCATGCCGGGGATCACGCCGTGGGCCAAGGCGTCGCCGAGGAAGCTCAAGCCACGCAGCACCACCCAGGTGCCCACCACCGACGACGCCAGCACGGCCAGCATCCCCGCCAGCAGGGCCCGCTGCATGAACTCGGGGTCGAACGGGTCGAGGAACCAGCGCACGTCGTAGAGCCTGCCAGTCAGCCCAGCGCGCCGGCGATGCGGGCCGCGTTGGCTCGAACCATGCCGAGGTAGGTGGCGCCGTCGGAACCGGCCTCGCCGAGCGACTCGCTGTACAACGACACCACTGCCACGGCCCGACCCTCCCCGGCCAGGGCCTCCGCCAGACGCGTCGATGACGACGTCTCCGCGAAGATCGCCGGCACGCCGGCCCGTTCGATCTGGGCGGCCAGCCGGGCGAGGTCGGCGGCGCTGGGCTCGGCCAACGTGCTCCCCCCGGGGATCACAGCACCGATCACCTCGAAGCCGTAGCGGGCCGCGAAGTAGCCGAACACCTCGTGGTTGGTGACGAGGCGTCGACGCTCGGCGGGGATCGGCGCCAGGACCTTGGTCACCTCCTCGTCGAGGGCGGTGAGCTCGTCGAGGTAGCCCGCCGCGCGGGACCGCTGCGCGTCGGTGTCGAGCGCCGGGAGGCGAGCGGTCAGCTCCGCGACCAGGTAGGACGCTGCCTCTCGCATGCGCACGGGATCGGTGAAGAAGTGCGGATCCACGGCACCGCTGCCAGCCAGCGTCAACGGCTCGATGCCGTCGGTGGCCTGGACCACGACCGTGCCGTCGTCAGCGGCGGCCTCGATCGTGTCGAGGAGGCCGGCCTCGAAGCCGAGCCCGTTCACGATGACGACATCGGCACTGCGGAGGGCCGCCACCTGCTGCGGAGACGGGGCGAAGTCATGCGGGCTCGAACCCGGCGGCATCAGCACCTCCACCCGCGCCGAGTCGCCGACGAGGTTGGTCACCACATCGCCGAGGATGCTGGTGGTGACGACGATGCGGGGACCGCCGCCGGCCGAGCTGTCCGTGGGGCTGCCACCGCAGGCGCCCACGGCGCCGGTCGCGCCCGCCAAGACCAGGACGAGGAGCGCCCCTGTCACACGAACGAGAACGGTTCTCATAGCCGACAAGGTAGAGATCTTGGTTATCATTCGCAAATCACGATCCACCCCTCTCCGTCCCTGCCGGCCGCCGCCACCGGCACCGATCTCGAGCTGGCCTACGGCCCGCGCGTCGCCCTGAGCGCGGCCTCGATCACGATCCCCGCGGGGGCCGTCACCGCGCTCATCGGGCCCAACGGCGCCGGAAAGTCCACCCTCCTGCATGCCCTGGCCGGCCTCCTCGAGCCGCGCTCGGGCCAGCTGGCGGTGGCCGCGTCACAGCGCCGGGGCGGGGTGGCCTACGTGCTCCAGGCCACCGACGTGAACCAGCACCTGCCCCTCACCGTGCGGGAGGCCGTCACCATGGGTCGCTACGCGGTGGCCGGGCCCTTCCGCCGGCTGACCGGCGCCGACCGGCGCGCGGTCGACGTTGCGCTCGACGCACTCCAGATCAGCGACCTCGCCGGCCAGGCCATCAACGAGCTCTCCGGCGGGCAACGGCAGCGAGCCTTCGTCGCCCAGGGTCTCGCCCAGGGCGCCGACCTGCTGCTGCTCGACGAGCCCATCACTGGCCTCGACCTCGTGTCGCGGCAGCACATCCTCGACGCCATGGCCGCGGAGCGAGCGGCCGGACGCACCGTCGTCGTGTCCACCCACGACCTCGGCGACGCCGCCGCCGCCGACCACCTCCTGCTGCTGGCCGGACGGGTCGTCGCCAGCGGACCGCCGGCCAACGTGCTCACCGACGTCAACCTGGCCGCCGCCTACGGTGGGCACCTCCTGCGCTTCGGCGACTCCACGCTGATCCTCGACGACCACCCCCACCACTGAACGCCCGATGCCCACCGATCTCCACGCCACGGCCACCTCCCGGCTGCGCACCGACAGCCAGCGCTACACGCCGCGCCGGCGGGCCCTGGTGGAGCTGCTGAGCGAGGTCGACCAGCCCCTCACCATCCCGCAGCTGCTCGAGCGGCGCCGCGACCTCGCCCAGAGCTCCGTGTACCGCAACCTGGCCGTGCTGGAGCGGGCCGGCGTGGTGCGCCGCATCGTCACCACCGACGAGTTCGCGCGCTACGAGCTGGCCGAAGACCTCACCGAGCACCACCACCACCTCATCTGCGCGACGTGTGGCGACGTCACCGACTTCACCGTGCCGGCCAGCGTCGAGCACGACCTGGAGGCGGCCCTCGCCAAGGTGGCCAAGCGAGCCGGCTTCGAGGTGCGCCACCACCGCCTCGATCTCGTCGGCACCTGTCCCCGCTGCGCATGACCCGGCCTCGCCGACCGGCCACCAGGGCCATCGTGGCCACCGCGGTGGGGCTGACGGGGCTCTCCCTCACCGGCTGTGCCGAGCGGGGCCTCGTCGCCGGGCCGTCGTCGACCCCCTCGACGCTCACGTGGGGCGCGGTGTGGACTGGCGCCGCGCTGGCCGCCGTCGTGGTGGGCGTGCTGCTCACGTTGCCGGCATGGCAGACCCGGACGGGCGCCCGCCTGGCTGTGACCGTGCTGAGCGTGCAGACCGGCGCCGTGGTGGTCACCGGCAGCGTCCTCCTGGCCGTCGCGGCGCGCACGTGGCAGCTGCTCGACAGACCGGTCGACGCCGAGCCCGCGACCGCCTTGCTGCGACTGAGCCGGATCGACGGCGACACAGCGTTCCTCGCCTTGATCGTGCTGCTCGTCGCCGTGCTGACCGCCCTGGGCGCCGGCCTCACCGCACTGGCCACCCGCTTCGCCGCCGGCACCGACGTGCTCGAGCGGTCGATCGCGTGTGCGCTGCTGGCCCTGGAGCTCGGTGTCAGTGGCTTCGCGGTGGTGCGCCTGCTGACCGGCGCCCAAGGCTGGGCCTACGTCGCGGGGGCCGTGGCCTTCCCGTGCCTCGCCATCGCCTTCGGCGCCTGTTGGCCCGTCGCCGCCTCCGACCAGGCCGAACCCGCCTGATCCACACCTGACGGCGCAGCCCGCCCGAGGACGGGGTACAACGAGCGGATGGCTGACGTGATGCGCACCGACCTGTTCATCGATGGGCAGTGGCGAGCGGCCGCCGATGGCGCCCGCTTCGACGTGCACGACCCCGGCACCGAGACCGTCGTGGCCAGCGTGGCCAGCGCCGGCGCCGCCGACGGGCGAGCGGCGGCTGCCGCCGCTGCCGCCGCCCAGCCATTGTGGGCCGCGCGAGCCCCCCGCGAGCGGGCCGAGGTGCTGCGCCGGGCGTGGGAGCTGCTCATCGAGCGGGCCGATGACCTGGCCCGCCTGATCACCACCGAGAACGGGAAGGTCCTGGCCGAGGCCAAGGGAGAGATCACCTACGCGGCGGAGTTCTTCCGCTGGTTCAGCGAGGAGGCCGTGCGCCTGCGCGGCGAGCTGACCACGGCCCCCGGCGGCGCCAACAAGATCCTGGTGCTCCACCAGCCCATCGGGGTGGCCTACCTCGTCACCCCGTGGAACTTCCCGGCCGCCATGGCCACCCGCAAGATCGCCCCGGCCCTCGCCGCCGGCTGTGCCGTGGTGCTGAAGCCAGCCACCCTCACCCCGCTGACGGCCCTGGCTGTGGCCGACGTGCTCCACGAGGCGGGGGTGCCGGCCGGCGTGGTCAACGTCGTGCCCGGCAAGAGCGCCCGCACGATCACCGAGGCCGTGCTCGAGCACCCGCGGGTGCGCAAGCTGTCCTTCACCGGCTCCACCGAGGTGGGCAAGATGCTCCTCGAGCAGGCCGCCGGGCGCGTGCTCAACACATCGATGGAGCTGGGCGGCAACGCGGCGTTCATCGTGCTGGCCGACGCCGACCTCGATGCCGCCATCGAGGGGGCCATGATCGCCAAGATGCGCCACAACGGCGAGACCTGCACCGCCGCCAACCGGTTCTATGTGGAAGCCGCGGTGGCGGAGGAGTTCGCGGCGCGCCTGTCGGCGGCCATGGCCGCGCTGCCGATGGGCCACGGCCTCGGCGAGGGCAATCGGCTCGGTCCCCTCGTCGACGCCGACACGCGCGACAAGGTGGCCGAGCTCGTCAACGCCGCGGTGGCGGCCGGCGCCACGGCCTCCGTCGGCGGCACCCGTCCCGACAGCGGTGTCGGCTACTACTACCCCGCCACCGTGCTTACCGGCGTGGCCGCCGACAACCCCATCCTCGAGGAGGAGATCTTCGGTCCGGTGGCCCCCATCGTGTCCGTGACCGACGCCGACGAGGCCGTGCGCCTGGCCAACGCCAGCACCATGGGCCTCGTGTCGTACGTCTTCACGGGCGACCTGGCCAAGGGCCTTCGGGTGGCCGAGGCGCTCGAGAGCGGCATGGTCGGCCTCAACAAGGGGATCGTGTCCGATCCGGCCGCCCCCTTCGGTGGGGTGAAGGAGTCGGGGCTCGGCCGAGAGGGCGGCCATGAGGGCATGCTCGACTACACCGAGACGAAGTACATCGCCACCGACTGGTGAGAGGCACGCCATGGCCCCTGTGATCATCGCCCACCGCACCTCCCCCCTCGACGCCCCCGAGAACAGCCTCCAGGGGATCCGCCGCTCAGGTGAGCTCGGCGCCGACTACGTGGAGATCGACGTGCGCCGCACCCGTGACGGCGTGCCGGTGATGCTCCACGACGCCCTGCTGCTGCGCACCACGGGGCGGCCGTGGCCCGTCTCGTGGGCGACGGCGGCCGGCCTGCGCCGGGCCCGCCTGCGCGACAGCGGCGAGCGGGTGCCCACCTTCGCCGAGGCGGTGGCTGCCCTGCCCGACGGCCTGGGCTTCGCCATCGACACCAAGGACCCCGGCGCCGCCGATGCCGTGGTGGCCGAGCTGCGCAACCAGGGCAAGCTGGCCCGCTCGTTGCTGTGGGCCCAAGACGAGCGGGCCGTGCGCTGGTACGCCGAGCACGCCGGCGACGAGGCGGCGGAGGTGGCCCTCCTGCGCGACGCCCTCACGCCCAGCGCCATCGACCGCTTCCTCGCCGACGCCCAGGCCGTCGGGGCGACGGCGATCTCGGCCCATCAGGACTCGGTGGACGTCGCCTTCCTGGATCGGGCCCACGGGCTCGGGCTGCGGGTGCACTGCTGGTTCCAGGACGAGGCCACCCAGCGGGCCAAGGCCCATCTGCCCCTCGACGGGATCGTCACCGACTGGCCCGAGGCCGCACGCCGCCTGAGCCACGGCCCGGCGCCGGGGTAGCCTCAGCCCATGTGCATGGGGTGCATGTCCAACGCCGACTTCCTGCTCACGAGCGGGATCCTCGGGGTCGCCAGCGTGAAGGCCGGCGCGCTCCAGCTCTTGCCCCCCAGCCTCCGGCGCACCCGCCCCGTCACCGACGAGGAAGCCGACGCCTTCATGGCCTCGCTGATGCCCAGCGCGCCCACCCCCGCCGCCCCCGATCCGGTCCCCGATCCGGTCGTCGATCCGGGTTCCGATCCTGAGCGGAGCCGGGTGCTCGCTGAGCGCTGACCGGGCCGCGACCCGCGTCGCGGTCGCCCGACTGGTCGTCGCCCTCGCCGTCGTCGGCGGCCTCAGCGCGGCCGTGTCCGACCAGCACTTCCTGGGCGGCGAGGTAGGCCTGCTGGAAGCGGTCAACGACCTGCCGGCGTGGGCCGGTTGGCCCCTGCGCGTTGTCATGCCCCTCGGGACGCTCCTGGCCGGCCTCACCGTCACTGCCCTCACCGCAGCGTGGACCCACCGCCGGGGCCCCCGCCCGGCGCTCGCCGTGCTCCTGGCCGTGGCCATCGCCTACCGGCTCGACAACGTGCTGAAGGACGTCATCGAACGGCCCCGGCCGCCCCAGGTGCTGACCATGCTGCACGTGCGCGAGACGATCGGCGGCTTCGGCTTCCCATCCGGGCACACCACCATGGCGTTCGCGCTGGCCGCCTCGCTGCTCGCCACCCTGGCGCCGCGCTGGCGGTGGGTGGCCTGGGGCCTCGCCGCCGCCGTGGGCGCGGCCCGCATGTACGTCGGGGTCCACTGGCCGGCCGACGTGATGGGCGGGGCGGCGCTGGGCACCGCCATCGGGAGTGGGGCATGGCTCCTGGTCGCCGGCCCGGCCGACGCCCGTCGGGCGGCCAGGCCCGCCGAGGTCGAGCAGTAGGATCGTCGGCTGTGACGGTCCCGTCAGACGCTGCTGCCAACCCGCCGCTGTCGGCCCCCACCGGGAGAGTCGGCGACCCGGCCTGGTACACGCGCCAGATCGAGCTGGTCATCTACGTCGTCGCCGGCGTGGCCTATGTGGGGCTCGGCATGTTCCACAAGTTCCTCCTCAACTGGATCATCGGGCCCCTCTGGCTGATCGCCTGGGTCTGGCTGGTGCCGGTCCTGATCGACCGGCTCGGTCGAGACAGCTCCCGATGAGCTGGGCCGCCCACCAGTTCGAGACCTACGCCATCCAGGCCCACCTCCCGAAGCGATGGGCCGGGCGGATCAGCTACCTGGCCCTCGTGGCGGGCGACCAGACACCCGACTTCGTCGCCAAGTTCTGGGTGTACGGCTTCGACATCGGCGGCCGCCACTACGGGGCCAGCGAGCCCTACAAGTTCCACCGCGGCTGGCCCGGCGCGGGGTTCAGCCACAGCCTCGGCTTCGCCGTGCTCGTCGCCGGGCTCATCTACCTGTTCACCAAGTCACGCGGCTGGAGCGCCGGCGTGCTGCTCGGGATGGCGGCCCACTCCATCACCGACATCAACGACACGGTCGGCACGATGCTGGCCTTCCCCTTCTCCACCGAGAACTTCTCCATCGGCACCTGGGCCTACGCCGCCACGCCAGGCGGGAAGTACCTCGACGCCCGCGCCTACTACTCCAGCTTCGGGTTCGTGATGGACGCGCTGTGGCTCGTGATCTGCTCATGAGCGTGACCGTGCTCAGCGAGCGCTACTGGCGCGAGGTGATCGTGCCCGCCGATCCGAAGGTGTGGGCATGGATGGGACGCCGACTACCGCAGCGGGCGCTCTTGGCCGCCTACCGGGCGACCTTCTTCTACGGGCTGTGCCGCATGGTGGCGTGGACGACCTGGGCCCATGTGCTGCACCCCGACGGCCTGCGGGGCTGGGACCTCACCTGGGGTGGCCCCGACTGGATCCCGGCCTTCTCCCTCACCCACACGTCGGCCGGCGGGGCAACGGCCGTGGCTCTCGTCTGCGCGGTGGCGGTCGTGGTGGCGGTGAGCCGCATCGTCGGACCCGAGGCCGTGGCCGAACCGGCGCTGAGCTCCACGCCCGACTGACAGCGGGGCGGGGCGGGGCTGCCAAACTCAAGGCGTGTCCACGCCCCCCATCGACCAAGCCACCCTCGACACCGCCGTCTCGCTCGTGCGGGCGGCCGGCGACCGCACGCTGCAGTGGTTCCGCTCGGCCGACCTCGAGATCGTCAGCAAGGGGGACGGCACACCGGTGACGGCGGCCGACCGCGACGCCGAGCGCTTCCTGCGCGAGCACCTCGCCGAGGCCTTCCCGGGTGACGGCGTGCTCGGCGAGGAGGAGGCCCCCACCGCCTCCACGACCGGACGGCGCTGGATCATCGACCCGATCGACGGCACCAAGGCCTTCACCTGCGGCGTGCCGCTGTACTCCAACCTGCTGGCCCTCGAGGACGAGCACGGCATCGCGGTCGGGATCATCAACCTGCCGGCGCTGGGCGAGACGGTGTGGGCAGGCCGGGGCCTCGGCTGCTGGTCGGAGCGGGGCCCGGCGCGGGTCAGCTCGCACGCCACCCTCGACGGCGCCTACGTGATGTCGAGCTCGCTCAGCCGGTGGCCGCACCACCGGCTGGCCGCCCTCGACGACGCCGGCGCGCTGCTGCGCACATGGGGCGACGGCTACGGCTACGCGCTGGTGGCCACCGGCCGGGTGGCCGCCATGGTCGACCCGGTCGCCGCCCCCTACGACCTCGGCCCCATGCCGGTGATCCTGGCTGAGGCGGGCGGCCGCTTCACCGACCTCGACGGCGTCGTGTCGATCGAGACCGGCAGCGGCCTGGCCAGCAACGGCCACGTGCACGACGCGCTGCTCGAGGCCTTCGCGGCCTGACGCCAGCGACTTCTGTAGTACAGTAATCTCGTGTGGAGATCCATCCGTCGGCTCACCGCCACGGCATCGCGGCCGACGACATCCTCCACGCCATCGAACGCTCCCTGTTGGTGGACGACTTGGGCGAGGACCCGGACCGCTGGTTGGTCATTGGTCCGGACCGCGCCGCGAACCTCCTCGAGGTCGTTGTGCTCGTCACCGCCGAGGGTGATGAGGTGATCATCCACGCCATGCCCCTGCGGGCCGTCTTTCGGAAGCTGCTCCAACCATGACCAAGCGCACCTACGGACACACCACGTCAGGCAAGCCCATCGATGACGATCTCATCGAGAAGCTGGCCGACGAAGCCGAGGGCGGCTACGACGTCGACGAGATCATCGCCCGCCGCGGCAAGCGCGGCCGCCCCATGCTCGGCGCCGGACCGTCCACGGTCGAATCTGTCCGGCTCGACCCGGAGCTCAAGGAGCGACTCGCGCGCCGAGCGGAAGACGACGGACTCCCGGTGTCCGAGGTCATTCGCGAGGCGCTGCGACATCACCTCGAAGCGAGCTGACGAACCGCGTCCGAGGCCGAAGGCCCGTCGCAGAAGTGCCCGTTGCACGCCGAACTACACGGCTGTAATCTGGGGGCCTTCCCCTTCGGGACCCGGGTCGATTCTGTGGGTCCCCGCCAGTCGAACAACGACGTGCGTCCCGGAGGTGAACCATGGCCGACCAGCGGCTCGACTACTCGCAGTGCACGCCCGATGCGCGTGAGGTCGTGCTCCACCACCTCCTCACCGCCCGCAACGCGCTGCTCGACGAGGCCTTCCGCGTGATCCTCGCTGCCGACCACCTCGACGACTTCCGGGCCGATGGCGCCCTGTCGATGGCGGACTGGCTCGCCGACCGCGCCAACGTGTCGCGCGCCACGGCCGGTGCCTGGGTGCGGGCCGCCTCCGCGCTCGAGGCGCTGCCCCGCATCCGGGAGCGGTTCGTGGCCGGCGAGCTCAGCTTCGAACAGGTCCGCCACGCCGTCGCCTTCGCCAAGCCGGAGGACGACGAGCACCTCGCGGAGCTGCTCCCCTCGCTGAGCTGCGCCCAGATCGAGCAGTACGCCAGGCAGCGCCGCCGCGCCCGCCAAGCCGAG
Source organism: Acidimicrobiales bacterium (assembly GCA_046598435.1). Classification (GTDB taxonomy): domain Bacteria; phylum Actinomycetota; class Acidimicrobiia; order Acidimicrobiales; family VFJN01; genus VFJN01. Next base: position 23,548 of record JBKJIL010000117.1, read on the forward strand.
CACGACGAAGCCCGCCGGCGCACCCACCTGCGGTTCCGGCGCGACGCGTCGGGCCTCGGCAAGCGGGTGTCGGGGTTCCTCCCCAACGAAGACGCCGCTGTCGTCGAAGCCGCCCTCGACCGGCGCGCCGAAGCCGCCGGCCCCGACCCCGAGACCGGCGTGTGGGCACCCCACGAACGGCGCACCGCCGACGCTCTGCGCGACCTCTCCGCCGAAGACCTCGCCGCGTCGGCCGCCGGCGGGTCCGAACCCGACGCCGCCATGGTCGTCGTCCACGCCCCCGCCGCCCTGCTCGATCTGCGCAGTGCGGACGACCCTACGGTCGCCAACGCCACCATCAACGGCGAGGCCATCACCGACACCGCACTTCACCGCCTCCTCTGCGACACGCGCATCGAGATCAGCTTCGACACGCCCGAGGGCCGCACCATCGGCATCGGGCGCGCCACCCGCAACCCACCAGCCCCGATCCGCCGCCGCGTCCGTGGGCGCGACGGCGGCCATTGCCGCTGGCCCGGGTGCGGGCGCCCGATCCGCCACCTCCACCACATGATCCACTGGACCCGCGGCGGCCCCACCGACGCGTCGAACCTCACGAACTCTTAGGAGCACCCCTGGAACAGTTCGCCTAATACACGGGTGATCCATCTGGTATCCCGGTGTCTTCCACCGGCGGCTCGGAGCATGGGGGGATGAGCTACTTCCCGTGTCTTGTCCGTTCGTCGTCGCCGTCTGGTGAGAT
>JBKJIL010000260.1:0-12831 GCA_046598435.1 Acidimicrobiales bacterium
AGCAGCTCGGCGATGCCGATGGCGCAGCGCAGGCTGTGGCAGATCGACGACGAGCCCGTCAGCAGGGCGAAGCTCCACGGCGTGCCGTCGGCATGGCGGGCCCAGAGGATCTCGCCGCGCGGCGTCTGAAGGTCGAGGACGAAGTCGATGGCTCGCTCCACCGTGGGCCACATCGTCTCGACGAAGCCCTTGTCGGCGGAGAGCAGCCAGCGATGCCACACGCCCGCCGCGACGTAGGCGCACACGTTTGCGTCGAGCTTGTCCTGCTCGACCTGCGTGCTGCCATCGTCACCGGCGATGTAGTACTGGTGCCACGAGCCGTCTTCGCGCTGCAGGTCGACCAGCCACTGATAGGCCCGATCGGCGGCGGCGCGGTGGCCGCCGAGGTCGAGGGCCATGGCCGCTTCGACGTGGTTCCACGGGTCGCTGTGGCCGCCCGGGAACCAGGGGATCATGCCGGAGGGCAGCTGCCACTCGGCGATGCCGTCGACGGTGGCCTGGAGATCGGTGGCGGACACGAGGCCGGGCACGTCGATGGGCATGGATCAGGCCTTCCCCCGGGGCTTGGTGGCGTAGACCACCATGCTCTTGCCCAGAACCGGGTTGAGCAAGCGCTCCGTCCAGCGGGTGAGGGTGCCCATGGGCTGGGTCTGGGTGATGTCCCAGATCAGCATCTGCAGGTAGGCCTTCACCAGCGGGTGGTCGTCGTTGGTCGGACCCACGGCGCACTTCAGCCACCAGTAGGGCGAGTGCAGGGCATGGGCCCGGTGGGCGGCGCCGGGGCGCAGACCGGCCGTGCGCATGCGGGCCCGCAGCGTCGGTTCGGTGTAGATGCGCACGTGGCCACCCTCGACGAAGGGAGCGTGGTACTCGTCGGAGAGGGCCCAGCAGACCTGCTCGGGCAGCCACGACGGAACGGTGGCGGCGAGGGTGCCGCCCGGCTTGAGCACCCGGAACACCTCATCGAGGGCGACCTGGTCGTCGCTGACGTGCTCGAGCACCTCGGAGGCGATGATGCGGTCGAAGGTGTCGTCGGGGAAGGGCAGGGCCAGCGCGTCGCCGTTGGCGGTCACGGCCAGCGACTCCGGCTCGGTGCCGGCCTCGCCGGCCTCCCGCATGGCCGTGAACAGGCCGCCGACGTCCTTCAGCTCAGCGGCCGAGTAGTCGAAGGCGACCACGCGGGCCCCCTGACGGAACGACTCGAAGGCGTGTCGACCGGCGCCACATCCCATGTCGAGCAGCAGGTCGCCCTCGCGTACGCCGAGCTCATCGAAGCGCACGGTCAGCATGGCCTAGCGGCCCTTCGGGTCGAGGCGGATGCGGTACTGCTCCACCGTCTTGAGCGCGGTGTGCTTCCACGACCAGCGGTCCATGATGCGCTGGCGGCCTCGGGCGCCGATGGTGCCGCGGAGGTCTGCCTGCTCGAAGCCCCAGCGGATCTTGGCGGCCAGCGCCTCGCTGTCGCCTGGCGGCACGACCATGGCCGTATCGCCGTCCTTGCCGATGACCTCGGGGACGGCGCCGCCTGTGGTGCCCACGAGCGGGGTGCCGCAGGCCATGGCCTCGATGGCGGGGAGGGAGAAGCCCTCGTAGAGCGATGGGACGACGGCCATCTCGGCTTCGGAGTACAGCTCGATGATGCGCTGCTCCGCCACGCCGGTGACGAACTCGACGTGGTGCTCGAGGCCGAGCCGCTTGATCGTCTCGTCGCTGGCGCCGCCCGGCTTGCGCTTGCCGATGACCACGAGGTGGACGTCGTCTCGCTCGGTGCGGAGCTTGGCCACCGCTTCCAGCAGGTACTTCAGGCCCTTCATGGCGACGTCGGCCGAGGCCGTGGTGACCAGGCGTCCGGGGACCACCTGCACCTCGGGCAGCGGCTTGAACAGCTCGATGTCCACGCCCACCGGCACCACCGCCATGCGGGCCGGGTCCACCTTGTGGTCTTGCACGATGTCCTTGAAGGAGTTCTCCGACACGGTGATGATGCGCTCGAGCCGGCGGGCCACCTGCGTCTGCATGTCGACGAACGCGTACCAGCGGCGCAGCGTGAGCTTCTTGTACCAGCCGCTGGCCGCCTCGATCTCGAGCCGGCGATCGACGGTGATCGGGTGGTGGATCGTGCCGAGCACGGGGAGGCCGAGCTGGCGCTCGATGAGCAGCAGGCCGTAGCCGAGGCACTGGTTGTCCTGGACGATGTCGAAGTCGTCCGTGCGATGGCGGAGGTGGTCCCAGGCCCGCATCGAGAAGGCGAGGGGCTCGGGGAAGGTGCCGGCGGTGAAGGCCGTGACCTCGAGCACGTCCTTCCAGTTCTTGATCTCCCACAGGCCGGGCTGGCGCATCGGGAAGTAGTCGTTGTAGATGTCCAGGCTGGGCAGCTCGACGAGCGGGACCCGGTCGTCGAGGACGGGGTAGGGCTGGCCACCCAGCACCTCGACGTGGTGGCCGAGGTCGACGAGCGCCTTCGCCAGATGTCGGGTGTACACGCCTTGACCGCCGACATGGGGCTTGCCCCGATAGGCCAAGAGCGCGATGCGGAGGGGTGCGTCGCTGGACATGGTCCGACAAGCCTTCCGGGCGGTTGACCCATCGGTCAAGCCAACGCAACGGTCGCCGGGAGGCAACCTGTGGCTAGCGGAGTGCTAGCTGGCGAACACGGTATCGCCCACCCGAACGGTTCCCGCCCGCGCGATGGCGGCGTAGATGCCCAGGTTGTTGCTGTGGCCGTCGCGGATGGTCGTGCCGATGCGGAGGTCGCGCTCGAGGCCCGGTTGGGCCCGAGAGGGCATCGAGCAGCGGGGCGTGGGCATCAGCACGGTGCTGGCCACCTCGCCGAGCTCGAGGGCGCTCCACCCGTCCTCGGCGAACCCCTCGTCGGTGCCGTCGATGAGAGCCGTGGGTCGGAACCGCCGCACATCCCAGGTGCCCTCGGGATGCAGGCCGGCGGCGGCGGTGAGGCTCGCAGTGGTGAGCCAGTGGGCATCGGCGAGGTCGAGCCAGGTGCCGGGCGGGCCAGGCCAGTCGAACAGCGGCGTGGACTCGTCGGACATCCCGGTGTGCATCTCCATCGGGAACACCCCCTCCGCCGGCGGCGCTTCGAGGCGCACCTCGTGGTCGAGCCACTGCGACAGCACGGCGTGGACGCCCGGATCGGTGGCGTCGTGCTCGTCGCCGTCGGGGAGCGTGAGCACGACCGTGCCGTCAGCCACGCGTGCCGAGGCCAGGAGCAGGTCGGCGTGGCGCTTGGCCGAGAGCACCTTGCGGGCCGCGGGGTCGACGACGGCCAGCGTGCGGTCGCCCGCCGCGCCGCCCGGGCCGAGGTGGAGCTCGCTGACGAGCTCACCCTGGAACGACTTCACCGGGTAGCGCCAGAGCTGTGCGACGGAGCCAACCTGCTGCATGGCCGCACAACCTACTGCGGGCGAGATGGCATCGGGCCGTGCCGATCGGCGACGCTCGTGTGTGGCTCCACACCGACGCACCGCGCTGTTCGACCTCGACGGCACCCTCGTCGACTCCGACGCCGCACTGCTCGCGCCCTTCGTCGAGCTGGCCGTTCCCGCTGAACGCCGGCCCCCGCTCGGCCTTCCCCTCGGGGAGGCGTGCGCTCTCGCCGGCGTATCTGTCGAGGCCTATCTGGCTCGCTACGACACCACGGCTGTGGGCGCCTTCCCCGGGGTCGACGAGATGCTGGCCGCCCTGCCCCGGTGGGCGGTGTGCTCCAACAAGCGCGGCTCCTCCGGGCACGCCGAGCTGGCGCGCTTGGGCTGGGCGCCCGAGCTGGCCTTGTTCTCCGAAGACTTCGGGGGCCAGCCCAAGCGGCTCGAACCGGTGCTCACCGCCCTCCACCTCGACCCCCGCGACGTCGTGTTCGTGGGCGACACGGCCCATGATCGAGCCTGCGCTGCCGCGGTGGGCGCGGCGTTCGCGCTGGCCGGCTGGAACCGGCGGGTGGTGGCCGAGCCGGGCGACATCGTGCTGCGCCACCCGCTCGAGGTCCTCGAGCTCTTGGCCGACGGCCCCGCGTAACCCCCTGGCCGCCCACTGCGCACTGCGCCAAGGTGGCGCATGGCGACGCCGGACCTGCACCCTCGAGCCCTGCACCTGCGCCCCCTGCGACCGCAGGACGAAGCCGCTGTGGTCGCGGCACAGGAGCTGATGGCAGCGGAGGGCTTCGTGTTCGCGCTGGGCTACGAACCGCACACGGCGTGGGACGACTACCTCGGCCAGCTCCACCGCTACACCGATGGCGTGGACCTGCCACCCCGATGGGTGCCGTCGACCTTCGTCGTGGCAGAGGTAGCCGACGAGATCGTGGGTCGCCTCTCGATTCGCCACGCTCTGAACGACTTCCTGGCCCGCGAGGGTGGCCACATCGGCTACGGGGTGCTCCCGGCACACCGTCGGCGCGGCTATGCCACGGAGATCCTGCGTCAGGGCCTTGAGATCGCCAGGGACCTCGGCATCGCGCCCGTGCTCGTCACCTGCGACGACACCAACGCGGGGTCGGCCACGGTCATCGAGCGGGCCGGCGGGCAGCTCGAGAGCAAGGTGACTGGAGAGCGCGGCCACCTGGTGCGCCGCTACTGGATCGGGTGAATCTCCCCCATCGACCGCGGCGAGCCCGCGGGTAGGGTCGCCGACCGTGCTCGTCGCCCAAGGGATCGTCCGCCATCACGGCGCGCAGGTGGTGCTGAGCGACGTGTCCGTGTCGATCACCCGAGGCGCCCGCCTCGGCGTGGTGGGCCCGAACGGCATCGGCAAGTCCACATTGCTCCGGATCCTGGCCGGAGCGGAGACCCCCGACGACGGGACGGTGGAGCGATCGCCGGCCACCACCAGCGTGAGCTGGCTGCCACAGGAGCCCGACGCGCAGCCCGGGGAGACGCTGCGGGCCTACCTGGCCCGTCGCACCGGTGTGGCGGAGGCCGAAGCGGTCTTGGAGGAGCGGACAGCCGCCATGACGGGCGCCGGCGACACGATCGAGCAGTACACCGCCGCCCTCGAGCACTTCCTGGCCATCGGCGCCGACGACCTCGACGCGCGCACCGGCAGCGTGCTGGCCCAGGTCGGCCTGCCCAGCGACCGGCTCGACGTCGAGGTGGGCCACCTCTCGGGCGGGCAGGCGGCCCGGGCGGCGCTGGCCGCCATCTTGCTGTCCCGCCAGGACGTGCTGCTCCTCGATGAGCCCACCAACGACCTCGACTTCGCCGGGCTGGACCTGCTCGAGGCGTTCGTGGCCTCCACGTCGAGCGCCGTGGTGACGGTGTCGCACGACCGGACGTTCCTCGACCGCGTGGTCACCCGGATCCTCGAGCTGCGTCTGCCGGCCCACGACGCGGTGGAGCACGCCGGCGGCTGGACCGACTTCGTCGCCTCGCGCAACCTGGCCCGCCGCCAGCAGGAGGCCGGGTTCGAGAAGTACTCGTCGGAGCGCCAGCGCCTGCAGGACCGCCAGCGCACGCAGCGGGAGTGGGCCGTGGTGGGCGTCAAGAACGCCAAGAAGAACAAGACCGACAACGACAAGTACATCCCGCATCTCAAGTCGCAGCGGTCAGAGAAGATGGCGTCCAAGGTGAAGGCCACCGAGAAGGCCATCGATCGGCTCGAGGTGGTCGAGAAGCCGTGGGAGCCGTGGCAGCTGCAGCTGGAGCTGAAGGCGGCCACCCGTGCGGGCGACGTGGTGGGCCGCCTCGACGGGGCCGTCGTCGAGCTCGGAACGTTCCGGCTCGGGCCGGTCGACCTGCAGGTCGACTGGCAGGACCGACTGGCCATCCTCGGCCCCAACGGCTCCGGCAAGACCACCCTCCTGCGCGCCCTCTTGGGCGAGCTGCCGCTGGCCGCCGGGCAGCGGTGGCTGGGGCCTGGTGTGAAGGTGGGCCTGCTCGATCAGCGGCGCCTGCGCTACGGCGGCGACCGGCCGCTGCTGCGCTCGTTCATGGACACCACCGGCCTCGATCGATCGGAGGCCCGCTCGCTCTTGGCCAAGTTCGGTCTCGGGGCGCAGCACATCGAGCGCGTCGGCGCGCAGCTCTCGCCGGGCGAGCGCACCCGAGCCCTGCTCGCTGAGCTGATGGCTGAGGGCGTGAACGTGCTCGTGCTCGACGAGCCGACCAACCACCTGGACCTGGAGGCCATCGAACAGCTGGAATCAGCGCTGGCCGCCTTCGACGGCACGCTCCTCCTCGTCACCCACGACCGCGCCTTCCTCGAGGCCGTGCAGGTGACCAAGACCCTCGACCTGGCCTGACCCCGGGTGAGCGAGGTTCCGCGAGGCAATAGGTTCCGTTCCGACCAGCCTGAGGCAATGGGTTCCGCATGCGGAACCTATTGCCTCGAGTTCACTGGTTCGGAACCCATTGCCTCGGGCGAGGTCGGTCGGCGGAGTCGGAGCTCGATCAGCCAGCCGCCCGCGATGCAGAGGAGGGCGAGGGCGAGGCCGGGGCCGTTGCCGAGGCGGGTGTAGATCGTGAGGCCCTCGCGGAGGGCGACCTCGCGCTGGAGCACCGACTGCTCGCTGATGGCCGTGCGCTCGAGCACCCGGCCCTCGTCGTCGATGACGGCGCTGAAGCCCGTGGGCGCGACCTGCGCCACCCAGCGCCCGCTCTCGATGGCTCGCATCCGCGAGGAGGCCACCTGTTGGGTCTGCACGATGGTGCCGGTGAACGACGAGCCGTTGGTGGGGTTGAGCACCAGGCGGGCGCCGGCCTCCACACCCTCCCGTGTGCGGTCGGCGAAGAAGATCTCCCAGGAGATGGGGGCGACGACCCGGCCCACCCGGCCGGGCACATCGAGGTGGTTGGGCAGCTCCCCGATGAGCGCGTCGCGGTCGGGGAGGGCGTCGCCGGCGACCTGCTCGAGCAGCGAGCGGAAGGGCACCCACTCGCCGAAGGGCACCCGGTGCACCTTGTCGTAGCGCTCGAGGAAGCGCCCATCGGGCCCGACCAGCACCGCGGCGTTCCTGAAGTGCTCGGTGCCCGCGTCCTCGACTGCGCCCACGACGAGCGGCGCGCCGAGGTCCCTGCTCAGGCTGGCGACCACATCCCCCCAGGGGTCGTCGACGAGGGGCCCGGCCGTGTCGATGACGTCCTCGGGCCAGACCACCAGATCGACGGGTGCGTCCACGAGCGCAGTGGCGTCGACGTGGCGTTCGAAGACCTGCACGATCCCCGCGTCGGACTGTCGGGTGCCCTGCTCGCCGCCGCCCTGCACCAAGGCGATCTCGGCCCGCCCGACCTCGTGGCCTCGGGGCGCGCCCATCGACGCGACCACGATCGCTGCGGCCACGGCGGCCAGGCCGACGGCCGGTCGCCAGGCGCCACGGACGGCGGCGGCCAGGGCCTGCCCGACGAGCACGGTCACGCCCAGCAGCAACACGGCTCCACCCACCCGCAGCACGGGGGCGAGCGGTCCGGCCACCTGGCCGATGGCCAGGTTGGCGAGGGGCACGCCGCCGAAGGGCCATGACCACCGGACCAGCTCGGCCACGGTCCACGTCCCGGCCAGCGCCAGCCACCGGCCCCGGCTGGGTGGGACAGCGGCGATGCCCCCGCCCAGCATGGCGGCGTAGGCGACGCACGCGATGAGGTAGCCCGGCGCGGTGAGGGCCGTCATCCAGCTGAGCGAGGGCACGAAGCAGGCCATCGCCACCAACCACCCGCGTGCGAAGCGGCCGCGCGCCGGCTGATCGGCGATCAGCCGATCGAGGCCGGCCAGCCCCACGAAGGCGAGCGGCCAGAAGCCGAAGGGGGGCAGCGACAGGCACAGCGCGATCCCGGACGCGACGCAGGTCGCGACCACGGACCGGCGAGAGGAGGGGAACGGCACGCCGGAGATGATGCCCGCTGGGTCTGCCCGACGCGAGTCAGGGGTGGCGTCGTCTGTCGGGGTGGCGCGCTACTTGAGCTGGAACAGCGCGGACAGCCGCTGCAGGCCACCGGCGAACACGACATCGACTCTCACGCATGCACCTGGGCGGCGGGGGGTCTGCCAGTTCTGGATGAACTGGTTGCCGGCGTAGCGAAGCGTCGTGCCGCCCGTGGTGGTGAAGTCGACCGGGTCGAGCACCGTCGACACCGAGGCGCACCTCACCTCCGTCAGCGCGAACCCGCTGATGATGCTCAGCGCGGAGATGTCGGCCCCCGACGGCGTGCGGACGGTCCACTTGAGGGGAACGGTCGATCCGCCCTTCACCGTGTTGAGGGCGCTCGGGTTCACGGGGGAGAGGAAGCCGCCCGACAGGTCGAAGAGCACGGTCACGCTGAACCCACCGCTGCCCGTGTTGGCGCGCGCGTCGGTGGCGGTGCAGGTCACGTTGTGGAGCCCGGCAGCGAACGTCGAGCCCGGAGGCGGCGTGCAGGCCACCGACACCGACCCGTCCACGACGTCGAGCGCCGTCACGGTGAAGCCGACGGCGGCGCCGGTGGCCCCGGTGGCCGTGCGCGTGAGCGGGCCGGGCACGGTGAGCGCCGGCGCGGTGGTGTCGCGGACGGTGACGGTGAACGTCGCCGAGCCCGTGTTGGTGTGGGCGTCGGTGGCCGAGCACGTCACCGTGGCGGTGCCGATGGCGAACGTGCCACCCGACGGGAGGCTGCACGTCGGGGTGAGGGCTCCGTCGACGAGGTCGTTGGCACTGGCCGAGTAGCTCACCACCGCGCCAGTGGGACCGGTCGCCTCCACGGCGATGTCGGCCGGCACGATGACGGTCGGGGGGGTGGTGTCCACGACGGTGACGCTGAAGCCGCCGTTCGAGCCGTTCCCGTGGACGTCAGCGGCCGAGCACGCCACGGCGGTCGCTCCCAGCGGGAAGGTGGAGCCGCTCGGAGGCACGCACAGCACTGGGACGACCCCGTCCACCAGGTCCGTGGCCGAGGTCGTGAACGACACGGTGGCGCCCGTCGGCCCCGTGGCCTCGGCGGCCGCCGCGACGGGCAGGGCGAGCGTGGGGGCGGTGCTGTCCTCCACCAGCACCGTGAAGGTGCTCGAGCCCGGGTTGCCGTGAGCGTCGGTGGCCGTGCAGGTCACGGCGGTGGGAACGTCGAGCGGGAACGTCGACCCGGATGGCGGCTCGCAGGTGACGATGACCGCGCCGTCCACCAGATCGGTGGCGGTCGGGTTCGTGTAGGTCACGACGGCGCCGTCCGGTCCGGCGGCCTCGCGCTCGAGGTCGGTGGGTGTGCCGACGATCGTCGGGGCCGTGGTGTCCACGACCGAGACGACGAAGGTGCCGGTGCTGGTGTTCCCGTAGCCGTCGACCACGGTGCAGCTCACCGTCGTGCTGCCGATGGCGAAGGTCGAGCCGGAGGTCGGCGCGCAGGTCGGCGTGAGCGTCCCGGCGACGATGTCGGTGGCGGTGGCGGTGTAGGACACCGTCGCACCAGCGGGCCCGGTGGCCTCGACCCCGATGTCGGCGGGGACGTTCAGCGCTGGGTCCGTGGTGTCCTCGACGGTCACGCTGAACGCAGCCGTGGCGGTGTTGCCGGCGCCATCGGTGACGCTGCACTCCACGGTGGTGGTGGCGAGGGGGAAGACGCCCGGTGCGGGGGTGCACGAGGGCAGCAGGTCGCCGCTCACGAGGTCGTATGCCGTCGCGGTGAAGGAGACGGCGGCACCGAGAGGACCGGTGGCCTCGGCCGTGATGTCTGCCGGAACGCTCAGATCGGGGGCCGTCGTGTCGACGACGGTGACCATGAACGACCCCGGCGCGGTGTTCCCGGCGGCGTCGGTTGCGCTGCAGTCGACGCTCGTGGTGCCCAGGCCGAAGACCGTGCCCGATGCTGGGGAGCACGACACGGGAACGGCGCCATCCACGAGGTCGCTGCTGGTGGGGACGAAGGACACGGTGGCACCGTCAGAGCCGGTGGCTTCGACCGTCATGGGATCGGGGAGCGTGAGCACCGGAGGGGTCGTGTCGACCACCGTCACCGTGAAGTCGCCGCTGCTGGTGTTGGCGTGGCTGTCAGTGGCCCAGCAGCCGACGGGTGTGCTCCCGAGGGCGAAGACCTCACCCGACGGCGGGTCACACGTGACGGCGACGTCGCCGTCGACGAGGTCGCTGGCCGAGGCGGTCCACGCAACGGTGGCGCCACCAGGCCCGGTGGCCTCCGCGGTCTGGTCCCCGGGCAGCGCCAAGCTCGGCGCCGTGTTGTCCGACACGAGCACGTCGAAGGTCGCGGTCGACGAGTTGTCCGCCTCGTCGGTGGCCGTGCAGGTCACCGTGGTCGTCTCGTCGAGCGGGAAGGTGGCGCCCGACGCCGGGCTGCAGGTGACGGTGACGATGCCATCGACCAGGTCGGTGGCGGTGGGATCGTCGTAGGTGACGATGGCGCCATCCGGGCCGACGGCTTCGACCGTGAGGTTGCTGGAGACGTCGCTGATCACCGGCGGGGTGGTGTCGACCACCGTCACCTCGAACGAGCCGCTGCCCGTGTTGCCGGCGACGTCGATGGCCGAGCACTCGACCTCAGTGGTGCCCAGGGTGAAGGTCGAACCCGGGCCCGGCGTGCACGACGGGGTCACGTCGCCGTCGACGATGTCACTGGCGGTGGCCGAGAAGTCGACGACGGCACCGTCCGAGCCAGTCGCCTCCGCCGTGATGTCCTCTGGCACCATCACCATCGGCTCGGTCGTGTCGGTGACGGTGATCGTGAGCTCTGCGGTGACGTCGTTGCCCCGCACGTCGGCGGCCGCGCAGGTCACCGTGTGGACGCCCACCGAGAACGCGCTCCCCGAACCAGGGGTGCACGACACCGAGACGGTGCCGTCCACCACGTCGGTGGCGGTGGCTGTGAAGGACAGCACCTTCCCCGTGGGGCCGTCCGCCTCGACGATCACATCGGCGGGCAGGTGCAGCACCGGCGGGGTGGTGTCGACCACCGTGATCTCGAAGGCCGCGCTGCCGGTGTTGCTGGCGGCGTCGGTGGCGGTGCAGGTGACGGCGGTGGTGCCGAGCGGGAACGTGCTGCCCGACGGCGCGGTGCAGACCGTGGCCAGTGGCCCGTCGACGAGATCGTTGGCCGAGCTGGCGAAGGTGATCGTGGCGCCTCCCGAGCCGCTGGCCTCAGCGGAGAACGAGGTGGGGACGCTGACCACCGGCGCGGTCGTGTCCACGACGGTGACGGGGAAGGTGGCGCTGGTGTCGTTGCCGGCGACGTCGGTGGCCGTGCAGGACACCGTCGTCGTGCCGAGTGCGAACGTGGAGCCTGATGCCGGCGCACACGCCGGCGTGATCGAGCCGGAGACGGTGTCGGAGGCGCTGGCGGCGTAGGTGGCGCTGGCGCCGCTGGGGCCGGTGGCCTCTCGCGTGATGGGACCCGGCACGATGAGCGACGGGTCGGTGGTGTCGGCCACGGTGACGCGGAAGCTGGTCGAGGCGGCGTTGCCCCGGGTGTCGCTGGCCCCACAGGTCACGGTGTTGACGCCGAGGGGGAGGACGGCCCCGGAGGCGGGTGTGCAGGTCACCGGTCGGCTGCCGTCGACGAGGTCGGTGGCGGTGGGTGAGGTGAACGTGACCGTGGCGCCGGCCGCGCTGGTGGCCTCCAGCTGGAGGTTGGCGGGGGCGGACAGCGCCGGCGGGGTGGTGTCGCGGATCGTGATCGTGAACGAGCCGGTGGCGACGTTGCCGGCGGCGTCGGTGGACGTGCAGGTCGCCGTGGTCGTGCCGAGGGGGAAGGTGGAGCCCGACGTGGGGGCACAGCTCACCGCCGGGCTGGCCGGGGCCACGTCGGTCGCCGTGGCGGTGAAGGTGACCACCCGACCGGTGGGGCCGGTGGCCTCTGCCGTGATGTTGGCGGGGAGGTTCAGCGTGGGCGGCGTGGTGTCGCAGGCCACCACGGTGGCGCTCAGCGAGAGGACCGTGTCCTCGGTGAGGGCCGAGCCGTTGCTGGCCTTGGTGCCGGTGACCCGGAAGGTGACCGTGCCCGTGCGGTTCCCCGTGGTGGCACCGGCCACCAGGGTGACGCGGCCGGTCGCCTGGCCGGCGAGCGTGCCTGACCCCGACCCCTCGAACGTGCTCGGGATCGTGAACGGGTTGGAGGAGCCGGCGGGCTGGGGTGCGGCCATGGCAGCACTGACTCCCGTGCCGGCCGACCCGACGACGCTGACCATGGCCGAGGTGCTGTTCCTGAACCCGCTGCTGCCCCCGGTGCGGCTGACGCCGACGAGCACGTCCTTGGTGACGGTGCTGTTGGCGCACACGTTGCCGAAGGCGAGGGCGTGGGTGGACAGGGGCACGGCGTTGTCGCCGTCGGCGAGGGCGTTGTCGGCCCAGGCGAGCGTCGCCGTCAGGAGGCTGAGCACCACGGCGGCCGCGGCGGCCATCCCAGTGAGTCGTCCGAACCGTCGCATGTGCGTACCCCCGGTGCTTCGGTGGTGTGCATGAGATGCGTCGGTTTCGCCATTGCTCGCCATGGGCCCAGGCGACCAGGTTCAGCCCACAGTTCGTTGCCCGCAACAGCGACGGTGGATCACCGACCGTGGCGCGTCAACGCCTCGAACACTCAATGAGGCGGTCGGCCCAGCCCGGCTAGGGCGGAGATGAGGCGGTTTGCCGCATCTCGACCCTGGCGGATGCAGGCCGGGACGCCGAGGCCCCGGAGGGCGGCGCCGGTGGCCACCACCGTGGGTGATGACTCGGCGAGATCGGCGGCGATGGCGTCGACCCGATCCAGGTGCCCGGGCCGATACTGGGGGAGTGATCCCGGCCAGCGCGTGACGCGCACCTCGCGTGGGCGCGCCCGCAGCGCCATGGTGTCGGCGAGGTCGGCCAGCACCGCGGCCACGAGGGCGTCGTCGCCGAGCGCGAGGGCCCGGTCGTCGCCATCCCGACCGACCGAG
>JBKJIL010000147.1:0-3067 GCA_046598435.1 Acidimicrobiales bacterium
GACCTCGAGCCGGCCGACGTGGTGTGGGTGAGCGCCAACAAGAACGTCGGCATCGACCGCCTGCGCGACCTCGTGCGCCTCTGGCTCAGCTGAACTGGACGAATCGCCGTTCTCGGACGGCGCCGCGCGGTCGGAGACGCGACCTGCGAGGCTGACGATCGTGGGCGTCGATGGACAGGGGCCTGCCGACCCGACTCGGCGACGGTTGCTCATCGGCGGTGCCGCGCTCGCCGCCGGCCTGGCCGTGGGTTGTCGCAGCGACGATGACGCTGGGCAGGCCACCACATCGACCTCGGGCGGCCCGCCGGACACCCGGCCGCCGCCGGACCTGGCGTCGACCCCGTTCACGCTCGGCGTGGCGTCCGGCGACCCGCGCCCCGACAGCATCGTCCTGTGGACCCGCCTCGCCCCCGACCCGCTCGCCGCCGACGGTCTCGGCGGCATGCCCGACGAGCCCGTCGACGTGGCCTGGGTGGTGCGCGCCCACGGAACCAGCAACGTGCTCAGCGAAGACGTGGTCACCGCTGCGCCGACGCACGGCCACGCTGTCCACGTGACGGTCGACGGCCTGAACGCGGCAACCGCCTACGACTACGCCTTCACCGTCGGCCCGTACACGAGCGCCACCGGCACCTTCGCCACGCTCCCCGACGGCTCGCCCGAACGCTTCGCCCTCGCCGTCGTCAACTGCCAGTGGTTCGAGACCGGTGCCTACGCCGCCTACCGCCACCTGCTCGACGAGCCGATCGAGCTCGTGCTGCACCTCGGCGACTACATCTACGAGTACGCCGGGGCCACCGAGGGACCGCGCACCGTCGCCCCCGACCACGCCCTCGAGACGCTCGCCGACTACCGCCTGCGCTACGCCTCGTACCGGCTCGACCCAGACCTGCAGGCGGCCCACGCTCGGTTCCCGTTCGTCGTCACGTGGGACGACCACGAGGTGGCCAACAACTACATGGGCGACGTGCTCGTGGACGACCCGTCGCCCGAGGTGGCGGCCGCCCGCAAGGCAGCCGCCTACCAGGCCTGGTGGGAGCACCTGCCCGTGCGGCTCGACCCGCCGGACGGCTCTGCCCTCGCCGTCTACCAGGCCCTCGACGTCGGCGACCTGGCCCGCATCTACGTGCTCGACCAGCGCCAGTACAGCGACGTGCCGCCGTGTCGCGACGATCCGGGCGCCCAGAGCGACTTCGGCGACTGCACGGCCCGAACCGACGACGCCGACCGCACTCGCCTCGGCGCCGAGCAGGAGGCCTGGTTCGCCGAGACGACCTCCGCCAGTGCCGCCACGTGGAACCTGATCGGCAACCCCGTGGTGCTGGCCGGCGTCGACGGCGGCAACGCGGAGGACGGGTCGAAGTACTACCTCGACACCTGGGACGGCTTCCCGTCCGCTCGCCATCGGCTCATCTCGCAGCTCGCCGCCATCGACAACCCGGTGGTGCTCACCGGCGACTACCACGCCGGCATGGTGCTCGACGTCCACGAGCGGCCCTTCGAGGACAGCGCTGTGGTGGCCCCCGAGTTCATGGCCCCAGCCATCTCCTCACCGCTGTTCCCCGACGACGTAAGCGGTCGCACGCCTCAGCTGCGCCAGCAGCTCAACGGGCACGGCTACCTCGCCGTCGAGGTCACTCCAGCGCAGGTGACGGTGCGCTTCCAGGTGCTCGACGACGTCGCCGATCCAGCCAGCGCCATCTCCACCGCTGCCACCTGGGTCGTCGACGCCGGCGACCCCACCGCCCACCCGGCCTGACCACGGCGGACCGGTCACCGCCTGTCGTGCCGGGATGCACGTCCGTGCCCGGCTGCACATCCGGCGTGCAACCTGACACGAACTTCGAGCCGTCCATCCCGGCAGCGGTCACCGCCGCCTGTCGTGCCCGAATGCACGTCCGTGCCCGGCTGCACATCGGGCGTGCAACCTGACACGAACCTCGGCCGGTGTCGCCGCCGACGCCCGGTCAGCGGCGGGCGGCGGGGCGACGGCGGCGCCAGGCGCTGGTGACGGCGGGCGACTGCCAGCCGGCGTCGTCGCGGTTGATGTTGGTGCCGGGCGGCACGAGGGCGTCGATGGCATCGAGCGTCTCGTCGTCGAGCGAGACCTCGGCGGCGCCGATGCAGCCGTCGAGCTGCTCCATGGTGCGGGGGCCGATGATGGCGCTGCTGATGGCCGGGTGGGCCAGCATGAAGGCCAGCGCCATGTGGGTGAGCGGCATGCCGGCCTCGGCGGCCACCTTCTCGAGCTCGGGCACCAGCGCCAGCTTGGCGGCCACGGCGGGCCGCTCCGGATCGAAGCGCTCCGGCAGGCGGGCGGCCCGTCCGCTCGTGGGGGCGTCGGCGCCGGGCCGGTACCGGCCGGTGAGGAAGCCGCCGTTGAGGGGGCTCCACGGGATCACCCCCATGCCGTACTTCTCGCAGGTCGGCAGCACTGACGCCTCGATGCCGCGGGCGAAGATCGAGTACGGCGGCTGCTCCACGCGGAAGCGCTCGTGGCCGCGCTTCTCGGCCGTCCACTGCGCCTCCACGATGGCCTCGGCCGGGAAGGTGGACGACCCGAGGTAGCGCACCTTGCCCTGGTGCACGAGGTCGGACAGCGCCGACAGCGTGTCGTCGATGTCGGTGCCCGCCTCGGGCCGATGCACCTGGTAGAGGTCGATGTGGTCGGTCTGGAGCCGGCGCAGGCTGTTCTCGACCTCGGCGATGATCCAGCGGCGAGAGTTGCCCTGGTGGTTGGGGTCGGTGCCCATGCCGCCGTGGAACTTGGTGGCCAGCACCACGTCGTCGCGCCGTCCGACGAGCGCCTTGCCGACGATCTCCTCCGACTCGCCGGCGGAGTACACATCGGCCGTGTCGATGAAGTTGAGGCCGCCGTCGAGCGCCTTGTGGATGATCTGCACGCAGTCGTCGTGGTCACGGTTGCCCATGGCCCCGAACATCATGGCGCCGAGGCACAGCGGACTGACCTTCACCCCGGTCGAGCCGAGCGAGCGATACCTCATCGTGCAGACCCCCTGTCGCGAACGGCGGTCAGTCTGCCAGCCGACGGGTGCGATGCCTCAGC
>JBKJIL010000095.1:0-6112 GCA_046598435.1 Acidimicrobiales bacterium
CCCCGCATTCGACATCGATTGACCGCCGCGACGATCGCTGCAGCGATCTGATCGAGCGGAAGCATCGTCTCAGCGGCCCCGAGCCGGTGCGCGGCGCGCGGCATTCCGAACACCACAGAGGTCGACTCGTCCTGAACGATCGTCGCAGCCCCGCTCTTTCGAAGGGCGAGGAGACCGGTGGCGCCGTCGTCGCCCATCCCGGTGAGCACCACCGCGACGGTCGAACGAGCCCGCCCTACGAGTGATGCGAACAGGGCGTCGGCCGATGGCCGATGCAGCGTCACCGGCTCGGGGTCGAGCAGGACGACGTCGTTTGTGCCCACCCTCAGGTGCTGCCCTCCGGGGCCGATGACCACGATGCCCGGCCGGAGCGCCATCCCATCGCGCGCGAGCTGGACCTCGAGGGGCGATACCCGCGCCATCCAGGTCAAAAGGCCGTCGAAAAAGTCGGGATGCAGGTGCTGTACGACGAGCACGGCAGCGCCTAGGCCACCGAGGCCGGCGAGAACCTCTGCCAGCGCCGCGGGACCGCCGGTGGACGCGGCAATGGCGACGATCGGTAGGGTGCCCGCTGGTCTGGAGGTCACCGCCTTGCGGCGTGACGTGTTGCCCCGCGGATGCCTGACGACGGTGACGCCGCGGAGGATTCGCACCCGTTCACGCAGCGACTGCGCCGCGGGAGCGACCCATGCTCCGGGCTTGGGAAGGACGTCGACGGCGCCAGCGACCAGCGCTTCGACTGCGGCGACCGACTCCCGACCGCCGATGATGCTCGACAGGACCAGGATGGGAGCCGGTGAGTGCGCCATGATCTGCTCGATCGCATGCTGACCGCCCCCCTGGGGGATCTGCAGGTCGAGGGTGATCACATCGGGCTTGAGGGATGCGGCCAGTGCGATGGCCTCGATGGCGCCTTGCGCTTCACCGACCACCTTGATGTCGCCGTCGGCCTCGAGCGTTCGCACGAGGTTGGACCGCTCGGCGAGAGAGTCCTCGACGACGAGCACGCGGATCATCGTCCGAGCAGCCGTTCGACGGCGGACAGCAGCGACGACTCGTCGAACGAGCTCTTGACGATGTAGCCGTCGGCACCCGCTTCGAGGCCTCGCTGGTGATCCTCGGCGCTTGCTCGCGACGTGAGGATGAGGATCGGCACGTTGCCCATTGCGGGATGGGCTCGGATTGACTCGGTCAGCGTGAAGCCGTCCATCCGCGGCATCTCGACGTCGGTCAAGACGAGATCGACCGGTGCCTCGGCGAGGCAAGCCAGTGCGTCGATGCCGTCGGACGCCGTGCGCACCTCGTAGCCGGCCCGCTCCAAGATCGAGCGCTGGAGCTCGCGCACCGTCAGAGCGTCGTCGACAACCAGGAGCGTCGCCCGTCGCGCTGCGGTGGCCACGGCACCCTTGTCGTCCTCGTGGTCGATGAGCGCGAGGCGCGACAGCGGGGAGCGCGCGAGCCGGGCTCGGGCGATGAGACCGGCCACGTCGAGTACGAGGAGTATCGAGCCGTCGGGTTCGACGCTGGCGCCGGCCAGCACCTCTAGCCGCGGGAGCAGGCGGCTCAAGCCCTTGACCACCACGTCTCGCTGGCCCAGCAGCTCGTCGACGCGGAACGCGTGCCGGCGGGTGAGGCCGGCTACCACGATGATCGGTCCCGCGTCGGACTCGTCGGGCAAGCCGAGGGTGGCGGCCAGACTCGATAGCGGAACTGCCTGCTCGCCGACCCACACCTGGGGTCGGCCCTCAGAGCGCACCTCGGGGCCGCTCGCCTTGGCGACGATGATGGAATGCATCGGTATCGCATGGTGTGTCCCGCCGGCGGCGACGAGCAGGCAGGGAAGCACGGCGAGCGTGATCGGGACGATCACCCGGAACTCGGTGCCGACGCCGAGCTCGGTGTGGATCTCCACGCGGCCGCGCACGGCCTCGACGTTGGCGTGCACCACGTCGAGGCCGACACCCCGGCCCGAGATGTCGGAGACGAACTCGGATGTCGAGAGGCCACTCCTGAACACGAGGTAGAGCGCCTCCTCGTCGGTCAGTGACGAGACGTCGGCACCCCGCTGCTCAGCCTGTGATCGAACTCGCCCGATGTCGATGCCACGCCCGTCGTCGGTGACGGTGATGATGACCTCGGATCCGAGCTGCATCGCGTGCAGGCGGACGGTGGCCTCTGGCGGCTTGTCGGCTTCGGCGCGCTGCTCGGGTGTCTCGATGCCATGGTCGACCGCGTTGCGTACGAGGTGCATGAGCGGATCGGCCAGCTGCTGAAGGACACTCCGATCGAGCTCGGTGTCGTCGCCGCGAACTTCCCAACGCACGTCCTTGCCGGTGGCGCGTGCGACATCTCGTACGGCGCGCTGGAGGACGTCGGTGATCGTGGCGACCTGGACCATGCGTGCGCGCATGGTCCGCTCCTGCAGGTCGTTGAGCACGATCGATAGCTCGCGGAGCTCGTCGATGGTGGTCGGATCGACGGCGAGACGCTCGCCGACCATCCGGCCGACGCGCAGGTGTGCGGCGGCCGACTCTCCGACGAGCTGGATGATCTCGTCGAGGCGGGCCACCGGAACGCGTGTCGTCTCGCCTTCCGCCGCAGAGCTGGCCCGACCCGTGACGACTTGCGCCGGAGCAGGCACCGGATCAGCGATTGGGTAGGGCTGGTCGGAGGGCTGGTCGGAGGGGTTGGCGAGGCCCTGGAGCGACCGCTCCAGCTCGTGCGCGATCGAGGTCCGATCCTCGCCGGCCAGAACCGCGGGTATCAGCGAGGACAGCGCATCGACGGCGACCAGCAGGCCGTCGATCAGCGTGGGCGTGGGGAGTCGATCGCCCCGACGGAGCTCCTCGAGCAGGTCCTCCATGGCGTGTGCCACCAGACTGACCTCCGCCATGCCCACCATTGCGGCTCCACCCTTGAGCGTGTGCGCCTCGCGGAAGATCGACGCGATCAGCTCGGCGTCGTTGCCGCTTTCCTCGAGTGCGAGCAGCTGGCTGGCGAGCGTGGCGAGGCGCTCCTGCGCATCCTGAGCGAAGAGGGAGCGGAACTCCTCCTCGTGGCCGGTCGACGACATGGCTAGGTGTCGATGTGGGTCGGGGCGAGTAGCGCCTCGATGTCGATGAGCACGATCAGCCGATCGTCGAGCGCGTACGTCGCGAGGGTGCCTGGGGTCTCGGTCACGCCGAGCGGTTCACCCAGCTCGACTGACTCGCCGGGGCCGGTCATCGCCAGGCCTGCCGGTCCGAGCGACGTGCCGACGATGGTCACGAACGGCACCTCGGGATCGCCGGGGGCGAGACCGAGCAGCCTCGATGTATCGAACGCCGGGATGATCTCGCCCCGAACGTTGAACACGCCGAGGACCGCGGCTGGCGCCGTCGGCAAAGCCTGGATCTCCGGCGCGCCGACCACTTCGCGGGCTGCTGCCATGTCCACGGCGTACACGTCCTCGCGGACCCGCAGGAGCAGCGCTCGCATCGCGGTCAGGCGTCGACGGGAGTAGGCGGCGCACTCGGTGCCGACGCCGCGGCGGTGCGTTCGAGGTTGGCGGCAAGCGCGGCCAGGTTGGCGGACGCGTCTGCGATCTGCCCCGCGGTCTCCGACACCTGCCGGCTCACGTCGCCCAACTGCTCCATGGTCTCGACGACCTGTGCGGTCGCAGATCGCTGCTGCTGGGTCGTGAGGCCGACCTGTGCACTCCCGTCGGTGACAGCGGCGAGCAGCGCGAGGCTGGCCTGCACCTGCTTCGCGCCCTTCTCCATTGCCATCACCGTCGCGTTGGTCTCGCTCTGTACGCCTTCGATGATCGAGGCGATCTCCGTGGCCGATGCCTTCGATCGCTCGGCGAGGCGCCGGACCTCCTCGGCGACCACGGCGAACCCGCGTCCGCCCTCGCCGGCGCGTGCCGCCTCGATCGCCGCGTTCAGCGCGAGGAGGTTCGTCTGGTCCGCGATCTCGTTGATCAGGGTGAGGATCGCTCCGATCTCGGTGACCCGCTCGGCGAGGGCCAGCGTTCGTTCCGAGGAGATCTCGATGTCAGCCTCGGCCTGTTCGAGGTTGGTCCGGGTCTCGGCCGCCTGAGCGGCGACATCATCGACCGTGGTCGCGATGGAAGCCGACGCCCGTGCCAGCTCCTCGGTCGTCGCCGATGCCTCGGTGACCGATGCTGATTGCTCGACGGTCGTAGCAGCCAGCTCCTCGGCGGCGCTGTTGAGCTGCGTGGCCGAGAGCGCCACCTCGACGCTCGCCATCCCCACCTGGCTGACGAGGTCGTCGAGGCTTTCGGCCATCGTGTTGAATGAGTCGGCCAGGCTCCGGATCTCGTCGTGGCCGTCGGCCTTCGCCCGGGTGCTCAGGTCGCCCTGCGCCAGCGACGTTGCCGCCGCCGCGACTGCGCCGACGCGACGCGAGATCTGTCGCGTCACCCAGAGGGTCAAGAGGATCGCGAGGGCGAGCGCCAGGGCGACCATCGCGAACGCGCCAGTGCGCTGGCCGAGGAATCCGTCGACTCGCGTTTCGAGCATCTGATCCATCTGGTCGAGCAACGCGTTCCAAAGCGTCGCGTGCGCGTCGAGGGCGTCGCGCACTGCGCTGCTGAACGCGGCCTGATCGGCGGCCAGTTCGGTTTGGTCGACCACCGCGCCGGACGTGTCGAGCGCCTGCGCCAACAGGGGTGCCAGCGTTGGCTCGAGCTCGGCGCTCTTGTTGAAGTTCTGTGTCTCCGCGAACGACGTCTCCAAGTCGGCCGTGAGACCGTCGAGCTGGAAGCGCAGCAGGCCTCGCTCGGCGGCAAGCTCGGTGGGCGGCGCGTTGGCCGTGACCGAAGTCTCGAGGCCGCTGAGCCGATGGATGATGTCGGCCTCCTTGATGAGGAGCGCGTCCATCACGTAGTAGGTGTCGAGGTCGGGGTCGAGGATCAGGTTCGATGAGTCGCCAACGTGGAGGATCAGTGCGCGGATGTCCAGGATCAGTCGCTCGTGGACCTCGGCGCTGAGTGCGCCGCTGTCCGCCAGCTTCACGCTCTCCCAGGACGCCTGGAGCCGCCGCGGCGCGGCGGATCCGCGGCCCCGCTCGCTGAGCGCCGCATTGGTGGTTGTGAGCTCATGGCTGAGGTCATCATCGACGGCGAGCAGGGCGCGGAGATCATCATCGATGAGTGCCTCGACCCGTTTGACCTGGCCAGGGTCCTCGCTCAGGAGGGCGCTGCGGTGGAGCTCGACGTGCACGAGCAACCGGCTCGCGGGCCGCAGGTACGCATCGCCCCGCAGCTCCTGGTTGGCGAAGTCGATCGAGAGCTGCTTCTCTCCGACGAAGTACCAGGTGGTCACGACGAGCGGAACCGAGAAGCACAGCGCGATTGCTGCCATGCTCATCCAGATGCGTGGTTCCGGACGGCTGACGCGCATGGTCGGGAACGATACGCCGGAACCCTCTTCTCTGCCGGTCACCAACATCTGTAGCTGACTCGCATCGGTGGACGCGGGGCTCGCTTGGGGGTCGCGCATATCGATGTCGGTGCTCATGCCAGGTCCATGGGGACGCCCTCGACGTTGGCGTACCGGGTGATCACTCGTCGGAGGGTTGGATCTGCCTAGTGGCCCGAGGCGAGGAGCCGTTCGGCAGCCTGCGCGCGTCGATGTCGCTCGAGCGCCTCATCGTGTCGCGGTCGGGTCAAAGCGTCGGGGAGGGGGGATTTGAACCCCCGACCTCCTGCTCCCAAAGCAGACAAACAGGTGTTCGTCTGGTACCGCCCGATGTCAGATCATGACGCTGAGCAGGGATTTCGCTCGGTGCCCGTCCGCCAGGGTGATCGTGATGCCGCCCCATATCGCGGCGTCTTGATACATCGCTGATACATCCCCACCGCTCGGCGGTTGGCTCAGGCGCTGCCTGGTCTCGGGTCGTCCAGGAGGTCGAGGGTGGCGGCGAGGCGGTTGAGGACGTCGCGGGCGCGGTCGATGTCGCCGAACTGCTCTCGTAGGAGGAGTTGCGCTCGCATGGCGGCGGGTCCGGCGAGGCGGGGGTGTACATCGGGTTGCTCTCGTCCGAGGTTCTCGATGGTGCCGTCGGGGTGGACCCGGACCCGGGACGATGGGGATGGCCAGGAGAGCAG
>JBKJIL010000082.1:0-4929 GCA_046598435.1 Acidimicrobiales bacterium
GCGCCGCCGTCGAGCACGACGACAGAGCTTGAGACACCGATCTCCAGAGAGGTGATGGACAGTCTGTTGAGGGTAACCTAAACTTGGCTGTCGATGATCACCGACGAGTTCGCCAAGCTCCTGCTCACCACGCTCAACGACCCTGCCGCCAACCCGGTCCACATGCTCTTCAACCAGTGGTGGCAGCACGCCCCCGATGATGTGAAGGACGCCTACGTCTCCGGCTTCCTGGCCGAGCCCCGCTACGCCGCCTTCGTGGAGGAGCAGCACTATGCCGATCCTCTCGATCTCGCCGAGATGGTGGCGCTGCCACCGGGAACGCTCGGCCGCTGCTACCACGACTGGATCGTTGACAACGGGCTCACCGCGGCGATCGCCACCAACTACCGCCAGTTCCACGAGAGCCTCGAGGCCAACGGGATGCTCGACGGCATGCCGGAGCCGATGCGCTACGCCGTGCTGCGCGGCTTCCAGACCCACGACTTCCAGCACGTGGTCACGGGCTACGACGCATCGGGCAGAGGTGAGATCGCCCTGCAGGCGTTCTGCCTGGCGCAGATCCAGTTCCCCTACTTCGGGATGTGGATGTCGGTGGTCGCCACACGCATGACCTTCGTCGACCCCCGCATGATCGTCCCGATGATGGACTCGATCACCGACGGCTGGCAGCTCGGCCGCTCCATCCCGTCGATCCAATGCGAGAAGTGGGAGACGATGCTCGAGCATGACCTGGGCGCCCTCCGGGGCCGCTACGGCTTGGCCGACCGCCACGCCACGCTGGCCGCCGCGTCGTGAGGCACCACCCGTCCGCAAGCCCTCGGACACCACACGTCGATGCTGGCCAGCCGTGACGATACGTTCGACGCCATGACGAGCGAGACCGAGCTCCCCACCGGCTGGGCCATCGTGGACGGCAAGCTGCGGCGCGAGGTGCGCTTCGGCGACTTCTCCGAAGCCTGGGCGTTCATGACACGCGTGGCGCTCCTGGCCGAGAAGCGCGACCACCACCCCGACTGGTCCAACTCCTGGAACGTCGTGACCATCGAGCTGGTGAGCCACGACACCGGCGTGGTCTCTGACCGCGATCGGGCGCTCGCGGCGGAGATCAGCACGCTCATCGAGTCCTCTGGGCCGGGCTGAGCGGTTGACGGTGTAGCAGGTTCGTCGTTCTGGGTGGACCGCTGAAGATGATGACGCGCGACCAGTCGACCCGGTAGACGGTTGGGGAGCGGACATGGGGTGCAGGGTGGTCGGGGTGACCTTCGCCTCTACCGCCGGAGACACCTTGTGTCGATGCTTGACAGAGTGACGAGCACACGACGGACGCTTCCCGCCGTCGACCCGCGGGGTCTCGTGGTGGCGGGCTTCCTGCTGGCGCTGGCTCTGGTCGCCACGACGACGCTGCTGTTCTGGCGCTCGGCAGATCAGGTTCGCCGTTCCGTTCGGCACATCCAGGAGTCTGTCTACGCCCCGCTCGGACATCTCGATGGTGCACTCGAGGCCAACACGGCTGGCGAAGCGCTGCTGCAGCGGGCGGTCGTGGCCACGGGCGACGAGCGCAACGCGCTCCTGTCGCAGTCCATCGCCACCGCCGAAGCGGCGGCGAGGGCGTGGACGAGCTACCGCGCCACCGCGCTGGGCCTTCCGGGCGAGGACGAGCTGGCCGCCACCTATGAGCGGGACTACGAAACCGGGAAGGCCATCGCCGGGAGCGTCCTCGTGCCGATCATCCAGTCGAGCACGCCGATGCCGTTGCCGGCGGAGCAGGTCGCCGCAGCCGAGCTGAACCGCGAGAACCTGACCGCGGTGCAAGCGCTCTACGAGCGTGAGAGCGAAGTTGCGCTGGATGCACTGGACCGGCAGCAGGTGACGGAGCGCACCGCTGTCGTGATCGGGGCAGCCGCGCTGGGAGTGATGCTGCTCGTCGCGTTCCGGTTCGCGCTCCGAGCTGCCCGTCACGCGGTGGCCGACGGCCGCCAGCGGGCGGCCGTCGCTGAGCTCGCCGACTTCGAGGGACGGCTCGTCCGGGCCTTCGAGTTCACCGATGCGGACGACGACGCGTTCAGGATCGCCGCACGTTCGCTGTCCGAGGCGCTCCCCGATGCCGCGGTGTCCGTCGTCGTCGCCGACGCCAGCCAGGCGACGTTCACGCCGCTGGTGGCCGCGCCGTCGTGCGGGGTGGACAGTGTGGAGCGGTGCCGAGCGGCCCGAGCCGGTGTTCCCCTCCAGTTCGCCGACTCCGGTTCGCTCGACACCTGCCCGGTGCTGGCGGCTGGAGCGAGCGCGCCGTGCGCCGTGACCTGCGTGCCCGTGTCGGTCGCCGGGATGCAAGCCGCCGTCGTGCAGCTGACCGGGCCCGTGGGCTCGCCACCCGACATGGGCGTGACGGTCCCGCTCATCGTGCGCCGGCTCGGGGATCGCATCACGATGATGCGCGCCTTCGCCCAGTTCCAGCTCCAGGCATCGCGCGACCCGCTCACCGGCCTGCTCAACCGTCGCAGTCTCGAAGAGGCCGTCGGCCGACTCACCGCCGACGACACGCCCTACTGCGTGGCCTTCGCCGACCTCGACCACTTCAAGCTGCTCAACGACGTGCACGGCCACGACATCGGCGATCGGGCCCTCCGGGCGTTCGCGGCCACACTGAAGGCGAGCCTTCGCCCCGACGATCTGGTCGGCCGGTGGGGCGGTGAGGAGTTCGTCGTCGTGCTCCCCGACTGCGACCAGCCCCATGCCATCGCGGCCATGGACCGCGTGCGGGCGCAGCTGGCATCGGATGCGTTGGAGGGCTCCAACGTGGCCGTGACCGTGAGCGTCGGCGTGGCGGTGCGCGACCTGGCCGAGCCCTTCGAGCAAGCAGTGGCCCGGGCCGATCAGGCCCTGCACGTGGCCAAATCAGCCGGCCGGGACCGGATCGAAGCCTGGCGACCGCGCCCCGACAGGACGGACGCCACCGAGGCCGTGGCTCGGGGCTGACCCGCGAGCTCGAGCGTGAACGGACCGCGGTCAGGCCCCGCCAGGCCAGCCCGTGAACGACCCCCACCCCACCACCACGCGCCTGGCCGGCTTCGGTGTGGCCCTCGGTGCCGCCGTCGGGCCCGACGCGGCCAAGACGGAATCCGAGGCCCCGCCCCGATCCGCCAAGGGGTGGTCGCAGCCGCCGCTTGGAAGTCGGCGCGGAAGCGCATCACGACGGGGGAGCGAAGAACTCCAGTGCGATGTTGTCTGGATCGCGGAACGACAAGCCCGACCCGTAGCCGGCGTCGACGACGCCGCCGTGGGCGATCCCGAGCTCGTCGAGCCGTGTCTGCCACCCCTCGAGCTCCGAACGATCTGCGCACGCGAAGGCCAGATGATCGAGCCCGACCCGCCGCTCGTCGAACTCACCTGACTGCGGGTCGGGGAACTGATGCAAGCCGACCAGCGTGGAGCCCACCAGCCACACGACATGTCGGAACGGGCCGGTGTCCTCATCGAGCACCGGCTCGGCGTCGAACAGCTGCGCATACCAGGGGACGCTGCGACCCAAGTCGCTGACGGTCAGGGCAACGTGGGCGATGGTCGGAAAAGCGGGCATCGGCGGTTCCTCTCTCCAGGCGGCACGGCCAGGATCGGCTGTGGCGATGGCAGCATCGCACGGACAGGCCGCCCTCGCCGCTGATCCGTGTTCCACGCGCGGCGATCGGCCGGGCCGTTTCGTCGGTACCGAACTGGCCGACGGACGGCCGCGGGCCGTTGATCGTGCGCGACGAGATGGCGGGCCTGCTGCAGGCCGCTACCCGCCGCAGCGCCGGGGGGCGTGGGGTCAGCCTTGGCCGAGGTCGAGGCCGAAGACGAGGGCGGCCTGGAGGCAGCCGATGGCTGCCCCGATGACACCGCCGATGCCGATGAGGAGGGCCTCATCGTCCTCGAAGATGCCGCGCAGGATGGCTTCGAACTCGAGCTTGTCCATCGACGCGAGGCGTTCCTCGATCGTGGCGGCGATGCGGAGGCGGTCGTCGAGGTGGGCGGCGACGGCGGGGTACTGGTCGAGGTCGAGGTTCTCGCCGAGGAGCGAGCCGAGGGCGACGTCAGCGACCCGGTCGACGAGCCCCGCGTCGACATCCACGCCCAGCGCGGGACCGACGAGCGCGAGCTGGGGGGTGAGGCGGCGGTGGAGCACCTCTCGGGCGACGTGGAGGACCTCGCCGAGCGCCGCAGACTCCTGGAGGTGCTGGACCAGCACTGTCGGTGTCAGCACCTCCGTCGCCATCATCTGCCCGTAGTCGTGCGCGATCTGCGCCTGTCGCGCCGGGAAGAGCCCTTGGTAGGGGAACAGGCCGAGGTAGCGCCGGCGCTCGAGGGGCCGGAAGATCATCCGAATGCCCATCCAGTTGTTGACCAGCCCGTCGAGGGCGCCGATGGCGGGAAGCAGCCACCAGTGGTGGAAGACGAGGTAGACGACGGCTTCGGCGAGACCGACGAAGAAGCCGACCACGGCGCCATAGCGGATGACGGTGCGCAGCTCGTGCGCGGCGATGGTCTGGACGAGTCGGGCGAGGCGGTCCGCATTCTCGCCCGAGAGGAGCTCGATGACGAGCGCGTCGACATCGAGGTGCTCGACGACCGCCGGGCGGGCGGCGGTGACGAGCTCGGCGATGGCGGCGACGAGCTCCTGGCGCAGGACGGCGTCGAGCATCTGACGAACCTGCTCGGGTGCCCCCTCCCACGTGCCGGGGGCGATCTCCTCGAGCACCTGTGGCACGAGATCGTCGAGGCGCGGGGCGAGCGCCTCGGCCAGCAGGGCTGCGATCTCGTCGGGGTCGATGCGGGCGAGGACCTCGTCGAGAGGAAGGGCCTCCCGCAGTGTGCCGGCGACGCCGGCCGCGAACTTCGGAGAGCGCCGCTGGATGACGCCCTGCCACCCGATGGGGCCGATGCCGACGAAGC
>JBKJIL010000144.1:0-4296 GCA_046598435.1 Acidimicrobiales bacterium
CGCGAACATCCAGGTCAGCGGACTGAACGCCACTCGGTGTCACCGGCCGACAGCGACCATCAGGGGCGTGCTCTGACTGGGGGTCAAGAGGTCGGAGGTTCGAATCCTCTCGGCCCGACGGATGTGAAGTGCCTCTGCGCTGCGGAAACGCCGCTCAGGGGCACTTCTCGTTTGTCGTCGAGAACCCGGCCCGAAGGCGCGGCGTGCTGCGGGCTCGGTCGAGGTCAGTGGGCCTTCACCGTGGTGCTGGCCTTGCCTCGCCCGGTGGCTGCTCTGATCGCTGCGAGAAGATCCTGGGTTGGGACGCCCTTTTCCACATAGGCGTCGGCCCCGAGGGCGAGGAGCTGTGGCCGCACTCGTTCGCCGCCGAACCCGGAGATGATGATGATCCGGGCGTCGGGAACGCAACGGCGCAGCTTCGGGAGTGCCTCCACGCCATCCATGACGGGCATGGCGAGATCGAGGAGCACGACATCCGGACGGAGCGCCTCGGCTCGGTCGATCGCCTCAGCGCCGTCGCCAGCCTCGCCGATCACCGTCATCTCGGCATCTGTCTCGAGTTGGATCCGTAGCAGGAAGCGCAGGTCGGGGACGTCATCGACGATGAGCACCCGCACTGGGTGCACGCCGGGCCTGACTCGATGCTCGTCAGTCCTCAGCGACTCGCCGGATCGCAGGATGTGCGCCGGCTGAGGGAGTACCAAGTCGCCAGCCTTGAGGGTCTCATGCCCTGCCTCTCGCAACATCTCATCGACTCGTGCGCGCACCACGACCAACATCTCGGTGATCACTTTGGCGGTCGACTCGGGTTCGCCCGACTCCAGGGTCATCTTCGCCGCCACGAGCCCTTGGACGATGTTGTCGTTGATCTCCAAGGCCAGGAGTCGCCTGTCTTCTCGTTGACGCAGCAGGAGGTCGATCCGCTCGGCCTGCTTGCGTTCGGAGGCGTCGCGCACGAAGGCCATCGTGACGACCCCGGCTGTGGTGGGAACCGTGCTGAGGCTGACGTCGACCGCAACCTCGGTCCCGTCCAACCGCCTGGCCCACAGATCCAGTATCGGGCCCATCGGGCGGGGACCCGGATTGGCGAGGTAGTCGGCCCGGTGGACGACGTGCTGTTGTCGGTACCGTTCGGGCACGAGCT
Organism: Acidimicrobiales bacterium; assembly: GCA_046598435.1. Lineage (GTDB taxonomy): Bacteria > Actinomycetota > Acidimicrobiia > Acidimicrobiales > VFJN01 > VFJN01. The sequence continues at coordinate 1,145 of JBKJIL010000144.1, forward strand.
CGTCCACCGAATGCCCCAGGAGCCAACGGGCATCGCCACCGAACAGCCTGCCGGCGGCCGCGTTGACGGAGCGGATCGTTCCCCCGGCGTCGGCGGTCAAGATGGCGTCAGGGGCGGCGGTCAAGAAGGCGTCGAAGCTGACCTCGTCCCAGGGCCAGCTCGGGCCCTCCTCTGTCACAGGAACATCCACCGGGCCCTCCCCCGGGTCGAATGTAGTGCAGCGCCCGTTCACCGTCAGCCGAGGCGTCGTGGTCGTAGGGTCTCGGCCGTGGGCAGGCTCGACGCGCTGGACCTGAGCCAGCGGCTCCCCAACAAGGAGTACCTGGCTCGGCTGGCCGTGGCGCAGCGGCGGCTGCTGCAGCTGCGGCTCCACCTGGGCGGGCAGATGGGGGATTCCGGGTTGGGACCGGGTCTGCTGGTGATCTTCGAGGGGCGCGACGCGGGCGGCAAGGGAGGCGCCATCAAGCGGATCGTGGAGAACCTCGACCCACGGCACTACAGCGTGCACTCGTTTGCAGCACCGAACCACAACGAGAAGCGCCACCACTTCATCTGGCGCTTCTACCGGGCCATCCCCGGTCAGGGCGGCATGTGCATCTTCGATCGCAGCTGGTACGGCCGGGTGCTCGTCGAGCGGGTGGAGGCGCTGGCCACCGAAGAGCAGTGGACCCGCGCCTACGAGGAGATCGTGCAGTTCGAGCGGACCCTCGTGCTCGAGGGGATGATCATCGTGAAGCTCTGGATGCACATCAGCGATGACGAGCAGGCCAAGCGGTTCAGAGCCCGGGCCGCCGATCCGCTGAAGCGCTGGAAGCTCACCGACGAGGACTGGCGGAACCGGGAGCGCAACGGCGACTACGACGTGGCGGCCGAAGACCTCTTCGAGCGCACCGACCACGACCTCGCCCCGTGGGACCTCATCGCAGCCGAGCAGAAGCGGTTCGCACGGGTGCAGGTGCTCGAGGTGCTGACCGAGCGCATCGAGGCCGGGATGCGGCGGTGGGGCACGCCCGTGCCCGACCCCGCCGACGTCGAGCGCGGTCGCGAGAAGCCGTCAGCTCTCTGAGAGCCCGAGGGTGCGCACGGTGGGCGACAGCGGCACGTCGTGCTGCTCGGGCCGGGTCCCGAGCACGCGGTCGCCGAAGCTGGTGGTGACGCCGAACCAGTAGTGCTCGTTGCGGTAGTGGTGCTGGCGGTGGTTGCGGGACAGGTTGCGGAACCACGCCGTCTTCGGTCGATAGGGCGCGTGGATCAAGTAGTGGGTCCACTCGTAGGTGAGGAGCATCCCGAACCCGCACGCCAACGCCATGGCGGCCTGGGGTGCCGCCAGCAGCCAGATGGCCAGCGCGGCGGCGATCGGCGCGGCCGGGAAGAGCGCCTGGAACGGGACCATCACGACGCGGAGGTCGCGCGGGTTGCGGTGGTGGTGGCGGTGCTTGCGGGCCGTCACGGGGTCGATGGTGAAGCGGCCCAGCGTGGTCGGCCGACGGTGGAGCACCCGCACGTGGATGAGCCACTCCACGAAGGGCTCAGCAGCCAGGATGACGAGCGGGATCAGGATGTCCCAGCGACCCCACTGGCCGAGCCAGAGCCGGGTGCCGGCCGCGACGAGCATGGCGCCGCCGATGATGAGCGGCGACGGCTTGCGCACGAAGAAGGCGATGAGCTCGCCCAGCGACGCCCCGGCCTGGGGCTGGTCGACGGGAACGGGCACCACGTCGCTCTCCCGTCCGTCGAGCATCGTGTCGGCGCCGTGGAGCCTGGTACCGGAGGGCAGAGGATCGGTCATCGACAAGGACGGTAGCGACGCACCCGCGGGCAGCGCCCAATCGGGCGGGACCCGGTCAGTCGACCATCAGGCGCCAGGTGTCGCCGTCGGCGACGATCCTGCCCCCGCCCGGGGCGGCGAACAGGGGAGCCACGAGGAGCACGTCGTCGGCTTGGCAGCGCGCCAGGACCGCTCGCCGGGTGGCGGCCAGCACCGTTGGATCGAGGTCGCCGTTGTCCACGTCGGGGTTGGCGATCTGGGCCGGGTGGAGGAACAGGTGCCCGGCGATCACGGCCTGGCTGCCGCCCGAGGCGATCCACAGGAGGGCATGGCCGGGGTTGTGGCCGGGGGCGTCCTCGAAGCGGATGCCGGGGACGAGCGCGTCGATGTCGTCGAGTGGCTCCACCACGCCCTTGTCGGCCAGGGCGGCCAGCGCCTGTCCCTCGTCGCCGTGGCGGCCGGCGCGGGCGTCAGCCAGCTCGGCGGCCGGCACGAGGTACCGGGCCCGTCCGAAGGCGGGCGAGCCATCCGCGGTGATGCACGCGCCGACACCGTCGATGTGGGAGAGGACGACGACGTCGACGTCGTCGGGATCGGTGCCTGCGGCACGCATGGCGGCCAGCCGCGGGGCCAGCCGGGCCGGGTCGTCGAAGGCGAGGAACGGGTCGACGGCGATCGTGGCCGAGGGCGTGCGCACGACGATGGCCGACGAGCCGACGCGCAGGGCCTGCGTGGGGGTGACGAAGTGCGGGGCCAGCCACCCCGACCCGGCGAGGAGCTTGGCGGTGGAGGCATCCTGCGGGATCACGAGGTCGAAGCCGGGGTCGGGCACGCGGGTGATCGACACCGCCCCGATCGTCCACTGCGTCGTGCCGTTGTGGGCCATCGGCGCAGCGTAGGACGAACCGCCCGATGCTGCCGGTAGGTTCAGCGCCATGTGCGGCCGCTTCGTCTCAGCCACCCCGCCCGACCAGATCGCCGCCTACTTCGGCACGGAGGCGCCTGAGGCCCTCCTCGAGCCGTCGTACAACGTGGCGCCCACCAACGACGTGTACGCGGTCCTCGCCGACGGCTCCACCCGGCACCTCGACGCGTTCCACTGGGGGCTCGTGCCCCTGTGGGCCAAGGACCCGAAGATCGGCTCCAAGATGATCAACGCGCGGGCCGAGACGCTGGCCGAGAAGAACGCCTTCAAGTCGGCGTTCAAGCGGCGTAGGTGCCTGATCCCGGTGGATGGCTTCTACGAGTGGCGCAAGGACCCGGCCGCCCCTGCCCGCGCCAAGAAGCAGCCCTACTTCATCCACTCGCCCGACGGCACCCCGTACGCCTTCGCTGGCCTCTGGGAGGTGTGGAAGGGGCCGAACAAGGACCAGGAGCCGCTGCG
>JBKJIL010000032.1:0-4151 GCA_046598435.1 Acidimicrobiales bacterium
GTGCTCGCCGTCGGCGACCTCGCCTTCCAGCTGAAGTGCTTCGACCGCATGCGCCAGCTCAAAGACGCCGGCACCACCATCGTCATCGTCAGCCACTCCATGCACGCCATCCGGCTCATGTGCGATCGAGCCCTGCTCATCCAGCACGGGCAGCTCGAGCGCGACAGCGACGTCGAGGACGTGATCGGTCGCTACGAGGACGTGGTGGCCGCCCACGACCCCGATGCCTACGACGCTGATGCCCGAGGCGGCTCGCCTGGCGGTGCGACGGTCGACGGCCGTGAGCTGGTCGGTCCGTTTGGGCCCACGACCACGTTGACGGAGGGTGGCGCGATGCGTCTGACCGCCTCGATCCGCTTCGCGGAGGACATCGACAGCCCCCTGCTGCACTTCACGGTGCTCGGCGACGATGGCACCGTCGTCTATCAGATGCGCTCAGTGCTCAATCAGGGTCATCGCGCCTATCGGGCCGGTGATCGCGCCCGGGTGGAGGTCGGCTTTCGCCCGCACCTCATCGGGGGGCCGTATCGCCTCTTGCTGACCGTGACCTCTCCGGACGGCCGGCGGATCCTCTACCGCGACAGCCTGGGGCTGAAGGTCGCCGCGCCATCATCGCCGGCATCGCGCGGGGCGATCGAGCTCGACGCCGCCATCCTGCCCTTGGACGACGAGCTCACAAGCTGACCGCGGCCTGGCAGACGGCGCCGGGCTGAAGGAGCCGCGGTCGCACGAAGACGGCGCCCTCGGGATCAGACCCGACCAGGCACCACGTGTTGTCGGGGACCCAGTCATCGGGCCGCGCCACTGGATTCCCTCTCCCGACGATGAGCAGGTCTGCTCCGGTGGCCGCGACAGCGGCGTCGAGGGCCGATCGGAGCTCTGACGACGACCTTGGCGCCGGGCCACCGAGGAAGTGGTGGACCAGCTGGGCATCGTCAGTGAAGGGGGTCTCGTTCGCCCGACCGCCGCGAGAGACCCCGAGGAGGGGCCGTTCGAGTCGGGGACCGAGGACGGCACGCAGATCGCCGACTCCCACCACAACCGCGGCGCGATCCGGACCAAAGGACTGCGCCAGTCGCTCCAACGTGGACAGCTGCGTCCCACGATCAGAGCGGTGGATGACCGCGAACCCGCCGACCAGGGCGGCGACGGCCACAAGGCCACCGGCGGACGCCGCACCGATCCGCTCCAGGCCCGGCCTGCCGCCGCCCCAACAGAGTGCCGCCAGGACCAGCCCCGCGACGACGACGGCCACGGCGAGGAGCGCCGCCCCGATCTGCAGGTCCCCACGAAGGTCGACGACGGTGTGGGCCTGCCAGCCGTCCCACAGCACCGCAGCAGTCAGCCCCGTGACGCCGAGCCGAGGTCCGAGAACGATGGCGCTGCAGACCACTGTCAGCAGGACGCCGACCAGCCCATAGCGGAAGCACGAGGCGATGATGAAGTCCAAACCGGTCGGGCCGCCTCCGGTCACGGGAGTCGCCATGTAGGCAAGGAGTGCTCCCGCTGACACCACCGCGAGGAGTCCGAGACCCCGACGATCCGAAGCCCGTCCGGGGCGGACGACGGCCACCACCAGCGCAAACGGCACGATCAGCAGCACAGGCCCCACGAGGTCCGCGGCCAAGCCGATCCACGAGCGCACGATGGCGGACCGACCGTCGAGGATCTGATGCAGGATCGAGGTGTTGAGCACGTTGTAAGGCGTGACACCGCCATCGACCACCTTCAGATCCTGAGGGAACAACGGGTTCCCCGTGGCGACCAGGTTTCGGACGAACCAGGGGGCGGCAAACGTTGCCACCCCCGGTACGAGCAGCCACCAGTCAGACCGCCGACGGAGGATCAAGACGGCAACCGCCACGATAACGGCCGCCGGAACGACGGCCGTGTACTTGGCGCCGAGGCCCAGGCCGATCGAGATGCCGGCCAGCGCCACCGTGGCGCTCCTGTTGCCTCGCCGAGCTACGAAGAGCAACGCCACCCCACCGAGCAGCCCGGCGGCAGCCGGCAGGTCGGTGGAGAGCGAGTCGACCTGCGTGCCGAGGTAGATCGGAGCCGCCAGCACGGCGACAGCAGCGAGCGCACCGAGGCCGGCGGCGCCGCGCTCCCCGCCGCGCAGCTCTCGCACCAGCACAGCGGCGGCGAGGATGCACAGCGGCGCGAACAGCATCGGGGCCAGGTAGACGAGCTCGTCGCCGTGCGTCGGCAAAGCGAGCCACAGACCCATCATCTCCCCGTTGCCGGGGTGGGTGGCGGTGACCGAGCCCGGCTGCGCGTACGGAAGGTGCCAGAGCGACCCTCGCTGGAGCCACGACGCCAGGTTGCTGAGGTGGTACTCCTTCGTGTCGAAGTCCAGTGAACGGGCTCGTCGGAGGGAGCTGGCGACTCCGAGGAACAGGTATGCGGTGCCAGCCGCCACACCGGCGAGATCTGTGGTGTGCCAGGCCCGTGCCCCTGCAGGGATGGCCCGGAGGTCGCCCGCCGAGGCCCGACCGCGACGGCGCAAGCGCCACGAGGCCAGCCCCAGGACGGCCAAGTGGGTGACCACCACCAGGGGCGGGTGGAGCAGGCCCAGGGCACCCAAGGCCAGCGGGATCCCAACGGCCTGAGCGAGGATCAGCAGCCCGGTGACGAGCAGGCGTTCGAGCCGATCCACCGAGCTGACGAACGGCGCCACGAGGGCGGCCGTCCCCATGCTGCAGCCTGCCATGAGCACGAGCAGCGCGGCAGCAACGACTTCGCGAACGATGGAGAGCTCACCCGTCACTGCGTGCTGGCCTCCCGCCGCTCGAGCACCACTGATCGCTGGAGGGCGAAGACCCCGGGGGCCGCCCGTGTCAGGAGCCCGTCGAGTCGATCGAGGACCCGCAAGACGATCGAGGGCAGGGGAACGCTCAGGGTCTTGTGCGTGACGCCGCCGGAGTCGAGGAACACCAGGCATTCGCTGTACCTCTGCTCGAGGACGCGAAAGTCGGGAACCCGGCGTTCGAACTCGGCCACGTCGTCAAAGAGGAGGTCAGGCACCGCGTTGTTCGCCTCCCAAGGCTTCGCCGGGTCGCTGATGAGCGCATCGCGGTCGAAGACGTCGATGTCGTAGTCGTAGCCCTCCACCCTCGTGAGACGCGCCAGCACCCGCTGGAGGAGCGAGCACGTCACGTCCTGGACGAGGAAGCGGCCCCCCGGCTTCAGGAGGCGAGCGGCCTCCTCGAAGACTCGGATCGGCTGAGCCAAGTGGTGGATGCCGTTCTGCATGATGACGAAGTCGAGCCCGCCATCGGGGAATGGGGTGGCCGTGGCGTCCACGCCCGGAACGTCGAGCCACTCGCCCTCGTCGACGTCCGTCAGCACGAGCGAGGCTGCCACCACATGATCGCGGGCGACCCCGATGCCCGCCGCCAGCTCGACGCCCACGTCCGTGGGTGCGATGTGGTCGTTGAGCCAGCCGTAGCGCTTGGTCAGAAGGAACTCCAGGTTCCGCGACGGGCCCGCTACGTAGCGCGCTCGGGCCGCTGCGAGGTCACCGTGATTGCCCATGCGGCTGCCGTGCGGAGGTGGGGCATAGCGAGCTCGGAGGATCATCAGGAGGCCCCTCGACCGGCGAACGACCGATGCCGCCGGGCATGGCCGACTCCCCGGCGTCGGGCTCCACGATCAGACACGGTGGCAGAGGTTACTATCGGCCCCTCCCAGCCCCGGCGGACCGAGCCGACGCCCCAATCCGAGCCAGACGCGTGACAACTGTCCTCAACCTCGCCGGTGTGTCGAAGCGGTACGCCCTGCACCCTGGCAGAGGCGACGGGACGCGATGGTCGCGGCCGCGGTTCAGGACGCGGGCCACGACCTTCGATGCGCTCCAGAGCATCGACCTGACGATAGACGCCGGTGAGACCGTGGGGATCGTTGGTCGCAACGGAGCGGGCAAGACGACGTTGCTGCGACTGCTCGCCGGCGTGAGCCGACCGAGCGCAGGGCGAGTGACGGTTTCGGGGCGGGTTGCGCCGCTGCTGAGCGTCGGCGTCGGCTTCCACCAGGAGATGTCCGGTCGGGAGAACGTCTACGTGAACGGCATGCTCCTCGGCCTCACCAAGCAGCAGGTGGCCGAGCGCTTCGACCAGATCGTGGCCTTCGCCGAGCTCGAGCGGTTCATC
>JBKJIL010000079.1:0-10566 GCA_046598435.1 Acidimicrobiales bacterium
CCTCGAGGATCTGCCCCGACTGGCTCTCCTTGTAGGACAGCAGGAGATCGTGGTCGACGGGCTCGTAGTGCTGGCCCTTCGACGCGTAGATCGCGAACTCGCGGAACAACGAGTCCATCCCGAAGGTTCGGGCCTCGTCGGGGACGATCGGCACGACACGGGTGCCAAATTTGGGATCCCGGCAGAGGTTGCGCAGGAGGCGGGTGAAGGCAGTGGTCGTGGAGGCCGCCTGCTTGCCCGATCCGGCCAGCACTTCGGCGAACGCATCGTCGGCCGGGAGCTCGATGGCCCGCCTAATGGCCACGCTTCGGCGGGGGAGTGACCCGTCGAGGGCGGCGCGCCGCTGCAGCATGTAGCGCTTGGCCTCGGCGTCATCGGGCAGCGAGATGTACGGCGGCTCCCGGTCGTCGGCCAGAGCTTCCTCGGGCACTTCCTCCTCGAGATGGAGGCGGGTGCGCAGGGTGCGCAGCTGCTCGACGGTCATCTTCTTGATCTGATGGGTGGCGTTACGGCCCTCGACCTCCGGACCGAGCGTCCAGCCCTTCACCGTCTTGGCGAGGATGACGGTGGGGGCGCCTTCCTGCTCCGTGGCTGCCTTGTAGGCCGCGTAGAGCTTGCGGTAGTCGTGGCCACCGCGGGGGAGGTTGCGGATCTCCTCGTCGGACAGGTGGTCGACGAGCTTGCGCAGGCGCGGGTCAGGGCCGAAGAAGTGCTCCCGTGCGTAGGCCCCCGACTCGACGGCGTAGCGCTGGAACTCGCCGTCCACCGTCGTGTTCATCTTGTTGAGCAGCACCCCGTCGACGTCTCGCATGAGCAGCTCGTCCCACTTGCTGCCCCACACGACCTTGATGACGTTCCACCCGGCGCCGCGGAACACCGCCTCGAGCTCCTGGATGATCTTGCCGTTGCCGCGCACCGGCCCGTCGAGGCGCTGCAGGTTGCAGTTCACGACCCACGTGAGGTTGTCGAGCCCCTCGCGGGCGGCGAGGGAGATCGACCCGAGCGTCTCGGGCTCGTCGCACTCGCCGTCACCGATGAAGCACCACACCCGAGACCCGGAGGTGTCCTCCAGCCGGCGGTTGTGGAGGTACTTGTTGAACCGGGCCTGGTAGATCGAGCTCAGCGGGCCCAAGCCCATCGACACCGTGGGGTACTCCCAGAAGTCGGGCATCAGGCGCGGGTGGGGATAGGACGACAGCCCGCCACCGCCCACCTCGCGACGGAAGTGGTCGAGCTGATCGGCTGTCAGGCGACCCTCGAGGAAGGCCCGCGCGTAGATCCCCGGGGCGGCGTGGCCCTGGATGTGCACGTGGTCGCCGGCCTGGCCGTGGTCCTTGCCGCGGAAGAAGTGGTTGAACCCCACCTCGTAGAGCGCGGCCGAGCTGGCGAACGTGGCGAGGTGGCCACCGATGCCGTCGGCCGCCTTGTTGGCCCGCACCACCATCACGGCGGCGTTCCAGCGGATGAAGGCCCGGATGCGGCGCTCGAGGTGCTCGTCGCCGGGGAAGAAGGGCTCCTCCTCGGGCGGGATGGAGTTCACATAGGGCGTGGACACCGTTGCAGGGGTACCGACCTGCAGCTCACGGGCCCGCTCCAGCAGCTTGGAGACGAGGAACCGGGCCCGGGTCTTGCCGTGCTCGTCGACCACCGCATCCAGCGAATCGAGCCACTCCTGCGTCTCCCCCGGATCGGTGTCGGGGAGCTGGTGCACGAAGCCATCGATGATCATGGGCTCCATCATCTCGCTTCACCGGGGGATTCGCGCCACGATCCCCCCGTGACCTCTTCGTCGGCCAGCTCCACCGTCGCCTACACGGACGGCGCCTGCTCGGGGAACCCAGGCCCCGGCGGCTGGGCCTGGGCGGTGCCCGGAGGGCGGTTCGCGTCCGGCCCCGCGGACCACACGACCAACCAGCGCATGGAGGTCACGGCGGCCTGGGAAGCGGTCAAGGCCCTCCCCGGCCGTCTCGAGGTGGTCAGCGACTCGACCTATGTCGTCAACTGCTTCCGCGATCGCTGGCACGAGGGATGGGTGAAGCGAGGATGGAAGAACTCGCAGCGCCAGCCCGTCGCCAACCGCGATCTCTGGGAGCCGTTCATCGACCTCGTGCTCCAGCGGGGCGACGTCACGTTCCGGTGGGTGAAGGGGCACAACGGCGACGTCATGAACGACCTCGTCGACCGCCTCGCCGTGGAGGCCGCGCTCACCCAGACCGGCCGCACCGGCGAGGGCGAGCCCGACCACCTCGGACCGGCGGACACCGCCACCACCCGCGGCCCGGCCGGCGGGTCCACCCGGGATCGGCGCCTACCCGCCGGCCGTCTGGTGCTCGTCGCCGGCCACCGCCCCGGGGAGCTGGGCGGCTACGAGGAGAACCCCGTCGCGGCCGGCGTGCGCACACGGCTGGGGGAGACGCTTGCGGCCATGGTGGAGGTGGACGGGCCGCTGGCGGTGGTCAGCGGCCTGCGGCTCGGTGCCGAGCTGCTCGGTGCCGAGGCGGCCCTCGACCGCTCGCTGCCCCTCATCGCGGTGCTGCCCTACCCGGCCGCCGACAAGCCGTGGCCGGTCGAGGCGCGGGCCCGCTTCCGTGAGCTGGTGGACGCGGCCGAGGTGGCCATCACGCTGGAGACCAAGGTGCCGGCGACCAAGCAGCTCGCCGGCGCGGCCCTGGCTCGACGCGACGCGTGGCTGGCCCGCCAGGTCGATGCCGCCGTCGTGGTGTGGGACCAGGACGACCCGGCCGTGGGCCGCCTGGTGCGCTCGCTCGAAGACCACCTCGGCGCCGACCAGGTGCTCCTCGTGCACCCGTAGCTGTCATCGACCTCGACGGATGCGCAGCTCCTGGTAGGCCATGTTGATGACCCGGATGCGGTCCTCGCTGGCGGCCACCTCGTCGTCCGATCGGCCGCCCATGAGGTCGGGGTGGTGGCGCCGAGCCATGGTGCGATGGGCGGCCACGATGTCGTCCCAGCTCGCCGTGGCGTCGACCTCGAGCACCTCGTAGGGGTCAGTGGTCGAAGGGGTCAGCGGGCTCGAAGGGGTCAGCGGGGTCGAAGGGGTCGGGCCCGGCGGTGACGGCGGCGCTGCCGGCTCGGCGGCGGTGGCGGTGAGGCCGAAGCTGGTGCGCCAGTCCTCGCCGAAGTGCTCGGCCAGGATGTCCCGCTTCGGTTCGTCCGGCGCCGGGGGATCGCCTCGCGGGGTCCATGCGGCGTCGATGTCGCGCTGCGCCCACCACGCATGGTCGGCATCGTCGAGTCGCACGGGCTCGTCGTCGGGCTCGACTGCGTCGGTGGCCGGCTCCTCGTCGGGCCGACCGCGACGCCGACGAGGGAAGTGCGACCCCATGCCGTCGATCCTGGCACGGACGCGTTGGTCTGGCGCGCCGCCCCAGGTGAGCGTCAGCGCGTGGCGACGTCGAGCATGCGCACGACGGCCACGCCGGCATCGTCCGACGCGTCGAGATCCACCTCCGCCCGAAGCACCCACTCGTGGTCGGCGACGGGATCGTCGAGCACCTGACGCACCTGCCAGAGCCGGCCGCTGGCGTCGATCTCGGCCAGCTCCGAGCGACGGGCGGCGGCGTCGATGCCGATGGACGCGTGATCCGCGAAGTACGCGTCGAGGGCTTCCCCCCACCGCTCCGCCGTCCAGCCGTGGTCGCCGTCGAGCTCGCCCAGCGCGTGCACCCGTCGCGCCGCCGCCAGCTCCACCCGACGGAACATCTCGTTGCGCACCAGCACCCGGAAGGCGCGCTCGTTGCCCGTCACCGGCGGTGGGGCGTGGTCGACCGGTGCCTCCGCGACCTCCAGCAGCTGCTCGGGATGGGCGAGTGCCTCCCACTCGTCGAGCAGGCTGGAGTCGACCTGGCGCACCAGCTCGCCGAGCCACTCGGTGAGGTCGTACAGCTCGTCGCTCTTGGCCGACTCGGGCACGGTCTGCACGAGCGCCTTGTAGGCGTTGCTCAGGTAGCGCAGCAGCGTGCCCTCGGCGCGAGCCAGGCCGTAGTGCTGCACGTAGTCGGCGAAGGTCATGGCCCGCTCCCACATGTCGCGCACGACCGACTTGGGGGCCAGCGGGTGGTCGGCCACCCACGGCTGCGACTGGCGGTACATGGCGTACGCGGGCTCGAGCACCTCTGCCAGCGGCCGTGGGTGGGTGATGCCCTCGAGGCGGGCCATGCGCTCCTCGTACTCCACCCCGGCCGCCTTGAGCTCGGCGACGAGCTCGCCGCGCGCCTTGTTGGCCTGGGCGGCCAGCACCACCCCGGGGTCGTCGAGCACGGCCTCCACCACCGACACGACGTCGAGGGTGTGTTCGGGGCTCGACACGTCGAGCAGGTCGAGGGCGGCCAGGGCGAAGGGCGCCAAGGGCTGGTTGAGGGCGAAGTCGGCCTGCAGGTCCACCGTCACCCGCACGGTGCGGCCTCGGGAGTCGGGCCCGTCGAGGCGCTCGACCACCCCGGCCGCGAGCAGCGACCGGTAGATGGAGATGGCCCGCCGGATGTGCTCGCGCTGGGCCTTGCGGGGCTCGTGGTTGTCGGTCAGGAGCCCTCGCAGGGCGGCACAGCCGTCACCGGGTCGGTCGAGGACGTTGAGCAGCATCGAGTGCGACACCCGGAAGCTCGACCGCAAGGGCTCCGGCTCAGCGGCCACCAGCCGGTCGAAGGTGCCCTCGCCCCACGACACGAAGCCGTCGGGCGCCTTGCGGCGCACCACCTTGCGCCGCTTCTTCGGGTCGTCGCCCGCCTTGGCGAGGGACTTCTCGTTCTCGGTCACGTGCTCGGGCGCCTGGACCACCACCGACCCGGCGGCGTCGTAGCCGGCCCGGCCGGCGCGACCCGCGATCTGGTGGAACTCGCGGGCGTCGAGGTGACGGGTGCTGTGGCCGTCGTACTTCGCCAGCGCGGTGAAGAGCACGGTACGGATCGGCACGTTGATCCCGACGCCCAACGTGTCGGTGCCGCAGATCACCTTCAGCAGCCCGGCCTGGGCCAGCCGCTCCACGAGGCGCCGATACTTGGGGAGCATCCCCGCGTGGTGCACGCCCACGCCGCTGCGCACGAAGCGCGAGAGGGTCTTACCGAACCCGGTGGCGAAGCGGAAGTCGCCGATGAGCTCGGCGATGCGGTCCTTCTCCTCGCGGCTGCACAGGTTCGTGCTCATCAGCGCCTGGGCCCGCTCGATGGCCGACGCCTGCGTGAAGTGGACGACGTAGACGGGGGCCTGGTCGGCCCGCAGGAGCTCCTCGATCGTCTCGAGCACCGGGGTGAGGCGGTACGAGAAGTCGAGGGGCACGGGCCGGCTGGTGGAGCGCACCGTGACCGTCGGCCGCCCGGTCCGGTGGGTGAGGTCGGCCTCGAACCGGGTGACGTCGCCGAGCGTGGCCGACATCAGGACCTGCTGTGCCTGGGGGAGGGCGAGCAGCGGCACCTGCCACGCCCACCCGCGCTCGGGCTCGCCGTAGAAGTGGAACTCGTCCATCACCACCTGGCCCACGTCGGCGCTCGTGCCGCCCCGGAGCGCGAGGTTGGCGAGGACCTCGGCCGTGCAGCAGATGATCGGGGCGCCGGCGTTGACGGCCGCGTCGCCGGTCATCATGCCCACCCGCTCCCGGCCGAAGGTGCTGCAGAGGTCGAAGAACTTCTCGCTGACGAGGGCCTTGATGGGGGCCGTGTAGAAGCTCCGGCGGCCCTGGGCGAGGGCGGTGAAGTGGGCGCCGGCGGCGATGAGGCTCTTCCCGGAGCCGGTCGGGGTGGCCACGATCACGTTGGATCCCGAGACGATCTCGAGGATCGCCTCCTCCTGGGCCGGGTAGAGGGCCAGACCCCGATCGTCGGTCCAGGCCGTGAACGCGTCGAGCAGCGACTCCGGGTCGGGATCGCGGGGAAGGAGATCGCCGAGGAGCATGGGGACCCATCCTGCCCGGTTTCGCCTCTTGACCGCTCGGTCAATAGAGTCTGCGGCCATGGATCTCAACGGCATCTCAGCAATCGTCACCGGAGGGGCCTCGGGCCTCGGTGAGGCCACCGTCCGCCATCTCGCCGAGCGCGGCGCCCGGGTCGTGGTCGTCGACATGAACCCCGAGAAGGGCGAGGCCGTCGCCAAGGACGTGGGCGGTGTGTTCGCCCAGGCCGACGTGGCCAACGTCGAGCAGGTCATCGCCGCCGTCGAGGCGGCCAAGGAGCTCGGGCCGCTCCGGGCCCTCGTCACGGCCGCCGGCATCGGCTGGGCCACCCGCACGGTGGGGCGCGACGGCCAGTACGAGTCGGCCCACGACCTCGACATCTTCAAGAAGGTCCTCGAGGTCAACCTCGTCGGCACCTTCAACTGCATCCGTCTGGCCGCCACGGCCATGAGCCAGACCGAGCCCCTCGCCGACAACGAGCGCGGCGCCATCGTCACCGTCGCCTCCGTGGCGGCCTTCGACGGCCAGATCGGCCAGGCCTCCTACTCCGCCTCCAAGGGCGGCGTCGTGGGGATGACCCTTCCGGTCGCCCGCGATCTCTCCGCCATCGGCGTGCGCGTCAACTGCATCGCCCCCGGCCTCATCGACACCCCCATCTACGGTCAGGGCGAGGCGTCGGAGGGCTTCAAGGACAAGCTGAAGCGCGACGTGCTCTTCCCCGACCGCCTCGGCTACGCCACGGAGTTCGCCTCGATGGCGGGCGAGCTGCTGTCGAACAGCTACATGAACGCCGAGACCATCCGCGTCGACGGCGGCGTGCGCATGCAGCCCAAGTGACCTGATCGAGCTGTGCACGAGGGGGGACCGCCCAGCCGGGCGGTCCCCCCTCGTCGCGTCTCAGGTCGTGTCGAGGATGGCGTGCAGCGCCGTCTCGAGATCGTCGTGACGAAACTCGTACCCGGCATCGAGCAGCGCCTCGGGCAGCACCCGCTGGCCCTCGTAGAGCAGGGCATCGGCCAGCTCGCCGCCCAGCAGCAGCTTGGGGCCGAAGCTGGGGATGGGCAGGATGGTGGGGCGGTGGACCACTCGGCCGAGGGCTTTGGTGAACACGGCGTTGGTGACCGGTGCCGGTGCCGTGAGGTTGACCGCCCCCGCCACGTCGTGCTCGAGGAGGAACCGGATGGCCCCGACCTCGTCGGCCAGGCCGATCCAGCTCATCCACTGGCGACCGCTGCCCAGCTTGCCGAGGAGTCCGAGCCTGGCCAGCTTGACGAGGCGAGCCAGCGCCCCGCCGTCACGGTCGAGCACGATGCCGGTGCGGATGTGCGCCACCCGCACCCCGGCGGCTTCGGCGGGCGCCGTCGCGGCCTCCCATGCCGTCGCCACCTCGGCGAGGAAGCCCGTCCCCGCAGGGCTGGCCTCGGTGAGCTGCTCGTCGCCCCGGTCGCCGTAGAAGCCGACGGCCGAGCCGCTCACCAGGACCGGCGGCCGGTGCTGGAGCGACGCCAGCGCCTCGCTCAGGAGCGCGGTGCCGCGGGTGCGGCTCTCGAGGATCCTGCCCTTCTGCTCGTCGGTCCAGCGCTTCTCGCCGATGCCCTCACCGGCGAGGTGGACCACCCCGTCGAGGCCCTCGAACGCCGTCGCATCGATCTGGCCCCGGTCGACGTCCCAAGTCGTCGTGTCGGGCCCCTGTCCGGTTCGCACCACTCGCACGACCTGGTGGCCGTCCGCTTCGAGCGATGTGCGCAAGGCGCTTCCGATGAGACCGCTGGACCCGGTGATGGCGACCCGCACGTTTCCCTCCTCCGCCGCCCGATCGAGCGGTACCGTCCGCTGACGGCACCACCCCACACCCTATGCATCGCGCTACCAGGAGGATCCATGCTGGCTGACTTCAAGAGGTTCCTGTTCCGCGGCAACGTCGTCGATCTGGCCGTGGCCGTCATCATCGGGGCCGCCTTCACGGCCATCGTGACGGCCATCGTCGAAGGCCTCATCACCCCCCTCGTCGGGATGATCGCATCGAAGGACTTCTCCCTGATGACCTTCGAGATCAACAACAGCACCTTCAGCTACGGCATCGTCATCAACGCCATCATCAAGTTCGCGTCGGTGGCCGCCGTGGTCTTCTTCCTCATCGTGAAGCCCATGCAGGCCATGGCCTCGCGGCGAGCGTCGGGTGACGAGGTCATCGAGGACACGCCAGCTCCCACTGACGAGGCCATGCTCCTCACCGAGATCCGCGACCTGCTCTCGCAGCGCCCGCTCTGATCCCAGGTTGCTCCTGCTGCAGGGGTCGGTCGTAGGATCGCCCGGTCATCTGCAGAGGAGCGCACGTTGCACGTCGTTGTGGTCGGTTGCGGCCGGGTCGGTTCAGGCCTGGCCCGCATCCTGGAAGATGGGGGCCACTCGGTCGCGGTCATCGACAAGGCAGCCAAGGCCTTCCGCCGCCTCCCCGAAGGGTTCGCCGGGCGCACGGTGGTGGGTGTGGGCTTCGACCGCGACCTGCTGCGCCAGGCCGGCATCGAAGAGGCCGGTGCGCTTGCCGCGGTGACCAGCGGCGACAACTCGAACATCATGGTGGCCCGCACGGCCCGTGAGGTCTTCGGTGTCGAGCGCGTGATCGCTCGGATCTACGACCCCCGGCGAGCGGCCATCTACGAGAAGCTGGGCATCCCCACCATCGCCACCGTGCAGTGGACCACCGACCGTGTGATGCGCCGGATCCTGCCCGATGCGCCGGCCACGGAGTGGACCGATCCGTCGGCACGTGTCGTGCTCGTCGAACGTCCTGTGGCCCAGAGCTGGGCCGGCCGCCGGTTGGCCGACCTCGACCTCGAGGGCCTGGCCCGGGTGGCGGTGCTGTCCCGGCTCGGCGTGGGCCAGGTCCCCACGCCCGACCTCGTCACCCAAGAAGGCGACGTCGTCTACATGACCGTCGGAGCCGATCGCATCGACGAGCTCGACGCCCACCTGGCCGGCGACGCCTCCGGAGGTCACCGATGAAGGTCGTCATCGTGGGTGGCGGCAACGTCGGCACCTTCATCAGCTCGGAGCTCACGCGTGGCGGCCACGAGGTCACCATCATCGAGGTGGAGGCCGAGCGGGTAGCCCGGGCCCAGGCCAGCGGCGACCCCGAGGGCGTCCGCTGGGTCCTGGCCGACGCCTGTGAGGTCGACAACCTCCGCAAGGTGCCGCTGGACGACATCGACGTGCTGGCCGCCGTCACCGGCGACGACGAGGACAACCTCGTGGTGTCGCTGCTGGCCAAGCAGGAGTTCGCGGTCCCCCGCGTCATCGCCCGCGTGAACAACCCCAAGAACCACTGGATGTTCAACGAGAACTGGGGCGTCGACGTTGCGGTGTCCACGCCCCACCTGCTCACCTCCCTCGTGGAGGAGGCGGTGTCGGTGGGCACGCTGGTGCGCCTGCTCAGCTTCGAGCGCGGTCGCGCCAGCCTGATCGAGGTCACCCTGGCCAGCGACGCGCGCGCCGCCAACAAGGAGATCGTCAGCCTCGAGTTCCCGCGTGAGTCCACCATCGTGGCTGTGCTCCGTGAGGAGCGGGTCATCTTCCCCCGAGGCGACACGGTCCTGCTGCCTGGCGACGAGGTCCTCGTGCTCGTGACGCCCGACAGCGAGGCCGACGTGCAGTCGATCCTGACGGGTCGATGAGCACACGGCGATGAGCACACGTCGATGAGCACACGGCGCCTGATCCTGTCGGCCCTCCTCTGCGGCATGGCCATCCTCGGCGCTGCCGCGCTGCAGTTCGTCCTGATCGCGCGGGGCTGACGACACCGGACGAGGGCCGGTACGGGGATCGGCCCCAGGCCGGTAGAGTCCGAGTCGTCCAGAACGCGGCCCTGCACGCACCCGGAGGTGGTCCCCACGGCCGAGCACTACGACGTCGTCGTCATCGGCGGCGGTCCCGGCGGGTACGCCACGGCGCTCTACGGCGCCTCGGCCGGCCTCAACGTCGCCATGATCGAGAAGCACAAGCTCGGCGGCACCTGCCTCAACGTGGGCTGCATCCCGGCCAAGGAGCTCCTCGAGACGGCTGCCACCTACCTCCACGTGGCCGAGGCCAAGGAGTTCGGGGTCAACGTCGGCGAACCCACGCTCGACTGGTCGGTGTCCCTCGCCCGCAAGGACACCATCGTGTCCGGGCTCGTCGGCGGGCTGGCCACCATGCTCAAGGGCCGCAAGGTCACCGTGCTCGACGGCCACGGCCGGCTGCACGCCGACCACAAGGTCACCGTGTCGGGCGGCTCGTCAGGCGACGTGGAGCTCACCGCCGACGCCGTGGTGCTGGCCCCCGGCTCCCTGCCCCGCACCCTCCCCGGCTTCGAGGTCGACGGCACGATCGTCATGACCTCCGACGAGGTGCTGTCGATGCCCGAGCTGCCGAAGCGGGCCGCCATCATCGGCGGCGGCGTCATCGGGTGCGAGTTCGCGTCGATGCTGAGCGACCTCGGCTCGCAGGTCACGATCCTCGAGGCGCTGCCCAAGATCCTGCCCGGCCTCGACAAGGACGTCACCCAGGTCATCGAGCGCTCGTTCAAGAAGCGCGGCATCGAGATCCGCACCGGCGTCTCGGTCGAGGGGCACGCCCCCGCAGGCGCCGGCACCACGGTGACCGTGGGCGGCGATGCCCTCGAG
>JBKJIL010000210.1:0-14194 GCA_046598435.1 Acidimicrobiales bacterium
CGTGCATCGCCGCGATGAGGGTGAAGCTGAAGCCGCCCACCCAGAACAGCGGCATTGGGGTGTAGAGCACGTCATCTGCGATGAGGTCGCGCATCTGGCCGAGGTTGTGGGCGTGGCGCACGCTGGCACCGTGGCTGTGCACGGCGCCCTTGGGGTCGGCCGTGCTGCCCGACGAGTACACGATCACCATCGGGTCGGCGGGGGACACCTCCGCCTCCACCTCGCGCAGCAGTCCGTCGCTCACCGCGGCGCCGCGACCGGCCAGCTCGCCGACCGGTCCGGCCCACCCGCGCATGCCGTCGCCCCAGGTCCACACGGCGCGCAGGTACGGGTGCGACTCGATGAAGATCCGCTCGTGGGCTTGGCCGACGAGGTCGGGCGCTCCCTGCTCGAGGCGCTCGAGGTAGTCGTGGCCGAGGTGGGCGTCGACGGTGAGCAGCACCTGGATGTCGGCGTGGCGCAGGATCCAGCCCAGCTCGCGGGCCTTGCCGTAGGTGTTGAGGAGGGCGACGACGCAGCCGATGCGGGTGGCGGCCAGCCACCCGATGATCCACTCCGGCCCGTTGGGCGCCAGCAGCCCCACCAGCGTCCCCTTGCCGGCGCCCGAGGCCAGCAGGCCCTTGGCCAGCTCCGCCGAGCGAGCGTCGGCCTGGGCGTAGGTGAGCCGGTCGTCGCCCAGGACCGCGAACGTCTTGTCGCCGAACCGCTCCGCGCACGACGCGATCAGGCTGCCGCTGGTGGGCGTGAAGGCGGGGAAGTGAGGGGAGCGTTCGGGCACGGGTCCAGTCCTAGACGATGCGGGAGGCACGGTCGCCCCAGTAGCGGTCCTTGAGCAGTCGCTTGTAGAGCTTGCCGGTGTCCTGGCGGGGGAGGGCGGCGTCGAAGTCGATGGATCGGGGGCACTTGAAGGCGGCCAGGTGAGCACGGCAGAACGCCAGCAGCTCGTCTTCCATCTCGGCGCTGGCCTGCGCCGGGTCGAGCAGCTGCACCACCGCCTTCACCTCCTCGCCGAGGTCGTCGTTGGGTACGCCGAACACGGCCACGTCGGCCACCGCAGGGTGCATCACGAGCACGTCCTCGGCCTCCTGCGGGTAGATGTTGACGCCGCCGGAGATGATCGTGAACGACTGGCGATCCGTGAGGTAGAGGTACCCGTCAGCATCCACGTAGCCCACGTCACCGAGGTTGAACCAGCCTTCGGGGCTGCGGGCGGCGGCGGTCTTGTCGGGGTCGCCGTGGTACGCGAAGTCGGCGCCGGGCGTGTCGAACCAGATGTTGCCCACCTCGCCGACGGGCAGCTCGCGGTGGTCGTCGTCGCAGATGTGCACGGCGCTGAAGCGGGGCCGACCCACCGAGCCAGGGTGGGCGAGCCACTCCTCAGGGCTGATCAGCGTGGAGCCGACGTTCTCCGAGCCGGCGTAGTACTCCCAGATGATGGGGCCGAACCAGTCCATCATCTGGTGCTTCACCTCGACGGGGCAGGGTGCGGCGGCGTGGGTGACGAGCTGCAGCGACGACAGGTCGTAGCGCGTCCGCACCTCGGCCGGGAGCTTCAGGAGCCGCACGAACATGGTGGGCACGAACTGCGCGCTGGTCACGCGGTAGCGCTCGATGGCGGCCAGGCACGCCTCCGGGTCCCATCGCTCCATGATCACGGTGGTGGCGCCGGTGCGGTGGGCCAGCGAGCAGGTGACCACGGGGGCGGTGTGGTACATCGGCGCCGTCGAGAGGTAGACGGCGTCGGGGCCGTTGGCGATGGGGCTCTCGTACTTCACGATGGGGTGCTCGTCGTGCACCGTGCGGTCGGGGAGTGGGAAGAGGATGCCCTTGGGTCGGCCGGTGGTGCCCGAGGAGTAGTACATCCCCGCACCCTCGGGCTCGCGGGCGAGCGGTGTGGTCGGCTGGTCGGCCACCCGGGCCTCGTAGGGCTCCCACCCGTCGGCGGCGCCGCCGGCCATGAGCGGGATCTCCACCTCGAGGTCGGCGACCTGGTCCGCGAAGGCGGCCGAGGTGACGAGCGAGCGGGCCCCGCAGTCGCGCACGATGTAGGCCACCTCGGGTGCCGTGAGGTGCCAGTTGACGGGCGTGTAGTAGAGCCCCGAGCGCAGCGCCGCCCACACCGCGTCGAACCAGAGGGGACCGTTGGCGAGGAGGATGGCGACGTGGTCGCCTCGGCGCAGGCCCCGCTCGTGCCAGAGGTGGGCGAGCCGGTTGGAGCGCTGGTCGAGCTCTCGGTAGGTGACTCGTTCGCCGGTGCCGGCCATGACGATGGCGGCGTGGTCGGGGCGGGTGCGCGCGTGCAGGCCGGGGTACATCAGCGGCTACCTCGTCCGTCGGTGGTGGATAGGTTCGGGCGATGCACGAGCTCGACATGGACGTCCTGGAGGAGCGCACCGCGAAGGCGGCCCAGGCGTGGGCGCCCGGCTGCACGATCGATGGCCTCGAACCGCTCGAGGGGGGCACGGTCGGGATCGTGTTCTCGGCCGACGTGATCGGCGGGCCACCGGCGCACCCGCGCCTCGTGCTCAAGGTGGCGCCCCCCGGGCTGCCGCCGGTGCGCAACCGGGACGTGCTGCGCCAAGCCCGCTGCATGGCTGCCCTGGGTGGCCAGCCCGGCGTGGGCGTGCCCGCGGTGCTGTTCACCGACGAGGGTGAGCCCGACGACGTGCCGCCGTTCTTCGCCTCGGGGTTCGTGGCGGGTGAGTGCGCCGAGCCGCTGCTCGATGCCGTGCGCAACCGACGGCCGGACGAGATCGTGCGCGGCCGCTCGTTCGCGGCGGCCCGCATGCTGGCCGCTCTGCACCAGGTGGAGCCGACGACGCTCGGGTTGGGCGGTGAGCCGGAGACGACGCTCATCGGTGAGGTCGACCGCTGGACCCGCACCTTCGACACGGTGCCCGACGAGGTGCGCACCGGCTACCTGGCCTGCGCGGACGCGCTGCGGGCCACGGCTCCCGACCCGGTGCCGTCGGTGATCGTGCACGGCGACTACCGCCTCGGCAACATGCTCGCCGAGGGCACCGAGGTGCGGGCCATCATCGACTGGGAGATCTGGTCGCGCTCCGATCCCCGCATCGACCTGTCGTGGTTCCTGTTCTTCACCGAGGAGGCGAAGCACCCCGTGGTGGCCCCCGACGTCGACTCCGGCGTGCCCTCCGATGTGGAGCTCCTGGCCGCCTACGAGGAGGTCGTGGGTCGCCCCACGGCCGACCTCGGCTGGTTCCACGCCCTGACCCGCTACAAGGAGGCCGCCGCCATGGCGCTGATCGCCAAGCACGCGGCCCGGCGCGGTGATGTGGAGATCCTCGCCCGCATGGCCGAGATGCTCCCGAGGCTGATCGCCGACGCCCACGCCCGCGTCACCTGAGCCCCCCGACACCGTCACGAGCTAGAGGTTCCCGATGGTGGCGTCGAGGTAGGCCTGCATCTGCTTGACGGTGTCGTCGTCGCCGGCGGAGCGCTGCAGGAGCCCGTCGAAGCCGGCTCGCTGGTCCGCGGACGGGTGGAGAGCGTCGACCATGGCGTCGAACCGGCGGCGGGCGTCGACCACCTTGCGGGGACCGAACTCGCTGGGCCAGAGGTCGGCCGACGGCTGGTAGCCCTTCAGCACCTGACGGGCGACGGACACCTTGTGGACCTCGGTGGGTCCGTCCATGATCCCCATCATCGCCCCGGCGGCCGTGCTGAAGCCCATGAGGTTCGACACGCCGAGCGCGCCATGGAGGTGCTGCGCCCGCTGGCTGATGTCGCTCAGCACCTCGGCCGCCAGCACCTTGCAGGCGGCGATCTGGCGGCGGGCCTCGGCGGTGCTCGACTGGTCGATGAGCCAGGCCGTGTGCAGCACCATGAGGCGGAAGCTCTGCAGCTGGATCCAGGAGTCGGCCACCATCTCCTGCACCATCTGCTTCTTGGCCAGCGGCTCGCCCTGCGTGGTGCGCGACAGCGCCCGCTCGCACATCATGTCGAGGGCCTTGCGGGCGCCGGCGACGGCCCGCATCGCATGGTGGATGCGGCCACCGCCGAGCCGGCGCTGGGCCACCTCGAAGGCCTGGCCCTCGCCTCCGAGCAGGTTCTCGGCCGGCACGCGCACGTTCGTGTAGCGCACGTGGGCGTGCATGCCCTCACCCCACGCTTCGGCGCCGAGGCCGATGTTGGCCAGCACCTCGATGCCTGGCGTGTCGCTGGGCACCAGGAACATCGACATGCCGCGGTAGGCGCTCACCTCGGTGTCGGTGACCGCCATCACGATGAGGAACGACGCCTCGCGCAGGTTGGACGAGAAGAACTTCTCGCCGTTGATGACCCACTCGTCGCCGTCGCGCTCGGCCCGACACGTGAACATCGTGGGATCCGACCCGCCTTGCGGCTCGGTCATCGAGTAGCAGGAGAACACCTCGCCATCGAGCAGGGGCTGCAACCAGCGCTGCTTCTGCTCCTCGGTGCCGTAGTGGGCGATGATCTCGGCGTTGCCGGTGTCGGGGGCCTGGCACCCGAAGATGATCGGCGCCCATCCGGAGCGACCGAGGATCTCGTTCATCAGCGCCAGCTTGAGCTGCCCGTAGCCCTCGCCGCCGAGCTCGGGCCCGAGGTGGCAGGCCCACAGGTGTCGCTCGCGCACCTGGTCCCTGAGCCCCTCCACAAGGGTCTTCAGGGGCTCCTCGATGCGGTGGTACGTGAAGCGGCCGAAGAGGACGTCGAGGGGCTCCACCTCCCGGCGGACGAAGTCGTCCATCCAGTCGAGCTGCGCTTGGAACTCAGGGTCGGTGGTGAAGTCCCACGCCACGTCGGGGCCGCCTAGGCGACGTTCATGAGGCGGGACAGGTTGCCGCCCATCACCTTGGCGATCTGGTCATCGGGGAGGCCCTTCAGGTCGTCGACGAAGCTGATCGGGTCGGACATGCCCTCGGGGTGCGGGTAGTCCGAGCCGAAGAGCACGTTGTCGACGCCGAGGACGTCGATGAGCCCCATCGGGTCGTCCTCGTGGAAGGGGTGCACGAAGATGTTGCGCCTGAAGACGGCAACCGGGTCTTCCTCGAACATGTGGGGGTTCGTGGCGTAGGCCTTCTCCATGTCGTGGAGCAGGGGACGCACCCAGCCGCTGCCGTTCTCCACCGGGGTGATCTTGAGGCGGGGAAAGCGGGTGCAGAGGCCGTGACCGATGGCCGACGCCACCGTGTCGATGATCGAGCGGTAGTGGGCGCCGGTGATGGCGGCGAACGCGCCGCCGCCCTTGAAGGGCGTGAACTCGTCGTCGCGCACGCCCTCCCACTCGTTGAGGTAGCGCTGGTAGCCGCTGTCGGAGGCGTGCATGCCGACGACGACGTCGGCCTCCTGCACGAGCTCCCAGAAGGGGTCGAACTCGGGGAGCGCGAACGAGCGCGGACCACGGAAGCCGGGCACCGGGGCCGGGCGGATCAGGATGATCTTGGCGCCCCGCTCGAGCACCCACTCGAGCTCCTTGATGGCCTCGGACACGATGGGCAGCGTGATCACCGGCACCGGGAAGATGCGGTTCTCGTAGTTGAACGTCCACTGCTCGTGCATCCACTCGTTGAGGGCGTGGACGACGACGTGGGTGGCGTCGGGATCGTCGCGGAGCCGCTCCTCCACCAGGCTGGCCAGGGTGGGCCACATCAGGGCCCGGTCGAGGCCGAGCTCGTCCATCAGCTCGAGGCGCGGACCGGGCTCACGGAAGGCGGGGAGGCAGTCGATGCCGCGTCCCATGATCTCCCGGCGCGACTTCCCCTCGGGGTTGCCGACCTTGAAGTACTCCTCCTGAGCGCCGGGCGCGGCCACGCGATCGAAGGTGGGGTTCGGGATGTAGTCGCTGATCTTGCCCTTCACCGTGATCTTCTTGCGGCCGTTCACCTCCACGAAGTCGATGACGCCGGCGTAGTCGGCAGGCAGGAACTTCGTGAGCGCCTCCTGCGTCTCGTACATGTGGTTGTCGGCGTCGAACACCGGGAAGTCGAGCTCACGAGACGGCATGGGATCCCCTTGGGCGATGATGACATTGCTGTTAGAAGCCTATACGTCTGGCCGGGTGTGCGGAAGTGAGAGGGGGTCAGGCTCGGCGGGAGATGCGTAATTGAGTACACTCAGTTCATGGATCTTGGCTTCTGGGCCATTGCCCGCTCCGACCCCGGCCGTGTCGCGATCATCGACGCCGAGGGTGAGGCGATCACCTTTGGAGGGCTGCTCGAGCAATCGGATGCCATCGCACGCGGATGGCGCTCGCTCGGGCTCGGTCGGGGCGACGGGGTGGCGATGGTGCTGCCCAACGTGCCCTCGTTCTTCGCCGTGCATCTTGCGGCCATGTCGTCGGGTCTGTACCTGACGCCGGTGAACTCGCATCTGGCGGCGCCCGAGATCGCGCATGTCATCGCGGACTGCGAGGCCAAGACCGTGGTGGTCCACGCCGAGCTGGCCGAGCGCGCCGCCCCAGGGATGGCCGATGCCGGGGTGCCCCTCGATGCTCGCTTCGCGGATCCTGTCGCTCCGGACTACCGCGGCCTGGCGGACCTGGTAGCGCTCGGTGCCGCTTCGTCGCCGCTGCCAGCCGGGGTGGGTGCGGGGGCGATGATGATGTACACCTCCGGCACCACCGGCAAGCCGAAGGGGGTGCGGCGCGCGCTCCCTGAGGCCGATCCCAACGAGCTGTTCGGACGCCTCGGCGAGGTGTACTGCACCGGCTTCGGGATCACGCCCGGCCCAGGGGTGCACCTCGTGTGCGGCCCGCTCTACCACGCTGGTCCTTCGGCATCGGCCACCAACGCGCTCCACGTGGGGAACACGATCCTGCTGATGGGCAAGTGGACGCCGATGGGCTGCCTCGACCTGATCGACCAGCAACGGGTCACCAGCACGCAGATGGTGCCCACGATGTTCCACCGGCTGCTCGCGCTGCCCGAGGAGGTGCGCAAGGCCTACGACGTGTCGAGCCTTCAGAGCGTGATGCACACCGGAGCGCCCTGTCCCATGGCCGTCAAGCAGCAGCTCATGGACTGGCTCGGCCCAGTCGTCTACGAGACCTACGGCGGTACCGAGTCGGTCGCCACCATCGCCACGCCGAAGCGTTGGCTGGCCAAGCCGGGAACGGTGGGCAAGCCGATCCACGGGGTGACGCTCCACATCCTCGACGACGACGGCAACGAGTGCCCGGTGGGGGAGGCCGGGGCGATCTACGTGGAGCACGCCATGGCCACCGGCATGGAGTACTTCAAGGACCCTGACAAGACCCGCTCGATGCGACGGGGGAACCTCGTGACGCTGGGCGATGTCGGCTACCTCGACGAGGACGGCTACCTCTTCCTGCGCGATCGCAAGGTCGACATGGTGATCTCCGGAGGCGTGAACATCTATCCGGCTGAGGTCGAGGCGGTGCTCCTCCAGTGCGAGCTCGTGGGTGACGCGGCGGTGATCGGCGTGCCCGACGAGGAGCTGGGGGAGATCGTGCTCGCCATCGTCGAGCCTGCGGCACTGTCTTCCGATCCGGCCACCACCGAGCAGGCGATCCTCGACTTCTGCGAGGACCGACTGGCACGCTTCAAGCACCCACGGCGCATCGATCTGGTCGAGCAGCTGCCTCGCCTGCCAAACGGCAAGATCGAGAAGCGCCGGCTGCGGGAGCCCTACTGGGAAGGCCACGATCGTCGGATCTGAGCCGGGAGCTCGCCGCAGGGGGACCGATCTGCTACCTCGATGCCCCGAACGTCGCTCGATCCCGCGCCTGGTGGAAGGTCTACGGGCCCGCGCGTCGCTCAGGCCAGGCCGAGGTGGCGGTTGTCCCAGCTCACGATGCGCTCGTCAGGGATCAGCTCGATCGTGGCCCCCGACTTGGCGTAGTGCGCCTTGGTGGCCGTCGGCATCTCCTTGGGGGCGGTGCGAAAGGCGCTGTACTTGAACGCCATCTGCTCGGCGATCCGTCGTTCGAGGTCAGTTGACGGCTCGATGATCGACGCCCGGCCCGTGAGGTGCACGGCCTGCAGCTCTGCCCACCGCTCGCCGGCCTCCACGAGGAACGATGCGCGCGCGTCGTGCGCCACACGCAGCACCTTCTTGCCCCTGGTGACGAGATAGACGCGTCGGTCGAGGGTGGCGAACCAGACGGGCAGGGCGATCGGCACACCGTCGCGGCGGAGCGACGTGAAGATGCCGGTGTGGGCTCGCTCGATGAACTCCCACGCCTCGTCATCGGTCATCCGCACGCCGCGCCGACGCGGTTCGTCACTCATCGCTGGGCTCCTTGGGTAGGCCGAGCGTGCGCTCGCCGATCACGTTCCGCTGGATCTCGTCGGTGCCGCCGCCCATGCTCGCACCGAAGCTGGCAAGCGCGACCCGATGGGCGGCTCCCTGCAGCGGGGCATCCGAACCGTCGAGCATGCCGTCGGCTCCCATGAGCGAGAAGGCGAGCTCGCGCGAGGCGCGAGCGATGTTCGACATGGCGAGCTTGCCGGTCGATGCCTCCGGACCGGGCTGGCCCGCAGCGGCCGAGACCCGCGCTCGCAGCCCGGTCACCCGATTGATCTCGGTGCTCGTTCGGAAGCGGCTGAGGGCTTGGCGTGCGACGGCGCCGGTGTCACGGCCGCGGTCGCGTGCAAGGCCGAGCAGCGCCTGGTTGCCGATCACGAACCCGCTCACCGCAGCCCTGGGCCTGCTCGCGGCCTCGAGCATCAGGTCCCCGACGGTACGATCGAGCATCCCGGCGCGAGCTCCGGGCAGCACGGTGACGCCACCGCGGGCACCGCTGCGGGCAACGTTGGTGCGCTCGAAGGCGAGGGTCGTACGAGCCACCCGCCAGCCGTGACCCTGGCCGCCGATGAGGTGGTCCTCGCGCACGCGCGCCTCCGTGAGGAACACCTCGCAGAACTCGACGTCGCCATTCATCTGGCGCAGTGGGCGCACCTCGATGCCTGGCTGGTCCATGTCGATCACGAAGTAGCTGATGCCTTCGTGCTTGGGGGCGGCCGGGTCGGTGCGGGCGAGCAGCAGACCGCGGTCGGAGAGGTGGGCCGCGGAGTTCCACACCTTCTGTCCCGTGACCACCCACTCGTCGCCGTCGCGCTCCGCGCTGGTCTGCAGGCCTGCGAGATCAGAACCTGCGCCGGGTTCGCTGAAGAGCTGGCACCAGCACTCGGTGCCGTCGGCCAGCGCGGGCACGAGCCGCCGCTGCTGTTCGGGTGACGCATGGGTGAGGAGCGTGGGGGCGCCCAGGCTCTGTCCCACGCCCGCTGGGGGAGCGACGACTCGAGCGTCCGCGAGTGCGCGGGCCACCTCGCGGGCGTCGGCGGCGGAGCCGCCGAAGCCGCCCGAACCCTCCGGCCACGTGGGGAAGGCCAGCCCGGCGTCGGCCAGGGCGTGCCACCACTGCCGCACGGTGAGCTCTGAGCGCCACGTTGCGTCGATCCACGCCCCCACATCAGCGTGTGCGTCGCTCAACCCCATCAATTGAGGATACCGTATGCCGATGGCGCTGGGGGAGCGACTCGAGGAAGGCGGGGCCGCGTCCACCGGTTCGGCGTCGGGCGGGCCGTCTGCCTCCGGTGTGGCGCTGGCCTCTGGTCTCCCGCTCGTCGGGCCACGCCCTTCGACGTCGACGGCTCCATCCCGCCTGGTGCCACCGTTCCCGTCGGTGCCAGGATCGATGACCTGACGCGCCGGGAGCTCGACGAAGAGCTCTCCGACGTCGTCGTCTACGTCTACGAACCGGACCGCTGCCCCGGCCGACCAGAGGGGGCCAGGCCGACGTAGAGTACCCTGATTTATCTCCACCTACGAGGGGGCAGTTTGGAGCTGGACCTGACCGACGACCAGGCGTTCTTCCAGGAGACGACTCGGAAGTTCCTTGCCGCGGAGTGCCCCATCACGGCTGTCCGCGCTCTCGAGCACGAGCCGGCCGGCTTCAGTGCCGACTACTGGCGGCAGGGCGCCGAGCTGGGCTGGACCTCCATGCTCGTCGCCGAAGCTGACGGCGGCGGCAGCCTCAGCGAGCACGGCCTGCTCGATCTCGTGCTCGTCGCCGAGGAGATGGGACGTGCCGTCGCTCCGGGCCCGCTGGTTCCTGTGAGCGTGGTGGCGGCCACGTTGAGCCGCTCTGGCACCGCCGAGCAGAAGGCGGAGGTGCTACCCGGGCTGTTGAGTGGCGAACGCGTCGCGGCCTGGGTCCAGTCTGGGGTGACGGCCACTCGAGCCGGCGACGGGTTCACCCTCTCAGGTGAGGCGGCTCCTGTGGAGGCCGGCGCCCAGGCGTCGCACCTCCTGGTCTCGGCGGCCACATCGGATGGGCCGACGCAGGTTCTCGTGGCAGCGGATGCCGCCGGGGTGACCTGCAACCCGATGGGCAGCCTCGACCTCGTGCGGCGGTTCGCCCAGGTTCGCTTCGACGGTGTCGTGGTGCCTGCATCGGCGGTGGTGGGCTCCGTCGGCAACGCGGTGGACGACATCGAGCGTCAGCTGCAGATCGCGGTGGCCCTGCAGTGCGCCGAGACGGTCGGAGCCATCGACCACATCTTCGAGCTGACCCTCGAGTACATGAGCGATCGGTACTCCTTCGGCCGCCCCCTCTCGTCCTACCAGGCCCTCAAGCACCGAGTCGCCGACGACAAGATGTGGCTGGAGGCGTGCCATGCCACTGCCACCGCGGCCGCCAAGGCCGTCGCCACGGAGGCGAGCAACGCGGGTGAGCTCGTCAGCGTTGCCAAGGCGTGGATCGGGCCGCACGCCACGGAGCTCATCCAAGACGCCGTGCAGCTCCACGGCGGCATCGGCGTCACGTGGGAGCACGACCTGCACCTGTACCTCCGGCGCGCCACCGTGAACCGTGCCGTCTATGGCACCCCAGAGGAGCACGCGGAACGTGTTGCCACAGTCGTGCTGGGGGCGGCGTCGTGAGCCCCGTCGACGTGGAGCCGGTCGAGGAGTTCCGCCTCCGAGCCCGCACGTGGCTGAAGGCCAACATGCCTCCTGTGCCGGCCGATGGCGCAGATCGGGGTGAGGTCGGGCGACGAGATGTCGAGCGACAGCTGCAGCGCACCCTGTGGGACGGCGGATTCGCCGGCATCTGCTTTCCCGCCGAGTACGGCGGCCTGGGTCTCTCTGTGGACCACCAGCGGGCGTTCACCGAGGAGTCCCTGCCCTACGACATGCCGTACTCGCTCAACGTGCCCACGTTGGGCATCCTGGCTGCCACGCTGGTGGACTTCGGCACCCACGAGCAGAAGCTCCGTCACCTGCCCGCCATCTTGAAGGGCGAGGAGCTGTGGGTGCAGTTCCTCTCCGAGCCGAGCGGCGGGTCTGACCTCGCCGGGTGCCTCACCCGGGCCGACCGCGATGGCGACGTGTTCATCATGAACGGCTCGAAGATCTGGAGCTCCGGGGCGGCCGAGAGCGACTACGCCATGTGCCTGGCCCGCACCAACTGGGACGTGCCCAAGCACCGTGGCCTCACGATGTTCATCGTGAAGATCCACCAGCCCGGCATCCAGGTGGAGCAGATCCGCCAGGTCGACGGCTCGATGGAGTTCTGCCAGGAGTTCTTCGACGACGTGCCGATCCCAGCCGACGACGTCATCGGCGAGGTCGACGACGGCTGGACGGTGGCCACCCGCCTCCTCGTGCACGAGCGCAACGCCGTCGGCGGCGGCTCGCCGTACACGAGCGGTCGGTCGCACGGGCACGAGTCCAGCAGCGAGGATGACAGCCTCTCCCAGCTGGTCCGCGAGTCGGGCCGCACCGGCGACCCGCGCGTGCGCCAGCTCGTGGCCGAGGCGCACATCCGCCAGCTCGTCGGCGGTCACCTCATGCGCCGCGTCACCCAGGGCGTCACGCTCGGCAAGATGCTGCCTCCGGCCGGGTCGCTGCTGAAGCTCTACAGCGCGACGGCCGTGATGCGGCGCTACGAGATCGGTCTCGAGCTGGCCGGCGTCGACGGCGTCACCTGGCCCGCCGATACCGACACGACGGCCCGCCGGCTCGGCGAGCTGTCGCTGTGGAGGCAGGGCCTGTCGCTCGGCGGCGGGAGCAACGAGATCCAGCGCAACATCATCAGCGAGCGGCTCCTCGGCATGCCCCGCGAGCTCGCCGCCGACAAGGACGTGCCGTACCGCGAGGTGCGACGCGGGGCGTCAGCCGCGCCGGGCTGAGGTGGCGCCCACCGCGCATCGGACCAGCACCGACGTCGAGGCCTTCAGGCTCGAGCTGCGCGAGTGGCTCGCGGCTCACCCGCCCCCCACGGCTGTCGGCGCGGTGGCGCAGAGCGTCGACCCGGAGGCGGCGTTCGCGGCCCATCGGGCGTGGAACGCGATCCTGGTCGACGCGGGCTACGGCGCCATCGGCTGGCCCGTCGAGCTCGGCGGCCGAGGGGCGGACATCGTCGAGCAGCTCGTCTACACCGAGGAGATGGCCAGGGTCGGAGCACCCGGCCCGGTGAACGCCATCGGCGTGGCCAACATCGCGCCGGCGATCATCGCCTACGGCAGCCCCGACCAGCAGGCGCGGTTCCTCCGACCGATGCTGCGCGGCGACGAGATCTGGAGCCAGGGGATGTCCGAGCCGGAGGCTGGGTCCGACCTCGCGTCGCTGCGGTGCCGGGCCGTGCCCGACGGCGACCACTTCGTCGTGAGCGGGCAGAAGACCTGGAACTCGAACGGGGACCGGGCCGACTGGTGCCAGCTGTACGTGCGCACCAACCCTGACGCCGCGAAGCACAAGGGCATCACCTGCCTCCTCGTCGACATGCGGACGCCGGGCATCGAGGTGCGGCCGATCAGAACGATGGCCGGCGACACCAGCTTCAGCGAGGTGTTCTTCACCGAGGCTCGGGTGCCCCGGTCGGCGCTCCTCGGCGCCGTCGACGAGGGGTGGAGCGTGGCCACCCGCACCCTCAGCAACGAGCGGGCCGGTGTGGCCAGCCTCTACCTCAACATCCGCCGCAAGCTCGACCGGCTCCTCGACGCTGCTCGCCAGCCGGGCCCCGACGGCACGCGCCCGAGCGACTCGCCTGTGCTGCGCGACCGACTCGCGGCCCGGTACATCGACGCCCGGCTGCTCGAGCTCCTTGCGAAGCGCACCCTCGGAGCAGCACTGGCCGGTCGGGCACCAGGCGCCGAGGGGAGCGTCATCAAGCTGGCCTGGTCCACTCACGAGCAGGCCCTGGCCGCCACCGCGGTGGAGGTGCTCGGGATGTCAGCGCTCGACGGCCCATGGGCCGAGGGCCTGCTCAGCTCGCGCTCGCTCAGCATCGCCGGCGGCACCACCGAGGTGAACAAGAACATCATCGGCGAGCGGGTGCTCGGTCTGCCGCGGGAGCCCTAGGCGACTGCTGCCGGCAGCCCCTCCGCAGTGAACTAACGTCGGCGTCAACAATCGAGCATCGGGGGAAGCCATGCAGGACGTGCTGCAGTACGAGGGCAAGCGAGTGGTCGTGACGGGTGCTGCGTCGGGGATGGGCGAGGCCACGGCCACGATCCTCACCGAGCTCGGTGCCGAGGTGCACGGCGTCGACATCAAGCAAGGGCCCGCTCCTGTTGCGGCCTTCCACCTCTGCGACCTCAGCGACCCGGCCCAGATCGACAAGGCGGTCGCGGAGATCGGTGGGCCCGTCGACTCCCTGTTCAACTGTGCCGGCCTGCCCACCACCGCCCCCGGCCAGAAGATCGTGCTGGTCAACTTCATCGGTCATCGTCACCTCACCGAGTCGATCATCCCGCTCATGCCCGAGGGCTCGTCGATCGGGTTCATCTCCTCGGCGGCCGGCATGGGTTGGAACGGCAACTTCGCCACCTTGCAGCCCCTGCTCGAGACGCCCGACTTCGCGTCCGCGCAGGCGTGGGCGACGGAGCACGACGAGGCCATCGCCCTCAACGGCTACGGCTTCTCGAAGGAGGCCATCAACGCCTACGTGGCGTGGCGCGGCTACCAGCTGGCGTCGTCGGGGGTGCGGCTCAACAGCATCAACCCCGGCCCCACCGACACCCCGATGATGCCCAGCTTCGTGGAGAGCATGGGCGAGGACTTCTTCGCCAAGTTCCCCAAGCCTGTCGGCCGCAACTCGCGACCCGACGAGCAGGCCTGGGCGCTGATCATGCTGAACAGCCCCCGCTCGAGCTACACCACGGCCACCACCCTCTTCACCGACGGCGGCTTCGCCGGCGGCCTCTTCACGGGCAGCATCGACTTCAGCCTGCTGATGCCCGAC
>JBKJIL010000253.1:0-7774 GCA_046598435.1 Acidimicrobiales bacterium
CTCGAGGACGCGGCTCTGGGCGTTGGTGCGGTAGAAGACGGCGACGTCGCCCCAGCGGTGGTCCCCCCCGTCGTGCAGTCGGGCGATCTCGCGGGTGACCCACTGGGCCTCGTCGACCTCGTCGTCGCCGTGGTAGCGCACGATCGGGTGCCCGTCGCCGCGATCGGTCCAGAGCTCCTTCGGCTTGCGGCCGAGGTTGTTCGAGATGACGGCATTGGCCGCGTCGAGGATCGTCTGGGACGAGCGGTAGTTCTGCTCGAGCACGACGACGGTGACATCCGGGAACGCGTTCTCGAACTCGAGGATGTTCCGCATGTCTGCACCTCGGAAGCGGTAGATCGACTGGTCGCCGTCGCCCACGACGCAGACGTTGCGGTGCTCCTTGGTGAGGAGGAGGACGAGCTCGTTCTGGACGGTGTTGGTGTCCTGGTACTCGTCGACCATCACGTGCTTGAAGCGGCGCTGGTAGTGCTCCAGCAGATCGGGGCAGGTCTGGAACAGCCGCACGGCATTGCCGAGGAGGTCGTCGAAGTCCATCGCCCCGGCCCGCTGGAGCCGGGTCTGGTACTCGGTGTAGATGTCGGCGATCTTGCGCTCGTAGATGACCTGGGCCCGCTCGGCGTAGCGGGCCGCGGAGACGTTGTCGTTCTTGGCCGCGCTGATGGTGGCGTGCACGCTGCGGGGCGGGAACCGCTTCGGGTCGAGGCCGAGGTCGCGGATGACGTAGCCGGTGAGCCGGTTGGCGTCGGCCTGGTCGTAGATCGTGAACTGCTTCGGGTAGTCCAGGCGATCGGCGTCTCGCCGCAGGATCCGCACGCACGCGGCATGGAACGTCGACACCCACATCTTCTCGGCCACCGGCCCGACGAGCGCACCAACGCGGTGCTTCATCTCGTCGGCAGCCTTGTTGGTGAAGGTGATGGCAAGGATCTCGAAGGGGCTGACCCCGTGCTCTCGGATCAGGTGGGCGATGCGGTGGGTGAGGACGCGCGTCTTGCCCGACCCGGCCCCGGCGACGATGAGCAGCGGCCCGTCGGTGTGAGCGACGGCCTCCCACTGCACGGGGTTGAGGCCCTCGAGAAGGGAATCGGCGGCGTCGCTCATGGGCTCCCCACGCTACCGGTCCACCGCGACAGCCTCAGATCCCGTCCGCCGCTACGGTCCGGGCGTGATCCCGGCCCGCGACGTGGTGGTGGTGCTCCTCGACAGCCTCAACCGGCACCACCTGGGGTGCTACGGCAGCACCGAGTTCGACACCCCGAACCTCGACCGCTTGGCCGCCCGCTCGGTGCGGTTCACGAACCACCACACCGGTTCGCTCCCGTGCATGCCCGCCCGTCACGACCTGCTGGTGGGCGCGCTCGACTTCCCGTGGCGACCGTGGGGGTCGATCGAGGTGTGGGAGGACGCCGTCACCCACCGGCTGCGCCGCGACGCTGGCATCAGCACGATGCTCGTGTCCGACCACCCGCACCTCTTCGAGGCGGGCGGCGAGAACTACCACGTCGACTTCGGGGCCTGGGACTACCTACGCGGCCACGAGGACGACCCCTGGCGCACCCGACCCGATCCCTCCTGGATCGGCACGCCCGCCGTGGCTGCCAAGGCGGCGCCATGGGCCCGGGCCTACGACACCGCGCGGACCTGGTTTCGCGACGAAGCCGACTTCCCAGGACCACGCACGATGGTGGCGGCGGCCGGATGGCTCGACCGCGAGCTCGGTGGTGCACGGGCGCCACACGAGCGGTCGCTGCTCGTGGTCGACGAGTTCGACCCGCACGAGCCCTTCGACGTGCCCGAGCCGTGGGCATCGCGCTACGACCCCGACTGGGATGGCGAGCGCCTCATCTGGCCGCCCTACGCGCGCGACGCCGCCAGCGCTGGGCTCTCCGAGCGTGAGGGCCGACACCTCCGGTCGCAGTACGGCGCCAAGCTGGCCATGATCGACCACTGGCTCGGCCGCATCCTCGACGCGATCGACAGGCACGACGCGTGGGGCACCACGGCGGTCGTGCTCTGCACGGACCACGGCCACTACCTCGGTGAGCGCGGCACCTGGGGCAAGCCGGCCGTGCCCATCTACCCGGAGATGGGCCACATCCCGCTGCTGGTGGCGTGGCCCGGCGTGACGCCCGGTACCTGCGATGCCCTCACCACCACCGTCGACCTCCACGCCACGCTGTGCGACACGTTCGACGTGGCGCCCGCCCACCGCACCCACGGACACTCGCTGCTCCCGCTCCTCGACGGCACCACGACCGCCATCCGAGAGTGGGCCCTCAGCGGCGTGTGGGGCCGAGAGGTGCACGTCGCCGACGCCACCCGCACCTACGCCCGGGCGCCCGTCGAGGGCAACCGGCCCCTGTCCATGTGGTCGAACCGCTGGTCGACGATGCCGGTGCGAGCGTTCCCCGATCTCCGTCTGCCCCGCCCCGACGGGCGAGCCACCCTCGACCGGGTGCCCGGCAGCGATGTCCCAGTGATCCGCCAGCCCTTCGACCCCAGCGATGCGCTCCCCTTCTGGGCGGGCGGGCACTTCCAGGGCGACCTCCTCTACGACAGGGCCGAGTGCGACGACACCGGCGCCGTCCGTGACCGCTCGAGCGGGCCTGAGTCGGTCGAGATGGCGGACCTGCTCAGGGAGGCCCTCATCTCGGTCGAAGCACCGGCGGAGCAGATCGCGCGGTTGGGGTTGGGCTAGACCCTTTCCGATGCAGTTCCACAAGCTGACCTCCACCGACGGCTTCATCGTCTTCGATCTCGACGACGCCCCGGGTGTCGGCGTCGTGCGCCTCGCCCCCAAGGTGCTGCGCGATGGCGCCGAGCTCCTAGCCCGCTCGACCACCTACGCGGCGGCCAGCTTCGGGCTCCGCCTGCGGGGCGCCTCTGGCGGCATCAACGCCAAGCCTGAGGGACGGGACGCCGCGCTGGCCTCCTTCATCGAGGAGGTGCGGGAGCTCGTGGAGTCCGACCGGTGGCTTCCCGGCCCGGGCCTCGGGATCACCACGGACGACCTCAACCCGCTCCCGCGCCCCGAGCAGCGCGCGCTGGCCTTCGACCAGACCATGGCCGGTGAGAGCGCGGTGGCCGCTGCCCTCGGCGCGCTGGGCTCGCTCGACGGCCGGCGGGTGGCCATCGTCGGCAACGGCCCGATCACGGAGGCGGCCGCCGCGTCGGCCAGCGCCAACGGCGCCACTCCAGAGCCGCAGGCCTCCTTCGATGCCGATTGCGATGTGCTGCTCGTCGCCGGGAAGGCCGGTGCCCTGGAGCACGACCTGGCCGCCACGGTGAAGGCCAAGGTGGTCGTCCCGCTCACGCCGGTGCCCGTCACGGCCCGCGCCCTGGCAGTGCTCGGCCGGGCTGACGTGATCGTGGTGCCCGACTTCCTGTCGACCGCGGCGCCGCTCTTGGCGGCCATGGACCCCAACGGCGGCGACGCCACCGAGCGGGTCAGTGCCGCCGTGGCCGACCTCGCCGGGGAGGGCACGAACCTGTGGATGGCGGCCGCCCTCAAGGCCGAGACGTTCCTGCAGACCTGGCAGGCCACGCTCCCCTTCGGCCGTCCGCTCGCCTGACACCCGGTCCTTCCGCCTTCTGTGCACACAGAGCCGGGCCGCAAATCTGATGATATTGTCATATCATGATGTTCGCATCCTCGTATCGAGGCCACGGTGGCTGATCGGGCGCTCACCGCAGCCCTGAGCGTTCCGGTCTCCGAGGTGAAGGCGGAGCTGTTCAAGGCGCTCGGCCATCCGGCGCGCATTCGTGTGCTCGAGGTGCTCTCGCAGGGCGAGCACTCCGTGGGCGACATGCAACCGTTGGTGGGCATCGAGAGCTCCCACCTCTCGCAGCAGCTCGGCGTGCTCCGCCGCGCCGGGCTGGTCACCACCCGCAAGGAGGGCGCTTCCGTGATCTACTCGGTCGCCGACCCGCTGCTCGCCGACCTGCTCGCCGTGGCCAAGCAGCTGCTGATCTCCTCGCTCCACCACAACGCCGGGTTGCTGGCCGACCTGCGCACGGCAGCACGATGAGCGCCGGAGGAGGTGGCGCGGCGCGACGCCTCGGTCGCCTCCTCCCGCGCCGTGCCGACTACGCCGGGCTCTCGCGCTCGTGGCGAGGCGACGTCATCGCCGGTGCCACCGTCGGCGTCGTGGCCCTGCCGCTCGCGCTGGCGTTCGGCATCACCACCGGGCTCGGCGCCGAGGCCGGGCTGATCACCGCCATCGTGGCCGGCCTCGTCGCCGGCGTGTTCGGCGGCTCCAACGTCCAGGTGTCGGGCCCGACCGGGGCGATGACCGTCGTGCTGGCCCCCGTGGTGGCGCGTTACGGGGCTGATGCGGTTCTCGTCGTCAGCGTGCTGGCCGGGCTCCTCGTGGTGATCGCCGCCTTCCTGCGCGTCGGCCGGTACCTCGCCTTCGTGCCCTGGCCTGTCGTGGAGGGCTTCACCGTCGGCATCGCCGTCATCATCTTCCTGCAACAGGTGCCGTCGGCGCTGGGCGTTCGCAAGCCGGCCGGTGACAACACCGCACTGATCGCGGTGCGAGCCGTCGCGGAAGCGGCAGACCACGGACGGGTCGCAGCCGTGGCATTGGTGATCCTGGTGGCGGCCCTCATGGCTGCGGTCCCCCGCCTTCACCGCGCCCTGCCAGCCTCGCTGCTGGCGGTGGTGGCGGCCACCGGCCTCGCCGAGGTAGCCCACCTCGACGTCGTCCGCATCGGCAACCTGCCCCGGTCGATTCCCCTGCCTTCGCTCCCCTCCATCTCCGCCACTCAGGTGAGCGAGCTCTTCTCGGCCGCGCTGGCCGTGGCCATCCTCGCGGCCCTCGAGAGCCTGCTCTCGGCCAAGGTGGCCGACGGGATGGCCGACACCGACCGCCACGATCCTGACCGCGAGCTGTTCGGGCAGGGCCTGGCCAACCTCGTGTCGCCGCTCTTCGGCGGCATGCCGGCGACCGGAGCCATCGCCCGCACCGCCGTCAACGTGCGCAGCGGTGCCCGCACCCGTGTGGCCGCGATCACGCACTCGCTGGTGCTCGTGCTGGTGGTGCTGTTCGCGGGCGGCTTGGTGAGCCGGATCCCCCTGGCAGCGTTGGCCGGGGTGCTCATGGTCACGGCGTGCCGCATGGTGGAGGTGCACCACGTGCGGGCCGTGACCCGAGCCACCCGCTCCGATGCCGTCGTGCTGTGCGTCACCGCCGTAGCGACGGTCGCCTTCGACCTGATCATGGCGGTGGAGATCGGCATCGCCGCGGCCGCGGCCCTCGCACTGCGCCAGGTGGCCCTCACCGCCCAGGTGACCCCGGTCGGCACCCACGAGCTCGACCAGGCCCGCGCCGGCTCCCTGCTCGACGAGGGGATCCTCACCTACCGTCTCGATGGCGCGCTGTTCTTCGGCGCCGCCCAGCGCTTCCTCACCGAGCTCACCGCGGTGAGCGATGCCAAGGTGGTGGTGCTCCGGCTTCCTGACCTCCAGGTGCTCGATGCCACCGGCGCCCAGGCCCTCGGCGAGATCGTCACCGAGCTCGAGCACCGAGGCATCACCGTGCTCCTGAAGGGCCCCCGTCCCGAGCACCAGCGCGTGCTCGCGGCAACCGGCGCGCTCGACCGGCTGGCCCACGAGAACCACCTCTTCACCGACCTCGACGCCGCCCTGGCGCACGCCCGCCTCCACGTGGCGCGCGCCCACGGCGCCAGTAGGGTCGCCGCCCCTGCCTGACCCCGGCCCCGCCCTCCGTGTGCACGGAGCCGGTCAGAGCAGGCGGGAGCGGAAGAGCTCGAGGACCTGGTCGAGCGCGTCGCGCGTGGGGTGGCCCGGTTCGTCGACGAGGTGCTCGGTGAGCACGGAGTGCGCCATGCGCGGGATGCCGTGCGGGTTGTCCTTCGACGAGTCGATCTCGACGCCCACGAACCGGTCGCCAAGCGCCTCGCGGAGGTGGGCGAACCGGGCCGCCGGCACGAGCTTGTCGCCGGTGAAGCGCAGACCCAGCACACAGAGATCGGGCTCGGCGCTCATGCGCTCCTGCACCTTCGTGAGGTCGTCCGGGCTGAGGTAGAGCCCCGCCCGTGCCTTCTTGGAGAAGCCCAGCGGCAGCGAGGGCTGGCTCATCACGGGGGCCACGACCGAGGTGTCAGGCAGCATGGCCAGCGCGAAGTTCCCGGTGAAGCACATGCCCACGACGCCCACGCCCGGGCCGCCACAGCGCTCGTGCTCGTGGCGAGCCAGGGCCTTGCACCACTCCACGATCGGGCTCGTCTTGCCGGTGGCCCACGCACCGAACTCCTTGGACACGCAGGCGGGGGGCATAGCCCGCAGCGTGGTGCCCAGGGTCATCTTGGCGCCGGGGATGCCGAAGAGGTGCGGCACCACGGCCGTGCAGCCCAGCGCCACGACCCGATCGGCGAAGTCGATCACGGCCGGTGTGATGCCGGGCATCTCGGCCAGGACGATCACCGCCGGACCGCTCCCCCGTCGGAAGACGTCCCGCTGCTTGCCACCCCACGTGAACGTGCTCTTGTCGTAGCTCCCCAGATCTCCCATGGCGGCGCACCGTACCCGCGTCGCGACCGGGCAGACTCACCCACCGTGCACCCCTTCCGATTCGGCATCCAGTGCAAGGGCCCGGCCGACGCGGCCGGCTGGCCCGCCCACGCTCGCAAGGTGGAGGACCTGGGCTGGTCCACGCTCACCGTGGCCGACCACCTCGACGACCAGCTGGCGCCGATGCCGGCGCTCATGGCGGCGGCCGCCGCCACCACATCGCTGCGGGTGGGCACCATGGTGCTGGCCAACGACTACCGGCATCCCGTGATGGTGGCCAAGGAGGCGGCCACCCTCGACGTGCTCACCGGGGGTCGCTTCGAGCTGGGCATCGGCGCGGGGTGGATGACGAGCGACTACAAGGCCGCCGGCATCCCGTTGGATCGAGCCGGAGTGCGGATCGAGCGACTCACTGAGGCCATCGAGATCATGCGCGGCCTCTGGACCCCGGGGCCGGTGTCGTACACGGGAGCGCACTACGCGGTCGACGACCTGACGGGAACGCCCATGCCCACGACATCAGGCGGACCCCCGGTGGTGATCGGCGGCGGCGGCGAGCGGGTGCTGCGCCTGGCCGCCCGAGCGGCCGACATCGTGGCGGTGAACGTCAACCTCAAGGCTGGCGTGATCGACGAGCGGGCCTTTCCCGATGGCACCCCCACGGCCACCGACCGCAAGATGGGCTGGATTCGCGAGGCCGCTGGTGCCCGGTTCGAGGACCTCCAGCTCCAGGTGCGGATCCACCTGGCGATGGTCACCGACGACCGCCAGGCCGTGATCGAGGAGCTGGCACCGGCGTTCGGCCTCACACCGGCGGAGGCGGCCGAGACACCCCACGCCCTCATCGGCAGCGTGGCGGAGATCTGCGATCAGCTCGTCGAGCGCCGCGAGCGCTGGGGGATCTCCTATCTGGGCATGTCGGGCGACCAGCTCGACGCCTTCGCCCCGGTGGTCGCCAAGCTCAGCGGCACCTAGCGCAGGCTCGGGTCGATGTTCTGGTTGAGGTGGAAGATGTTGTCGGGGTCGTAGCGGCGCTTCAGCTCGGCGAGTCGCTCGTAGTTGGCGCCATAGGCGTCCCGGGTGTAGCCAGCGTCGTCGGCGGCGAGGTAGTTGACGTATCGACGGTTGGCCATGTGGGGTCGAAGGGCCTCAAATGTCTCGCGGGTCCAGGCGATGTTCGGCTCGGCGTCGGTGGGGTCCGCCCATTGGCTGAGGAGCAGAAGGTTGTGGCCCGGC
>JBKJIL010000254.1:0-8426 GCA_046598435.1 Acidimicrobiales bacterium
GGGCTCGGGGATCAGCCCAGCGTGACGGGAGTGCTCACGAGGTCGAAGAAGTCGTGGCCCTTGTCATCCACGACGATGAAGGCGGGGAAGTTCTCCACCTCGATCTTCCACACCGCCTCCATGCCGAGCTCGGGGTACTCGAGCACCTCGACCTTGCGGATGCAGTCCTGGGCCAGGCGGACGGCGGGCCCGCCCATGGAGCCGAGGTAGAAGCCGCCGTGGGTGGCGCAGGCGTCGGTGACCTGGCGGCTGCGGTTGCCCTTGGCCAGCATCACCAGCGACCCGCCGGCAGCCTGGAACTCCTCCACGTAGGAGTCCATGCGCCCGGCGGTGGTGGGACCGAAGGACCCTGAGGCCATGCCGACCGGCGTCTTGGCCGGCCCCGCGTAGTACACGCAGTGGTCGCGCAGGTACTGCGGCATCGCCTCGCCGGCGTCGAGACGCTCCTTGATCTTGGCGTGGGCGATGTCGCGTGCCACGACCATCGGGCCGCTGAGCGAGAGGCGGGTCTTCACCGGGTAGCGGGACAGCTCGCCGCGGATCTCGTCCATGGGTCGGTTGAGGTCGATGTGGACGACGTCGTCGTCGAGGTGCTCGTCGGTCACCTCGGGGAGGTGGTGCGCGGGGTCCTCCTCGAGCTGCTCGAGGAACACGCCGTCTCGGGTGATCTTGCCGAGGGCCTGGCGGTCGGCCGAGCAGGACACCGCGATGGCGATCGGGCACGACGCGCCGTGGCGGGGGAGGCGGATCACGCGCACGTCGTGGCAGAAGTACTTGCCACCGAACTGGGCGCCGATGCCGAAGCCCTGGGTGAGGGCGAGGACGTCGGCCTCGAGCTCCACGTCTCGGAAGCCGTGGCCCAGCGCCGATCCCTCGCGGGGGAGCGAGTCGAGGTAGTGGGCCGATGCGTACTTGGCCGTCTTCAGGGCGAACTCCGCAGACGTGCCACCGATCACGACGGCGAGGTGGTAGGGCGGGCAGGCCGACGTGCCGAGCGTGCGCAGCTTCTCGTCGAGGAAGCGCAGCATCGACGAGCGGTTCAGGACCGCCTTGGTCTCCTGGAAGAGGTAGCTCTTGTTGGCCGAGCCGCCGCCCTTGGCCATGAACAGGAGCTTGTAGGCGTCGCCCGCAGTGGCGTAGAGCTCGATCTGGGCCGGCAGGTTGGTGCCCGTGTTCTTCTCGTCCCACATGGTGATCGGCGCCATCTGGGAGAAGCGCAGGTTGGACGTCTCGAAGGTCTGTTGGATGCCGAGGCTGATGGCCCGCTCGTCGTTGCCACCGGTGAGCACGAGCTCGCCGCGCTTGCCCATCACGATGGCGGTGCCCGTGTCCTGGCACATCGGGAGCACGCCCCCCGCCGCGATGTTGGCGTTCTTCAGCAGGTCGAGGGCCACGAACTTGTCGTTGGCCGAGGCATCGGGATCGTCGAGGATCCGCCGCAGCTGCTGCAGGTGGGCCGGCCGTAGCCAGTGCGCGATGTCGCGGAAGGCAGTGCGGGTGAGCAGGGTGAGCGCCTCGGGCTCGACCTGCAGGAACGTGCGCCCCGCCGCTTCGACGGTGGACACGCCCTCAGCGGTGAGCAGCCGGTAGGGCGTCTCGTCGGGGCCGATGGGGAGCAGCTCGGTGAAGGCGATGTCGGTCATCGATGGGCAACGCTAGGTGGCGCCGTAGGTTGTGGTCATGTCCGAGGAGACGTTCCGGATCGAGCACGACACCATGGGCGAGGTGCGTGTGCCCGCCACCGCCCGCTGGGGAGCTCAGACGCAACGAGCCGTGGAGAACTTCCCGGTGTCGGGCCTGCGGATCGAGCGGGCGCTGATCGGTGCGCTGGCGTCCATCAAGGGCTGCGCTGCGGTCGTGAACCGCGAGCTCGACGTGCTGCCTGACGACGTGGCCGCCGCCATCCACGGCGCCGCCGCAGAGGTGGCCCGCGGCGACTGGGACGAGCACTTCCCGGTGGACGTGTTCCAGACCGGGTCGGGCACCTCGACGAACATGAACATGAACGAGGTGCTCGCCAGCCTGGCCGCTGAGCGCCTCGGCCGAGCGGTCCACCCCAACGACGAGGTCAACGCCTCGCAGTCGTCGAACGACGTGTTCCCCTCCGCCATTCATGTGGCCGCGCTGCGCGAGACGACGGTGGGCCTGCTCCCCGCCCTGGACCACCTGGCGGCCACCTTGCAGGAGCAGGCCGATCGCCACGTCGATGTGGTGAAGGCCGGCCGTACCCACCTCATGGACGCCACGCCGGTCACCCTCGGCCAGGAGCTCGGCGGCTATGCGGCCCAGGTGCGCGCAGCGGCCGATCGCTTGCGGGCGGCGCTGCCCCGGGTGGGCCAGCTGCCCATCGGCGGCACGGCCGTGGGCACGGGC
The DNA here is from genome assembly GCA_046598435.1 of Acidimicrobiales bacterium. GTDB lineage: Bacteria > Actinomycetota > Acidimicrobiia > Acidimicrobiales > VFJN01 > VFJN01. The sequence goes on from JBKJIL010000254.1 coordinate 2,374, forward strand.
CTGAACGCGCCGGCTGGCTTCGGTGCTGCGGTGGCGGCGCGGCTCGCCGACGACATGGGCCTTGCGCTGTCTGAGGCCCCCGATCACTTCGCCGCCCAGGGGGCGCGCGACGAGCTGGTGGGCCTGTCGGGTGACCTACGGGTGCTGGCCGTAGCGCTGCTGAAGATCGCCAACGACCTGCGCTGGATGGCGTCGGGCCCGAAGACCGGCTTGGCCGAGATCCACCTCCCCGACCTGCAGCCGGGCTCGTCGATCATGCCGGGCAAGGTGAACCCGGTCATCCCCGAGGCCGTGAGCCAGGTGGTGGCCCAGGTGTACGGCAACGACGCGGCGGTGGCCTTCGCCGGGAGCCAGGGCAACTTCGAGCTCAACGTCTACCTGCCGGTGATGGCCCGCAACCTGCTCGAGTCGATCCGGCTGCTCACCAACGTGAGCCGCCTGTTCGCCGACCGGTGCATCGCCGGTCTCGAACCCGATGTCGAGCGCCTTCGGCTGTACGCCGAAGCCACACCCCAGGCCGCCACGGCCCTCAACCCGGTGCTCGGCTACGAGCGGGTGGCTGCGCTGGTGAAGGAGTCGGCCGCGACGGGCAAGAGCATCCGCACCCTCGTGCTCGAGCACGGCCTCGTGCCGGAGTCGGAGGTCGACCAGGTGCTCGACCTGCTCGCCCTCACCCGGGCTCAGCCGGCGGCGGCTGACCCCGCGTAGGCCGACGGGTCGCCTTGGGTCGGGATGAGCGGGGCGGACCAGCTCATGTTCTTGGCCAGGGCGTTGGCCACCTCGCGCCAGGCCAGCGGGTCCCAGCCCTCGGCGGCGGCCGGCACGTGCAGGTCGCCGCGGATCTGCACGAAGGCGGGCAGCTCGTTGAGGCCGAGCGCCTTGACCGCCGTGCGGTCGGGGTCGGCGAAGGTGAGCACCTTGTCAGCCCAGGGCCCGAGGAACTGACGGGCCTCGTCGGCCGTGCCGGTGACGAGGAAGGCCACCCGGCAGTCGGCGCCGGTGAAGTGGGTGAGGATCCGACCGCTGGTCTCGAGGAGCCAGGAGCTCTCGTTCGTGAACGGATCGAGCACGACCACGGCCAGCTGGAAGGTGGTCAGCCACTCCGCGATCGAACGGGCGTCGCCGTTGATCGGAGCGAGCATGAGATCGGCAGGGGGGTCGGTCGCCATCGGCCGCAGACGGTAGCGCGCACGGTTGAGCGCGAGCAGATCCACGCCGGGCGGAGTTGAGGTGCGGGGTACGGTCGGGGTGTGCACCCGATCGAGCGACTCCGCTACGTCGCCAGAGCCTCCGGTGCGGATCAGGCGCTCCTCGTGCGGGAGACCGCGCAGGCTCTGGCCGCCTTCCGGGACGACCCGGCCGGTCTGGTGGCGGCCTCCCGCCGCATCGTCGATCGCCACCCCACCTCCGGGCCGCTGTGGTGGCTCTGCGCCCGTGTGCTCACCTCGCCCGACGGGCAGCGAGAGGCCTGGCAGGCCGTCGACGACATCGAGTCGGACCGCACTGCGCCGGAGCTCGGGTTCGCCCTCCCGGAAGACGCCACGGCCTGCGTGATCGGCTGGTCGGAGCAGGTGGGGGAGGCCCTGCCCCGACGAGGCGATGTCGAGGTGCTGGTGGTGGACTCGCTGGGCGAGGCGAGTGGGCTGGTGCGGCGCCTCGCGCGGGCCGGGATCGATGCCGTCGACGTCCCCACCTCGGGGCTCGGAGCTGCGGTCGCCTCGTCTGATGTCCTGCTCCTCGAGGCGGTGGCGCTCGGGCCCTCAGGGTTCGTGGCCGTGAGCGGCTCGCTGGCGGCGGCCACGGTGGCCCGTCACGCCGAGGTCCCCGTGTGGGTGGTGGCCGGGGTGGGGCGGCTCCTTCCGGCACGGATGTGGGAGGCCCTGGCCAGACGTGAGGCCACCCGGGCCGCTGACCCGTGGGATCTCGACGAGGAGATCGTTCCCCTCACCCTCGTCGACCGGGTGTGCGGACCCACGGGGCTCGATGCGCCCGCGGACGCGTTGCGCCGCACCGACTGCCCGGTGGCGCCCGAGCTGTTCGACGGGGGCAACGCCCCGGGCACCTACCGGGGCTGAGCGGCTAGACAGCGCCCATGTCCCGCCGTGATCAGATCCGCATGTCCGACGCTGAGATCGAGGAGTTCCTCTCCGGCCGCCACACGATGAACGTCGCCTCGTTCAACCACGACGGCACCATCCACCTGGTGGCCATGTGGTACGCCGTGCTCGATGGCGACGCCGTGTTCTGGACCTTCGGCAAGAGCCAGAAGATCCTCAACCTGCAGCGCGATCCTCGCGTCACGCTCCTCGTCGAAGCGGGCGAGGAGTACAGCGAGCTGATCGGCGTGGAGATCGTGGGCCAGGCCACCGTCCTCACCGAGCACGAGGAGATCATGGAGATCGGTGAGGCGGTGTACGCCCGCTACTTCGGCGAGGTCACCGACGAGGTGCGTCCCTTCGTGGAGCTCACGGGGGCCAAGCGATTCGGCGTGCGCGTCAAGGCCGACCGCGTCGTGAGCTGGGACCACAAGAAGCTGGAAGGCGCCTACTAGCCAGGTGGGTGTCTAGCCGAGGTGGGTGCGCAGGAACCCGACTGTCTGCCGCCAGGCGGCCAGTGACTCGGTGGCGTCGTACACCTCGGGACGAGTGTCGTTGAAGAAGGCGTGGTCGACGCCAGGGTGGATGACGATGTCCACCTCCTTGCCGAGCTGGCGGAGGTCGTCCCCCAGCGCCGCGGCCGCGGCGGGCGTGAAGAACCCGTCGTTCTCGGCGTAGTGGCCGAGCACGGCCGCGTCGAGGTGGTCCCAGTGCGGCTGGGCGTCGGGCCACGGGATGAGCCCGTACCACGGCACACAGGCCTTGATCTTGTCCGGCCGCCGGGTGGCGGCCACGAGGGCCAGGCCGCCGCCCATGCAGAACCCCGTGATGCCCACGCGGTCGCTTTCGGTGCGATCCGACACCTCGTCGACGGCGCCGGACAGGTCTTTGGCGGCCTGGGCCATGTTGAGCGCCATCATGAGCTTGCCGGCCTCGTCGGGCTCGGTGGTGGTCTGGCCGTGGTAGAGGTCGGGCGCCAGGGCCACGAAGCCCTCGGCCGCGAAGCGATCGCACACATCGGTGATGTGGGGCACCAGGCCCCACCACTCCTGGATCACGACGAGCGGGATGCCCTCACCGCCGGACGGCTCGGCGAGGTAGCCGGAAGCCGTGCCGCCGTTGGACGGGAACTCGATGATCTCTCCCATGGGCCGCGACCCTACCCAGGCACGCTCAGGCCTGGGTGAGCGCGGTGATGGCCTCGTGGATGGCCAGGACCCGGCGGGCCTCGTCCACGTGGAGGTTCTCGACCATGCGGCCGTCGACGGTGACGACGCCCCGGCCGTCTGCCTCGGCCTCCGTGAAGGCGGCGATGATGCGGGCCGCCTTCTCCACCTCGTCGGCCGCGGGAGCGAACTCGGCGTTGCACGGCTCCACCTGGCTCGGGTGGATCAGCGTCTTTCCGTCGAACCCCATCTCCCGGGCCTGGTGGCACTCAGCGGCGAAGCCAGCTTCGTCCTTGATGTCGTTGTAGACGCCATCGAGGATGACCTTCCCGGTGGCCCGGGCCGCGAGCAGGCACAGCCCCAGCCCACTGAGGAGTGGGGCCCGACCGGGCACGTGGTTGGCGTGGAGCTCCTTGGCGAGGTCGTTGGTGCCCATGACGAGCACGGCGAGGCGCGCCGATGCGCCACAGATCTCCTCGGCGCGCAGCATGGCGACCGGTGTCTCGAGCATCGCCCAGATCATCGTGTGATCAGGGGCGCCACCGGCCTCGAGGGCCCGCTCGATCTGGTGCACGTCGGCGGCGGAGTTGATCTTGGGGACGACCACGGCGGCAGGGCCGGCGGCGGCGATGGCCCGCAGGTCGTCGTCGTGCCACGGGGTGCCGATGCCGTTGGCCCGGATGGCGATCTCACGCCTGCCGTAGGCGCCAGAGGTGGCCGCCGCGCAGACGCGGTCGCGGGCCTCGGGCTTGGCGTCGGGGGCGACGGCGTCCTCGAGGTCGAGGATCAGTGCGTCGGCCGGGATCGTCTGCGCCTTCTCGAGTGCCCGCTCGTTGGCGCCCGGCATGTAGAGCACGGAGCGGCGTGGGCGCAGGTCTGCGTCGGTGGTGATCAGGTGGTCGTCGGTCATCACGCCTCCAGCGCGGCGTAGGCAGCGGCCAGGTCAGGGTCTCGGGCGGCCAGGCGCTCAGCGAGCTCCAGCATCACCTGGCACTGCTTCACCGACGCGTCGTCCTCCATCTTCCCGTTGAGCATCACGGCACCGGTGCCGTCGCCCATCGCGGCCACCACCTCACGTGCGTGCCGCACGTCGGCGGGGTCGGGCGAGAACACGCGCTTGGCGATCTCGATCTGCACCGGGTGGAGGCTCCAGGCGCCCACGCAACCGAGGAGGAAGGCATTGCGGAACTGGTCCTCGCAGGCGACCGTGTCCTTGATGTCTCCGAACGGGCCGTAGTAGGCGAAGATCCCATTGGAGGCACAGGCATCCACCATGCGAGCCACCGTGTAGTGCCACAGGTCTTGCTGGTAGCTGGCCCGGGGCGCCTCGATGTCGCCGTCGACCGGATCCTGGCGCACCAGGTAGCCGGGGTGGCCGCCACCGACCCGGGTGGTCTTCATGCGGCGGTTGGCGGCCAGGTCGGCCGGGCCCAGCGAGAGGCCCTGCATGCGGGGCGACGCCGCGCAGATCTCCTCCACGTTGGCCACGCCCCGCGCCGTCTCCAAGATGGCGTGCACGAGGATCGGACGGTGGAGGCCAGCCTTGGCCTCCAGCTGGGCGAGGAGCCGGTCCACGTAGTGGATGTCCTCCGGCCCTTCCACCTTCGGGACCATGACCACGTCGAGCTTGTCGCCCACCTCGGTTACCGCCGCGGTGAGGTCGTCGAGGCCCCATGGCGAGTCGAGCGAGTTCACCCGCGTCCAGAGCTGCGTCTCGCTGGGCACCCATGCCTTGGCCACCTCGATGAGGCCGGCCCGGGCGGCGTCCTTGTCGGTCGAGGGCACGCCGTCCTCGAGGTTGGCGAGGAGCACGTCGACGGTCGGGGCGATGTCGGGGACCTTGGCCACCATCTTGGCGTTCGACGGCGGGAAGAAGTGGATGACCCGCGACGGTCGCGACGGGATCTCGCGCAACGGCATGGGGGCACCGACGGCGAGGGGCCGGAAGAAGTCCTTGGCCGAGCGCATCACGCGATCCCTTCGATCATCCGGCGGGCGATCACCTTGAGGCAGAGCGTCTCGTCGGCACCCTCGAAGATCGAGAGCACGCGGGCGTCGACGAAGTACCGGCTCACGTCGTACTCCTCGGCGTAGCCCATCCCGCCGTGTATCTGCATGGCCTCACGGGTGACCCATTCGGCTGCCTTGCACACGTAGGCCTTGACCATGGCCGCCTCGAGCGACCCCTCGCCCTTGGCCATCAGTCGGGCCACCGCGTAGGACGCCTGACGGCTGGCCTGGATGGTGACAGCCATGCGGGCCAGCTTCACCTTGGTCAGCTGGAGGTCGGCGATGGGGTTGCCGAACACGACCCGGTCCTCCGCGTACTGCCGGGCGGCTTCGTAGGCGGCCTGCATCACGCCCACGGCTCGGGCGGCGGTCTGCAGGCGACCGTTCTCGAAGCCGGCCATCTGCAGGTAGAAGCCCTTGCCGAGGCCCTCCTCCCCGCCAACGAGGTTCTCGTCGGCCACGAACCACGCATCGAAGGCGATCTCGTAAGAGTGCATCCCGCGGTAGCCGATGGTGTCGATGGGACGGCCTTCCATCTTCCCGCCGCCCTCCTGGTCGAGCACGAAGCCGTGGCCGTCGCCCCGCTCCTTGGGCACGACGAACATCGACAGGCCGCGGTGCGCCTTGCTGCGATCCGGGTCGGTGCGGGCGAGGAGCATGAGCACATCAGCTCGTGCACCGAAGGTGCACCAGGTCTTCTCGCCGGTGATGACCCACCCACCGTCGACCTTGGTGGCGGTCACCTTCACCCCGGCGACATCGGACCCGAAGTCGGGTTCGG
>JBKJIL010000259.1:0-13043 GCA_046598435.1 Acidimicrobiales bacterium
GCCGCCTCCCACGCCGCCGCCCCCGCCGCCGCCGGTGGAGCCGCCTGCGCCGCCGCCCCCGGCCCCACCGATTCCTCCGCCCCCGGCCCCGCCGGCCCCGCCGCCGCCTCCTCCCGCGCCACCGATTCCTGCGCCGCCGATGCCGCCGCCTGCGCCGCCGATGCCGCCGCCTGCGCCACCGATTCCTGCGCCGCCTGCGCCTGGCGACCCCGTGCCACCCCCGCCCCCGCCCTCCTGAGCGCGTCGCGCCTGTGATCAGAGTCGGAGTGTTCGGCGCCGCGGGGCGCATGGGCGCCACCGTGTGTGCCGCCGTCATGGCTGACCCGGAGCTCGAGCTCGTGGCCGCCGTCGATCCTCAGCACGCGGGGCTCGACCTGCGCGTGGCGGCCAAGGTCGACAGTGACCTGCACGTGGCCAGCTCGCCGGAGGCGTTGGTCGACGCCGGTGCTGAGGTGGTCGTGGACTTCACGGTGCTCGACGCCTCCCGGCAGAACCTGGCCTTCGCCGCCGACCACGGGATCCACGCCGTCGTGGGCACGACCGGCTTCACCGAGGCCGATCGGGAGCGGTTCGCGGCGTCGTTCACCCGCAGCAGCTGCTTCATCGCCCCGAACTTCGCCATCGGTGCCGTGCTCATGATGCGCTTCGCGGAGATGGCCGCGCCGTGGTTCGACACCGCGGAGGTCATCGAGCTCCACCACAACCAGAAGGTCGACGCCCCGTCGGGCACGGCCATGCTCACGGTGGAGCGCATGGCCGCCGCGTCGTCGGTCTGGGCCGCCGACCCGACCCGCACCGAGGTGCTGCCCGGAGCTCGTGGGTCACTTGGTCCGGGGGGCATCCGAGTGCACTCCGTGCGTCTCCAGGGGCTGGTCGCGCACCAGGAGGTGCTCCTGGGCGCCACCGGCCAGACCCTCACGATCCGCCACGACAGCTACGACCGGTCGAGCTTCATGCCCGGCGTGGTGCTGGCGGTGAAGCGGGTGGGGGATCGGCCCGGCCTCACGGTCGGTCTCGACACCCTCCTCTTCGGCGACTGATCGGGTGGTCAGCCCACTCGGGTGACGAGGCTCGTGCCGTGGAGCGCGCCCAGGGTGCGCTTCAGGCCTGCGATGCCGGCCAGGGACTGGGCTCGGTGGCCGTTGATGAGCTCGCGCTGGCACTCGCCGTCGCCGGCCCATGCCCGTGCGCAGCCTTCGGGGTCGACGTTGGCCAGGGCGAGGATGGCCCCGGCGCAGCCGATGGCACCGGCGAGATGGATGAGCGCTGGGTGACCCGTGTAGAGCCCCACGGCGATCTCCTCCGCCTCGAGGATCAGGCGCTCGGCGTCACCTGAGGAGTCCTTGATCCCGGCGACCGGCAGCTCGCGCAGGATGTCCACCGGCACCCCTGGGGCGGACATCTTCGGGTAGTGGTAGGCGAGCACGGGGACGTCCACCGCGGAGGTGACCCGCTCGTAGTAGCGCCGCGGGTCGGCGACGTTGGGGGGCGACAGGACGAGCAGGGCGTCGGCACCGTCGGCCTCGGCCCGCGTCGCCAGCCCGACGGCCTGTCGGGCCGAGGGGGCTCCGGTGCCGACGAGCACCGGCACTCGTCCGTCGACAGCCGATGCCACGGCGATGAGGAGGTCGCTGCGCTCGTCGGCGTCGAGCGTGGCGGCCTCACCCGTGCTGCCCGCCACCAGCACCGCCTGGACGCCCGCCTCGACGAGGCGAGCCGCGTGGTCGGCGGTGGCGGGGGCGTCGATCTCGCCGTCGTCGTCGAACAAGGTGACGAGGGCGACGCCGACGCCCGTGAACAAGGGGGTGCGCTCAGCCATGGCTCGACCCTATCGACGGCTTCGCGAGGGTGGTGCACGGCCGGTCGACGCTGCCGTTAGGGTCGGAGGGGATGGACACCGCTCCCATCACCTACGTGCGCCACGCGATGGCCGTCCAGACCGAGGGCGTCCACCCCACGTCATGGCACCTCGACGAGCGGGGCCGGGCCGACGCCCGCCGCCTCGCAGAGCGCCTCGAGGTGGCGCCGGCGATCGGGTGCCTCCTGTCGAGCACCGAGCCCAAGGCGCAGGAGACGGCCGAAGCGATCGCCAACCGGTGGCAGGCGCGGCTCGTCCCTGACGATCGGCTGCGCGAGGCCGTGCGCCCATGGATCGGGCCCGGCTACCGCGCCGTCGTGCACCGCTACCTGCGCGGCGAGCTGCCCGACGGTTGGGAGCCGCACGCCGAGGTGGCTGAGCGCATGGAAGCGGCCGTGACCGATGCCTCCCGTGCGGCTGACGGTGGCCCGGTGGTGATCGTGAGCCACGGGCTGGCCTTGGCCGTGCACCTCGGCGCGCGCCTGGGTCAGGAGTTCGACTGCGAGTCGTTCTGGAGCAGCCTCGCCTTCCCCGACGCCTGGGCGCTCGATGCGGCGGGCACCCTGCACCGACCTCTCGTGCGGGCCCACTCGGGCTGACCGCCGCCTGCTTCACGGACCTCAGGGGCTGTCGGCCTCGCCGTCGAGCTCGTGCTCGGCGGCGTCAGCAAGCTCCTCGAGGCCCGTCCGCTCCCGGCGGAGCTCGTTGACCATCACCACCGCGAACAGGATCACCGAGGCGATGAGCAGTGGGGTGCGGTACTCACGGATCAGGTCCAGCAGGTCGTCGATGGGCGCTTCGAACGCCTCACCGAGGCGTCGGATCAGGTAGAGCCGGGTGACGGTGCCGGCGATGTTGGCGGCGAAGAACCCGGGCACGCTCATGCCGGCGGCACCGGCGAACAGGCAGATGTACTGGTTGGGCGCGAGGAACACGACCGGGTAGGCGGCCTTGGCGAACCACCCCTCCATCTGGCGCAGCGTCTTGCCGAAGCTCTTGGTGCGCGACTCCATCCAGTGGATGGCCGTGTCGCCGTACCAGTGGCCCAGCAGGAAGAACAGCGGGTCCGCGAGTAGCAGGCGCAGGGTGCCGACGGTGTAGTAGCTGACGCTGTCGAGGTTGTTGGTGACGAGCAGCAGCGTGCGGTTGCGGGCGTTCATGGCCAGCAGCTGCAGCGGGTGGGTGTTCACGAGCTCGGGCGCCAGCGCATCGCCGAGGTTCGACAGGATGATCAGCCCCACGATCGGCACGCTGACGAGCGTGAGCTTGGCCCGGCTGGGGCGCGGCCGGGAGGGCCACGTCGCCTCGTCCCCGCTGGGGGCTGAGGTGTCTGGGTGCTCTGGATCGGGCGCCACGACCGAGGAGTCTGGCATCTCCCTACGCGGACGCCGCCACCTGGGTCAAGAGGGCCCGGGTCGCGGCGGCTTCGTCCGCGTTGGTGAAGAACTCGAGCGCCGCGAAGTCGGTGGCGCCCGCAGCAGAGAACGCGTCCAGACCGGCTCGCACCTGGTCCTCGCTGCCGATGATCGACACGTCGGCGGGGCCGCCGGCGCCTTCGGTGTCCATCACGCCGCGGTAGGAGGGGAGGTCGTTGTAGCCGGCCAGCACGCTGGCGACGACGCCGCGCACCCGGTCAGGGTCGTCGGTCACGCACACGGGAACGCTGGCCACGATCCGGGGCGCCGGACGCCCCGCCGTCGCGGCGGCCGCATCGAGCGGCGGCTTGATCTGCGTGGCAACGGCCTTGGGGCCGCTCAGCCAGAGGATGGCGCCGTCGGTGCGGCCGCCGGCCAGGTGCAGCATGCGCGGCCCCATGGCGGCCAGCATCACGGTGCGCGCCTCGGCCGGACCGCCGCCGATCCCCGCCACCTCGGCCGACCAGATGTCGCCGTGGGCGGAGACCTTGCGCTCCGACATGGCCGGGAGCAGCACGTCGAGGTACTCGGCCATGTGCTTGGCCGGCGTGACGAACGGGATGCGCAGCGAGGACTCCACGCTGGACTTGTGGGCCAACCCGATGCCGAGGATGAGCCGGTTGCCGATGGCCTCCTGCACGGTCAGGGCCTGCGCCGCCAGCATCAGGGGATGGCGGGGCCAGGTGGGGATGACGGCGGTGCCCAGCTCGATGGTGGAGGTGCGGGTGCCCATCGTGGCGAGGGCGGTGAGCGCGTCCGGCGCGCCCAGCTGGGCCACCCAGTACGAGCTGAACCCCGCCTCCTCCGCCTCGACGGCGTGGTCGATGATCTGAGCCAGCGGGGCGCCGATGGCGATGAGGCTGGAACCGTTGATGCCGATGCGCATGAGGCGCATCATGCCCCGATTCGGGCGGCGTCGGCGCGAGCCGTAGCCTCGGCGCTGTGCGCTGGCGCTTCGCCCTGACCCCCAAGTGGCTCGTCCGTCACGTGCTCGTCGTGGTCCTCGTGGTCACGATGGTCGTACTCGGCTTCTGGCAGCTGGGTCGCCTCGACGACAAGCGCGCCTACAAGGCGTTGGTCGAGGCCCGCCAGGACCAGCCGGTGGCCGAGGTCGAGGCCGTCATCCCGGTGGACGGGCCCATCGGCTCGCCCGCCATCGACGACGTGCTCTATCGCAGCGTGCGGGCCACGGGTTCCTACGCGGTCGACGACACCGTGATCGTCCTGAACCGCACGCTGAACGGTGCTTCTGGAGCGTGGGTGCTCACACCGCTGCGCCTGGCCGACGGGAGGGCGCTGGTCGTCAACCGTGGCTTCCTGGGCTTCGACCGGGACGGGGAGATCGTGCCGCCGACGCCTCCATCAGGCGTGGTCACAGTGGAGGGCCTGGTGTTCCCGAGCCAGACGCGGGGCCGCATCGGCCCGACCGATCCCGCCGAGGGGCGGCTCGACGTACTGGCCCGGGTCGATCTCGAGCGCTACGCCGCCCAGGTCGACTACGCCGTCCTGCCTGCCTACGTGCAGCTCGTGACCAGCGATCCCGCCGAGGCGTCGGCCGCGCCGGGAGTGCCCGAGCTGGTGGCGCTGGGCGCCCCGGAGCCCGACGAGGGCCCGCACCTCGGGTACGCCGTGCAGTGGTTCATCTTCACCACCATCGCCTCGGGGGGCTACCTGCTCCTCCTGCGCAAGGTCGCCAAGGAGCAGGCGCAGGCGCAGGCGCACCCCGGGGTGTGACCGCGCTGTGTGACCGATGACCTGCCGGGGATCGTTGACGGTGAGACACTCGGCTCCGTAGCGTCTCACCCGATGTCGTCACTGGCCGCGATCGATCGGGATGTGCGGTGTGCGCCGGCCTCTGAAGGCCTCGACGGCCGCGTGCTCGAGGCGATGCTCGACTGCATCGGCCGGTGGGGCATCGCCAAGACCACCGCCGACGACATCGCTCGGGCCGCAGGGATCTCGCGAGCCACCCTCTACCGGATGTTCCCCGGGGGCATGGACGTGGCCTTCGACGCCCTCCTGCGCCACGAGACGGCGCGCTTCTTCGGCATCGTCGCCGAGCAGCTCGACGAGGCGGCGACGCTCGAGGAGCTCCTCGTCGTAGGCATCACCGAGGCGGCCCGGTTCCTCGCCGAGCACGAGGCGCTCGCCTACGTGCTGGCGCATGAGCCCGAGCGGGTCCTGCCGGCGTCCGCCCTCCATCGCCTCGACCGAGCCATCGTCATCGCGGCCGCCTTCGTGGCGTCGCACCTGCGCCGGTTCGTCGCCGATGAGGCAGTGGCCGAGGCCCATGCGGACTGGATCGTGCGGATCGTGCTCTCGTACGCCATCAACCCCTCACCGACCCTCGAGCTCACGCGCCGTCCGAGCGTGCGCCGGTTCGTCACCACCTATCTGTTGCCCGCCTTCCGCGGCACCCCCTCGACCAACGCCCCCAAGGAGCACTGACCTACATGGCTACCAACGAAGAGCTGATCGGCCGCCAGGACATCAACGACCTCGAGGCCATCCTCGGCGTCACCAACACCGACGTCGACGAGGCCATCCACGCCGTCAAGGACAACGCCGAGGCGATCTTCACGTGGAACTACGAGAAGGGTGAGCGCCCGGCGCTCAACAAGCTCTACGAGAAGGCCAAGACCTCGATGTGGAACGGCGAGACCGACCTGCCCTGGGACACCGTCGTGGACCAAGAACAGGTGGTCGCCAACAACGCGATGTCCAACGGCACGCTCGGCGGCGACATCGACGTCACCGGCACGCCGATGGAGACGTGGGACGACGCCAAGTGGCTCGAGTTCGGTGTCGAGAGCCAGAACTGGATGCTGAGCCAGTTCATGCACGGTGAGCAGGGCGCCCTCGTGTGCACGGCCAAGATCGTCGAGACGGTGCCGTGGATCGACGCCAAGTACTACGCGTCGACCCAGGTGATGGACGAGGCTCGCCACGTCGAGGTGTTCGCCAAGTACCTCGACACGAAGCTGTCCGGGCACTACCCGATCAACGCCCACCTCAAGATGCTCCTCGACGACATCGTCGAGGACTCCCGCTGGGACATGACCTACCTCGGCATGCAGATCATGGTGGAGGGCCTGGCCCTGGCTGCCTTCGGGTTCATGCACCAGATGACCACCGAGCCGCTGCTCAAGCAGCTCCTGCGCTACGTGATGAGCGACGAGGCCCGCCACGTCGCCTTCGGCGTGCTGTCGCTCAAGGAGTACTACGGCGAGCTGACCGACGCCGAGATGCTGGAGCGCCAGCACTTCGCCTTCGAGGCGGCCGTGCGCATGCGCGACCGGTTCCTCCAGCAGGAGGTGTGGGACCGCATGGAGATCGATCCCAAGGTGGCCGCCAAGCTCGTGATGCAGGCGCCGCAGCGCCAGCTGTTCCAGAGCATGCTGTTCAGCAAGATCGTCCCGAACTGCAAGAAGCTCGGACTGCTCGACCGCAACGATGCCTGGCTCCGCGGCAAGTTCACCGAGCTCGGTGTGATCCAGTTCGAGGACTGGGCCGACACGGGCGAGGAGTACGAGATGTTCGCCCTCGCCGAGGGCGAGGTGGCGTCGTAAGGGCGTCCAGCCGACAACGGGCGCGCGACTAGGGTCCGAAGGCGATGAGCGCGCCTTCGGACCCCCGCACGCTGGTGATGCACGGCCTTCGTCTGAAGGGCTTCGCCGAGGCGTCGGCCGTGGCCGAGGTGGTGGCGGTGAGCGAGGCCGACGCCAAGGCGCACCTCGACCAGCTCGTCGCCGACCAGCTGGCCACCTACCGCGAGGGCCGCATGTCGGGGTTCACGCTCACCGCGGCAGGACGGGCCGAGCACGCTCGCCTCCTCTCGGAGGAGCTCGACGGCCACGGCGTCCGCGACGCGGTCCACGCCGCCTACGCCAAGTTCCTGGGTCACAACGGCGACCTCCTGACGGTGTGCACGGCGTGGCAGCTGCGAGACGTCGACGGTGAGTCGGTGATCAACGACCACACCGATCCTGTGCACGACGCCGCGGTCATCGAGCAGCTGGCCGCCGTCCACGGCCACGTGGCGCCGATCTGCGCCGAGCTGGCCGAGTCGCTCGAGCGCTTCAGTGCCTACGGGCCCCGCCTGGCCGACGCGCTGGGCCGGGTCCAAGCGGGCGACACCGCCTGGTTCACCAAGCCCATGATCGCCAGCTACCACACGATCTGGTTCGAGCTGCACGAGGACCTGCTCGCCACCCTGGGCATCGAGCGCGGTCAGGAGGCCACGCCCTGATGGGAGCTGCCCGCTTCGGGCGCGTGATCACCGCGATGGTCACGCCCTTCCACGACGACGGCAGCCTCGACGTCGAAGGCGCCACCACGCTGGCCCGGTGGCTCGTGGCCCACGGCAACGACGGCCTGGTGCTGGCCGGCACCACCGGCGAGGCCCCCACGCTCAGCGATGACGAGAAGGTCGAGCTCTGGACGGCGGTGCGCGCCGCCGTCGACGTGCCGCTCCTCGCCGGGACCGGGAGCAACGACACCCGCCACACGTGCGCGCTGTCCGAGCGGGCGGCCGCTACGGGCGTCGACGGCCTCCTCGTCGTCACGCCGTACTACAACCGCCCGTCGCAGGCCGGCCTCGAGGCGCACTTCCGGGCCGCCGCGGCCGCCACCGACCTCCCCGTCGTGCTCTATGACATCCCCGGTCGCACCGGTCGCAAGGTGGCCACCGAGCTCTTGGTCCGACTGGCCAACGAGGTGCCGACGATCGTGGGGCTGAAGGACGCCGCCGGCAACCCCGGTGAGACGGCCAAGGTCGTGGCGGGCGCACCGGACGCGTTCGACGTGTGGTCGGGTGACGATCCGATGACGCTGCCGCTCCTGGCCGCGGGCGCCGTCGGGGTCATCGGAACGGCCACCCACTGGTGTGGCGAGGTGATGAGCGAGCTGGTCAGCGCGGCCGAGAAGGGCGACCTGGCCCGGGCCCGGGAGCTCAACGCGAGCCTCTTCGAGTCCTACGACTACGAGAGCCGTGAGACGGCGCAGTTCGCCTTGGCGGTGAAGGTGGCCATGCGGGTCCTCGGCCTGCCGAGCGGCCCGTGTCGGCTTCCCGTCGGGCCGGAGCCCGACGGCCTCGCCGACGAGGCCCGGGCCATGCTGGACCGCCTCGGCATCACCGCCTGACCGGGCTCGCTGAGGGTCCGCGCGCGGCGGTCCAGTAGGTTTCGCCCCATGGCTGCACCCGTCACCATCACCTTCCTGGGCGGCCTCGGGGAGATCGGCCGCAACTGCATGGTCCTCGAGTGCGAGGACCAGCTGCTGCTCCTCGACTGCGGGCTGATGTTCCCCGAGCTCGAGCACCTCGGCGTGGATCTGATCCTGCCCGACTTCACCTGGCTCCGCGAGAACAAGGACCGCGTCATCGGGTGCATCGCCACCCACGGGCACGAAGATCACGTCGGCGGCCTGTCCTACCTGCTGCGGGAGCTGTCGTTCCCGATCTACGGGTCGGCCCTCACGCTGGGCCTGGCCCGCAACCGCATCGACGAGGCAGGCCTGCTCAAGAACACCGAGCTGATCCCGGTCACCGACGGCGAGCGGCGCAAGATCGGGCCCTTCGACGTGGAGTTCATCCCCGTCACCCATTCGGTGCCCCACGGCTTCGCCACGGCCTTCCACACGCCCCAGGGCGTGATCATGCACACCGGCGACTGGAAGCTCGACCTCACCCCGGTCGACGGTCGGCTCACCGACCTGGCCCGCATGGGCGCCATCGCCTGCAGCGAGGGCGTGCGCCTCCTGATGGGCGACTCCACCAACGCCGACGCCCACGGCCACTCCCGCTCGGAGAAGAGCGTCGGCGGCGTGCTCTACGACCTCTTCCACGAGCACGAGGGCCGGCGCATCGTCATCGCCTGCTTCGCCAGCCACGTCCATCGCGTGCAGCAGATCGCCGACGCCGCCATCGCCTTCGACCGCAAGGTGGCCACCCTCGGGCTGTCGATGAAGAAGAACATGCGCCTGGCGCGCGAGATGGGCCTGCTGCACATCCCCGACTCGTCGATCGTGGACATCGAGGACATCGGCGACCTCCCCGACGGCAGCGTGTGCGTGATCTCCACCGGCAGCCAGGGCGAGCCCATGTCGGCCCTCACCCGCATGGCCAACAGCGAGAACCGGTGGCTCACCATCGGCGACGGCGACACGGTGATCCTCTCGTCGCATCCGATCCCGGGCAACGAGATGAGCGTCACCAAGGTGATCGACGGCCTCGTGCGCCTCGGTGCCAAGGTGGTCCACTCCGGTCTCGAAGACGTGCACGCCACCGGACACGCCAAGCAGGAGGAGATCAAGACGCTCCTCTCGATCGTGGAGCCCCAGTGGTTCGTGCCCGTCCACGGCGAGTACCGCCACCTCGTGCACCACGCCGAGCTGGCCCAGGTGATGGGCGTGCCCGCCGAGCGCACCGTGCTGTGCGAGGACGGCGACCAGCTCACCATCGACGACGACGGCATCCGCATCTCCGGCCAGGTGCCGGCCGGGTACCTGTACGTCGACGGCATCGTCGGCGACGTGGGCCAGGGCGTGCTGCGCGACCGCCGTGTGCTGGCCGAAGAGGGCGTGGTGGTGGTCGTCGTGGGCGTGGCCATCGAGGGCGGGGCCATCCTCACCGGCCCCGAGATCATCACCAGGGGCTGGGTGTACGCCCCGGAGGCCGAGGAGCTGCTCGAGGAGTGCGCCGACGTCGTGCGTCAGGCCATCAAGGACCTGTTCGCCGGCGCCAAGGATCCGGATCTCGACGCCATCCAGCGTGCCGTGCGCCGCGCCGCGGGACGCTTCGTCAACGACCGCACCAAGCGCAAGCCGATGATCGTCCCCGTCGTGATGGAGGCGTAGGCCTCACGCCTTCGGCTGGGGACCGACCGCGGCCCGCCGGGCCAGCTGCTCCATGGCGCGCTGGTTGCCGCGCCGGATCACCCCGGCGAGCGCCCGCACGAGCGGGCGGGCGAGCGGCGCCGGGTCGAGGTGCATCGAGTAGGTGATCGAGGTGCCGCCCGACGGGAGCGCCGTCAGCTGGCAGTCCTCCACCAGGGCCCGCACGAAGCCGGGCTTGGCCGCCGTGCCCGTGAACGACCACCGCAGCCCCGGCTCCCAGATGATGAACTCCTCGTCGACGGAGGCGCCCGGGATCTGCACCCGTCGACGGGCCCCCACGCCCTCGGCCGGGCCGAGCACGGTGACCTTCTGCACCGAGGGGAACCACTCGGGCCAGCGCTCGTGGTCGGCCAGCACGGCGAACACCTCGTCGGGCGTGGCTCCCGACTCGGCGCTCGCGGTGATGGTGACGGGCGCGGTGACGGCCCACTCGATGGTCTTCGGTTCGAGAGCTCCCATGGATGCCGACCCTAGCCAGACGCTGGCGCGGCTCGAGCGCCGACGCTGGCATGCTCTTCGTCGATGCCGGAGCTCCCCGAGGTCGAGACCGTTCGTCGTCAGCTGGAGCCGCTGGTGGTGGGTCGCCGGATCGTGGAGGGGTGGGGCCACCCGTCACCCAAGTTCGCCTCGGCGCCGTGGGCGGCGGGGTCGACGATCGAGTCGGCCGGCCGGCGCGGCAAGTACCTGCTGCTGGGCCTCGACGACGAGCGCGAGCTGATCGTGCACCTCGGCATGACCGGGCAGCTGCGCCTGCGCCCCGGTGAGCTCGACCCGTACGTGCGGGCGTGGTGGGCCCTCGACGACGGCCGGGTGCTGGAGCTGCGCGACGTGCGCCGCTTCGGCCGGGTCGGTGTGGTGGCGGCGGGGGAGTGGGGCTCGCTCCCGACGTTGGCCGCTCAGGGGCCCGAGCCGTGGGACCCGGTCCTCGACGACGGCGGGCTCTGGCGCGCGCTCCGCCGCAGCACGGCCCGCGTCAAGACGCAACTCCTGTCCCAGCGGCCGATCGCTGGCGTCGGGAACATCTACGCCGACGAGGGACTGTGGCGGGCTGGCATCCATCCGGGCCGGCGCTCGGTCACGCGGCGCGAGGCCGACCGGTTGCTCGTCGAGCTGCGCGTCGTGCTGGAGCAGGGCATCGCCAACGGCGGCACGACCTTGCGGGACTACCGCACGCCCGACGGCCGATCGGGCCGCAACCAGCTCGAGCTGGGCTGCTACGGCCGCGCCGGCGAGCCCTGCGTGCGGTGTGGCACCGAGCTGCGTCGCTCCGTGATCGACGCCCGGGGCACCACCCACTGCCCCGTGTGCCAGCCCCGTCGCTGAGGGCCCGGGCCAGGATCCTGTGTCCCCTGTTGCTGGTGGGGCTGCTGGTACGGTTGTGGGCACTGTGGCCACGACCCAGCGACCCCGTTCCGGGACCAACAAGCGCGCTCCCGCCAAGAAGGCGCCCGCCCGACGCAAAGGGCCGCCGCCGCCCACCATCGTCGATCGGCTCACGCGCGCCCTCGCCACCGGCCTCGAAGGCCACGCCAGCGACGTCCTCGGCCTCTTCCTCGTCGGCGTCGGACTCGTCGCCGGCCTGGGGATCTACCTCGGCGCGGCCGGGCCCGTGGGCGCTGCCCTCGACGACGGCATCGGCACGTTGGTGGGCTGGGGTCGCCTGCTTGCCCCGCTGGCCCTCGTCGGCAGCGGTGTGGTGCTCGTGCGCGGCACCCCCGACGACGACGACCCGGGGGTGCGCTCCCACGTGTGGGTGGGTGGCCTCCTGCTGGCGGTGGCCGGCTGCGGGCTCCTCCACCTCGCCGGCGGTCGGCCCGGCCTCGACGCCCCCACCGCTGAGCTGACCCACGCCGGCGGCCTGCTCGGGGTGGCCATCGCTGGTCCGCTCACCCTGGGCCTGGCGCCGTGGGGCGCCGGGCTCCTGCTCGCCACCGCCGCGCTGGCCGGCCTGGTCGTGCTCACCCGCGTGCCCGTGCGGGTGGTGGCCGAGAGCACGGCGGCCGGCATGCGGCCCGCCGGCACCGCCATCGGTTCCTACCTCCGCGGGATCAAGGCCACGCTGTTCTCGCTCGACGGGGACGGCAGCGACACCTCCGGTCCGGCGTCCATCGATCTCTTCGACCAGGACGTCGACGACGTCCTCGACCTCGACGCACCGGTGGCCAAGAAGCCCAGGGCGCGCAAGCCGAAGGTCGATCTCCCCGCCGATGCGGAGGTGGAGCCGACGCAGCTCGACCTCGAGCTCGGCCCGGCCGTGAAGGGCTCGCCCTGGAAGCTGCCGCCGCTGTCGCTGCTGCAGCGCAGCGGCACCCAAGAGGTCGACAAGGCGGCCGTGGAGGCGGCCGGCCGCGTGCTCGAGCAGGCACTGGCCCAGCACGGGGTGGAGACCCGCCTGGTGGGGATGGTCGTGGGCCCGTCGGTCACGCGCTTCGAGCTCGAGCTGGGCCCCGGGGTGAAGGTGGCTCGCGTCACCAGCCTCCACAAGGACATCGCCTACGCAATGGCCTCGGCGGACGTCCGGATCCTCGCGCCGATCCCAGGGAAGCAGGCCATTGGCGTCGAGGTGCCCAACACCGACCGCCAGATCGTGGCCCTCGGCGACATCCTCGCCTCACCCGAGGCCAAGCGGGCCACGCACCCGCTCGAGGTGGCCGTAGGCCGCGACATCAACGGCAAGGCCGTCCTGATGAACCTGGCCACGATGCCGCACATTCTCATCGCCGGCGCCACGGGTGCCGGTAAGTCGAGCTGCCTCAACTCCCTGCTCACGTCGATCCTCATGCGCTCCACCCCCGATCAGGTGCGCATGATCCTCGTCGACCCGAAGCGGGTCGAAATGGGCCAGTACGACCGGCTGCCCCACCTGCTCACCCAGG
>JBKJIL010000231.1:0-8301 GCA_046598435.1 Acidimicrobiales bacterium
CTCGAGGAGCTCATCCCCGGCGCAGCGGGCCAGGCCCACACCACCATCGAGGGCGGCGGCCACTTCCTGCAGGAGGACCGGGGACCCCAGCTCGCGCAGGTCGTGATCGACCTCATCGCCAATCGCTGACGGCCGCGCGCGCCCGGCCCGGCGGGCTACCCAGTCTCGGTGCGGAGCGTCCGCTCGAGACCCTCGCACAGCCCCCGCGGCCCCAGAGGGGTGCGGACCGCGTCGTCGGCCCCGGCAGCAGCCGCGGTGCGCGGTCGCGAGCCGTTCGAACAGCCGTGGCGCGAGCTCGGGGTCGACCCCCGCGCCTCATTGGCGCGTACGGCCCGAGCGCATGCAAACCGGGCCCGTCCGCGGCACGACGAGAGGCCGAACGGTGCCGCTAGCCGCCCAGGATGGTCGGGAGCGCTGCTGACTGGCCCGCCAGCAGCAGCGTGCCGACGGTGAGGCTGAACCCAGCCGTGACCACGGCGAGCGTCGTCGCCACCGCCCGATGCTGCAGCAGGCGCCGCGACCCGACCGTGCCCACCACCGCGACCACGGTGTTGGCCACCAGCAGACCGATCACGAAGCACACGAGGAGTGCGATGCTGGCGACGCGGCCACCTGCGTGGGCCGCCGCCGTGAACACGACGAGCTGTGTCGGGGTCTCGGCGCCGATGCCGTGCAGCGTGCCGATGCCGAACGAGGACCACGGCCCGTAGCTGCGGAACGGATCGGCGGGGACCGCGGCCACGTGGCGATGGGTGTGGCTGTGGGCGACGGCGACTCGGGTGCCGCCATGCTGGCGAACGGGCTCGCGAGCGGGTTCGGGCTCGGGCTCGGGCACGAGCGCCGCAGGATGCGAGTGCTCGTGCATCAGACCCGTGTGGTCGTGGGGGTGCGAGTGCTCCACGACGACCATCGGCGGCGCACCGAGGCGCCGTCGGGTCAGGCGTTGCACCGCATCGATGAGGAGCATCCAGCGGCTGCGGAGCGGCGGTGCTCCGCCCGTGCGCGCCGCGGTCCACACCACCCAGACGCCGAGCCCGATGAGCGATGCGCCGACGAGGCGCTCCATCACCGCATCCACCGAGCTCGGCACCTCCTCCGCGAAGAGGATGGCGACAGCCCCGAGCACCAAGACCATGGCGGCGTGGCCGAGGGCGTACAGGCTGGCCAGCCACAGCGACCGTCTGGCCGACTGCTGGGATCCGGTGAGGTCGCTCAGGGCCGCCAGATGATCCCAGTCGAACCCGTGGCGAAGGCCGAAGAGCAGCGCGCCGCCCAGCGCAGTCGACCCGAGGACCTCGATCACCATGAGACGGTCACACGCCGGTGGCGAGGGCGCGCAGCCACCCGCACCACTCGTCGACGCCTTGGCCGGTCTTGGCGCTGGCGAGGATCACGTGGGCTCGAGGGTTCACGGCCTGCAGGTTGGCGAGGAACAGGTCGAGATCGACGTCGAGGTGCGGGAGGAGGTCGACCTTGTTGACCACGACCACGTCGGCGGCCCGGAACATGACGGGGTACTTGAGCGGCTTCTCCTCGCCCTCCGTCACGGCGTAGACCATGGCCTTGGCGTGCTCGCCCACGTTGAACTCGGCTGGGCACACGAGGTTGCCCACGTTCTCGATGAGGAGCAGGTCGATCTGGGCGAGCGGGAGCCGGCTCAACCCCGATCGCACCATCACGGCATCGAGGTGGCACTCGCCGCCGAAGCCTGCGCTGGTGTTGACCAGCGCGATGGCCGCGCCGAGGCCCGTGAGCTCGTCGGCGTCGAGGCTGGTGGCGATGTCGCCCTCCAGCACCCCGACGCGCAGCTGCTCGCCGAGGGCCACCAGAGTGCGCTTGAGCAGGGCGGTCTTGCCGGCCCCCGGCGACGACATGATGTTGACGGCGCGCACGTCGTGGGCCACCAGCTCGACCCGGTTCCCGGCCGCCACCCGGTCGTTCTCCGACAGGATCGACTCGAGCACCGCCACCCGCGAGGTGCCCGTATCCGAGTAGCCGCTGTGATCGCCCACGTCACGATGCTCGTGGTCAGGTCCGCCGTGGTCGTCGGTGTGCTCGTGCGTGTGGGCCGTGCCATCTGAGTGGCGGTGGAAGCGACCCATCAGGGCACCTCGGCGGCGACGTCGATGGACACGATCTGGAGCTCCTCGCCGGTGATCAGCTCCACATCGTGGCCGTCGCAGGCGCCGCAGACCAGCACCGGCCAGTCGAGGGTGGTCTGGGCGCTGCAGGTCCGACAGCACACCACCGCCGGGACGTGCTCGATCACCAGATGGCACGCCTCCAGCGACGTGCCGGCGGT
Source organism: Acidimicrobiales bacterium (assembly GCA_046598435.1). Classification (GTDB taxonomy): domain Bacteria; phylum Actinomycetota; class Acidimicrobiia; order Acidimicrobiales; family VFJN01; genus VFJN01. Next base: position 2,303 of record JBKJIL010000231.1, read on the forward strand.
CAGCATCTCCCACGAGAACTGGAGGGAGTCGGGCACGACCTGGCGGAGGTACCCGATGCGCACGTCCACCTGTCGCACCGGGTGTCCGTCGGAGCGGGCGTCGACGGTGGCGCAGATGGCCTGGCACAACGCCATCTCGTGCATGGCTACGCCGAGGCCCGACCGAGGGTGACGGCGGCCTCGCGGTGGAGCCGGCCGAAGTTGTAGTACGCCGCACAGGCGCCCTCGGAGGACACCATGCAGGTGCCGATGGGCGTCTCGGGCGTGCACGCCGTGCCGAACACCTTGCACTCCCACGGCTTGATCACGCCCTTGAGCACCTCGCCGCACTGGCAGGCCTTGGGGTCGGCCACCCGCACGCCCGGCACCGAGAAGCGCAGCTCGGCGTCCCACGGTGCGAACTCGTCGCGCAGCTTCAGGGCGCTCTGGGCGATGAAGCCGAGGCCCCGCCACTCGAAGTGGGGACGGAGCTCGAACACCTCCGCCAGGAACTGGAGCGCCCGCGGGTTGCCCTCGTCACGAACGATGCGGGTGTACTGGTTCTCCACCTCGCAGCGCCCCTCTCGCAGCTGGGAGAGCAGCATGGCGATGGCCTGGAGGATGTCGAGCGGTTCGAAGCCCGCGGTCACGAGCGGCTTGCCGTAGTCCTGCGTGACGAAGCGGTAGGGGTGGTTGCCGACCACGGTCGACACGTGGCCCGGTCCGAGGAAGCCGTCGAGGCGCAGGTCGGGCGAGTCGAGGATGGCCTTGATGGGCGGCACGATCGTCACGTGGTTGGAGAACACGCTGAAGTTCATGACGGCGTCGTCGCGGGCCTTCAGGAGCGTGACGGCCGTCGACGGTGCGGTGGTCTCGAAGCCGACGGCGAAGAACACCACCTGACGGTCGGGGTTGTCGACCGCCACCTGCAGCGCATCGAGGGGTGAGTACACGAACCGCACGTCGGCCCCCCGTGCCTTGGCCTCGAGGAGGGTGCCGTTGCCGCCCGGGACGCGCATCATGTCCCCGAAGCTGGTGAAGATCACGCCCGGGGTCTTGGCGACGGCGATGGCATCGTCGATGCGGCCCATGGGGATGACGCACACCGGGCACCCAGGCCCGTGCACGAGCTCCACGTTGGCCGGCAGCACGTGCTCGATGCCGTGGCGGTAGATCGTGTGGGTGTGGCCGCCGCACACCTCCATGAACTTGTAGTGACGGGTGGGGTCGGCCAGCGCCTCGATGCGCTGGAGCACCGCCTTGGCGGCGACCGGGTCGCGATACTCGTCGACGAACCTCATCGCGCCGTCCCCCGTAGCATCTCCATCTCGTCGTCCAGGCCCGACCCCATCAGCTTCAGCGAGGCGAGAGCCACGGCCGCCTCCTCTTCGTCGATCTTCGACATGGCGAACCCGACGTGGATGAGCACCCAGTCGCCCGGCTCGAGCACCTCGTCCTCCAGGAGGCCGATGTTGATCATCCGGCGGACACCCGCCACCTCGACGCGTGCGAGCTGATCGTTGTCAGGGGACAGCTCGACGAGCTGGCCGGGGATGCCGAGGCACATGGGTGGCTCCTAGGTCGACGGGAAGATCGTCACATGCGCCGCAAGCGGCGGTACCGCGACACGTCCGGAAGGGCCACGACGAGGAACCCCAACGCCAACAGCACCACCAACGCGATGATGAACAGGAACACCAATCCGAGCACTTCCATGGGTCACATCTCCCTGAGCTTGAGGTAGCGGGCGATCTCTGGGGCGACCTCCCGGGCGAGCAGACCAGCCACACCGAGAAGGGCGAGCACGACTAGACGACGGAGCATGGGGCGTTCCTCTCTGCGATGAGGTCTTCGACCATCCGGACCGCGCCGTCGACCGCCGCCGCCACCTCGGCGGACAGGCCGATGCCCTCGTCGAGCTCCGCGGGCTGACACCCGACGACGAGCACCCGACCGACCTCGCCACCCAGCCCCGCCACCATGCGCAGCACGGCCTGGGGGTCGAGCAGGTGGGCGTCGAGCGGTTCAGCACCCACGCCTGATGGGTCGGGCTCGAGGAGGTACAGCGTGCCGGGAGCATCGGAGCCGGCCATGGCATCGACGAGCACCAAGAGGTCGCAGCCCGAGAGGAGGTCGAGGGCCAGGTGCATGCCACGGATGCCGTAGTCCTCCACGCGCACGTCGGCCGGCATGGGTCTGGTGAGCAGGCGCTGGGCCACCTCGCTGCCGAAGCCGTCGTCGCGGTTGAAGATGTTGCCGATGCCCGCGATGAGCGTGCTCATGTGGCCGGCTCGACTTCGTCGGGGTGGAAGTACATGAAGCGCCCCTGGGCCCGCTGCAGCTCCGCGTTCGGGTCGTCCTCGAGGAGGACGGCGACATGCTGGTCGCCGTCGACGTCGAAGAAGACGCCCTCCACGATGGCGTCCATGCCGACGAGGAAGAGGTCCTGCGCGTCGGTGCGGCGGCCTCCCTGTCCGGGGTGGAGGCGCACCCGGCTGCCCTTGCTGATCTCGATGCCGGCGATGACGACCGAGTCCTCCCACGGGTTCACGGCTGCGTCGACAGCCGGCTCCCACCAGGGCAGGACCTCCGCATCGGCCTGTCCGGTGCTCATGGTGCGCATCTCGCCGTGGAGGCTGGCGAAGACGTCAGGCGAGAAGCCCTCGATGCGGTCGACGATGGCCGCCGCCCGCGGATCGGTGCTGCGGGCGAGGCGCTTCTCCTCGTCGGTGAGGGTGAGGATGCGCAGGGCGAGGATCTCGTCGATCTCGGTGGCGTCGCACATGTCGCCCGGGCTCTCGGCGGCCACCGCAGGGAAGTCGTACAGGATGATCGGCGACGACAACACGGTGGTCGGATCGTCGGGGTCACCGATGAGCACGGGGAACGTGCCGATGTTGCTGCACCCCTCCACGGCCGCCTTCGCGAACTCGGGAGGTTCGAGCAGCGAGATGACCCGGGCATCGTCGCTGTGCAAGAGGGTGTGCACGGCCACGAGAGAGCGTCGCATGACCTCGTCGCGCGGCGCAGCAGCATCGCACCAGTCGGTGCGGTTCTCCACGGTGACCCGCAGCATCGTGAGCGGGTAGGGCCCGGGCGAGTGCTCCGACTCGAGCCGCACGAGCGCATCGACCGGCCAGCGCTCGCGCACCACCCGCCCCGCCCCTCCCAGCGCTTCGATGTCCCGGCCGGCGTCGAGCGTGATCGGGATCTCCATCGTGCCGGGGCGAGCGAGGTCGAACCCGGGGACGTCGAGCACGTGCTCGACCGCCTCATCCCAGCTCGCCCACAGCTGCCCGTCGACCTCGAGCTCGGCGACCGGCTTGAACGTGCCGTCGAGCGCCTCCTCCACCGTGCGGGTCTGCACCTGGAGGTAGCGCAGCTTGAGGTCGACCGTGGCCGCGAGGCCGAACTCGAGCACGCACTCGGTCTGCATCGTCCACTTCTCGTAGCCGTCGACCTCGCTGTAGGGCTTCGGCGCGAGCACGCCGTACTGCCAGCGCACCTGGTTCTTGGCCGCCGAGGCGCGGTACGGGTAGAGGACATACCCCTCCCAGAGCACTGCGTCGGCAACCCGCTGTGCCCGCTCGAAGGGGTCGGTGGTCACGACTCGGCCTCCTTCAGGAGCAGCTCGAAGGCGTCCTCCCAGGACGTGAGCGCACGCTCGGCCTTGTACCGGGTGAGCGAGTCGATGGTCTCGCGGCGCAGCCGGATCCAGCCGGCATTCGGGAAGAAGCAGTCCATGGTGGCCCGCCACACGGACACTGGGAGGCGGTAGTCGGCCTCGACGTGCCACGGCACCGGTTGCACGATGAGACCGCCGTCGCGGTAGCTGAAGATCGTGCCGTTGAAAAGCAGGACCAGCGGGATCTCACCATCGCCGAGCGAGTGCAGGTACTTCGCGGCCGCCACCTCGAAGTCGTAGCTGCACGGCACCGGGAGGTCGATCTCGGTGCTGCCGGTGAACTCGGCGACGGTCGTGGTCACGTGGGTCCAGAGGAAGGGCTTGAGGGACTCGCCCCAGCGCGGCGCCTCACCGAACAGCTCGAGCAGCCTCTCCTCCTCGGCCTGGGAGTACCGCCGGCGCTGCGGTTCGATGCGGATCTGCGCCCGGAGGACCATGGCATGGACCGGTTCGGCTTCAGTGGTCTCGATGCGCAGCCGCAGGATCAGCGTGGGGGACGCCGCGAAGCGATCAGGCTCGCCCGAGAGCACCGAGATGGCGAGCTCGGTCACGCGGACCGCTCCCGCAGCTGCCGGAAGAACGCGTCCATCGCGTCGCGCGCCTCGGTGCCCCCGTCGAAGCCCTTCCACAGGCGGCGCAGCTCGCCCACCAGCTCGTAGCAGGCGTCGATCGGCACGAGGTAGGCCTCTTCGTGCTGGTCGTCACGGCGCACGAGCAGCGCCTCGACGTCGGCTTCCATGGTGGCGAGCACCTCGTTGTCCGCCACGAGGCGGTCCCAGGCGTCGAGAGGCAGCAGGGACTCGGTGGCCCCGGCTGGGCTCGGGTAGAAGGCGGCCACGGACCCCAGCAGCGAGTTGCGGAAGAAGAAGGCCACGCTGACGGGGATCTGGAGCTCGTCCCAGGCCCCCGGAGCAACGGACAGCGCGCCGAGCGCGAGGTAGCGATCAGGCACGGCGCGGTACCGGCCGCCGCCGGCTCCGTTGCTCGTGAACAGCAGCCAGCAGCCCCGGCACGTGCACATGAGGTTGCGGCTCTCCGCGTTGACGACGTGCTCGTGCTGATCGGGAACGAGCTCGCCGCACATGTCGCAGCGCTCACCCGGCCGGGGCCGCGCTGGGGCGTTGCGGATCCGCTGCAGCACGTCGAGCGGGTCGTTCACGATGCCGCCGCCACCGCGATGCGCACCTCGCCGCCGTCCTCGACCAGCGGGAGCGGGTCGAGGTGGGTGGCGTTCCCGTCGAGGCTGCGCCCGGCACGAGGCAGGTCGTACGCTGCCTGGCACACGGAGCAGCGGAGCACCGGCCCCTCCACCGACGCCGTGTCGAGGGCGCTGGCGCAGGTCGGGCAGGAGCTGCGATAGGCGTAGAGCTGGGCGCCGACCCGGCACACGATCAGCTTGGTGCCCTCGATCTCCAACGGGCCCACGCGACCGGGCGCCAGAGCCCGCAAGCCGTAGATCGGCGCCATCGCCGGAGCGGGCTGTGGCTTGCGACCGAGGGACACCGGTGTGGCCGGCACCCCGTTGGCCACAGGGGCATCGTGCGGGTCCGCGATGGGCGACTCGACGTCGATGCGGACGATCTCCGGTGCCGCCCCCTCGATGGCGGCTTGCACAGCGAGCTCCAGGGTGACTGACGACGAGCTGCACCCGTCGCAGCTGCCCAGCAGGCGCAGGGACACGATCCCCTCGTCGCCATCGATGTCGAGCAGCTCGACGTCGCCGCCGTGGGACCCGAGGTACGGACGCACGGACTCCAGCGCCTGGCGCACACGGTCCTCGAGCGAGAGCGGGTGGAGGTCGTGGAGCACGAGCAGCGACGCGACGAGGTCATCGCCCGCCATGCGTTCACGCAGCGCCTCGTCGTCAGCGGCCAGCTCCAGGATGCGGGCCAGACCGCCGCCGTAGAGATCGGTGACGAGGCTCACGACGTCCTGGACCTGCTCGAACACGAGCGGGTCAAGGGTCCGCTCGAGCTGATCGAGGAGCTGCTCGATGCGATCGCCGACGACGCGGAGGTCGATGGGTGCTGCCACGGGCCTCCCTTGCGTTGATGGGTCAGTCAGGACAGACCATGCCGGTTGGCGTGTGCTCCTTGCGCAGCACCTTGCCCTGGCCGAGGTACATGTGGACACCACAAGGCAAGCACGGATCGAAGCTGCGCACCGCTCGCATGATGTCGATGCCCTTGAAGTCGTCGATCCCGTTCTCCTCGAAGATCGGCGTGTTCATGACCGCGTCCTCGTAGGGGCCCGGCGTGCCGTAGCTGTCGGTGGGGTTCGCGTTCCACGGGGTGGGCGGGTACGGGTGGTAGTTGGCGATCTTGCCGCCCTTGAT
>JBKJIL010000297.1:0-3158 GCA_046598435.1 Acidimicrobiales bacterium
AGAACTGCTCGACGAGACGGGCGAAGAACGCCTCGCCCCCCACCGCCTCGAACACGTTCACCGGCTCGCTCACCGTGCCGACGCTACCCCCACGCGATCTGTGCACCGTCAGCACCGGATACCGGTGCTGACGGTGCACAGAAGCCGGGGTCAGCGGTCCTTGCGGTGCCCGTGACCGAAGAAGCCGCCGGTCGGGCGGGCGTGGGCGTGGTAGTGGTCGGGGATGTTGCGCATGTTGTCGTCGACGTAGTGCCCGTCGAACACGCTGGCGGCCACGCGGGCCAGCTGCGCGTGCATGTGGGTGAGGTCGCCGTCGCCGGGCTCGGTGCCGTGCCAGCGCCACACCACCATCGGGGTGTCGCAGATCTCGCACTCGGCGATCCAGCACACGTCGTCCTCGTGGAACCAGTGGGTGATCCTGGCCGCCTCGCAGAGATCGCAGTCGTCAACCTTCACGCGCTGGTCCATCGGTGCATCATCGCGCCGCTACCGTGCCCCGGATGGACCGCGACCGCGCCGGCACCGGCTACCTCGCTCTCCCCGACCGCGGCGAGGGCCCCGGCATCCTCGTGCTGCATGCCTGGTGGGGCCTGACCCACAGCATCCGGGCGCTGTGCGACCGCCTCGCGGAGGAGGGCTTCGTCGCCCTCGCCCCCGACCTGCTCGGTGGCCACGTGGCCACCACCGTGGCGGACGCGGAGACCCAGCTGGCGGTGGCCAGCCCCGACGAGATGGCCAACCTCACCCGCTCCAGCGTGATCACCCTGCGTGAGATGCCCATGACCCCCGACGCGCCCGTGGGGGTGCTGGGCTTCTCGATGGGCGCATCGATGGCGCTGTGGGCATCGGCCCGGGTGCCCGACGCCGTGGCCGCCACCGTCGTGTTCTACGGCGCCCAGGACATCGACTTCGCCGGTGCCCAGTCGGCCTACCTGGGCCACTTCGCCGAGACCGACGCCTATGTGGACGACGACTCCGTGGCGCTGCTGGAAGCGGAGCTCCACCTCGACGACCTGGCCGTCACCTTCCACCGCTACCCGGGCACCGCCCACTGGTTCTTCGAGGAGGACCGCCCCGAGTACGACGAGGTCGCGGCCAGCCTGGCGTGGGAGCGCACGCTCGCCTTCCTCCGCCAGCACCTCACCTGACGCGATCTGTGCGCACGGAGCACCGCATGGCGGTGCTCCGTGCGCACAGATCGGGTTGGGGTTGGGGTTGGGGTTGGAGTTGGGGTCAGCCTCGGTCGAGGCCGGCGCGGAGGTCGGCGACGACGGCGCCGAGCTGCTCCGGCCCCGCTCCGTCGAGGCGGAGGCGCATCAGCGCGGAGCCGACGATGACGCCGTCGGCGTGCTCGGCCACCGATCGGGCCTGATCGGGCGTGGAGATGCCGAAGCCCATGATGACCGGCAGGTCGGTGACGGCCTTGAGCCGCTTGGCCAGCACGGTGGATGCGTCGGACAGCGCCGCCCGCTCGCCGGTGACGCCGAGCAGGTTCACGCCGTAGATGTAGCCCTTGGACCGCTCGCAGAGCGTCGCCAGGCGCCCGTCGGGCGTGAGCGGCGAGGCCAGCATCACCGTCTCCATGCCCGCGCCCAGCGCGGCGGGCTCCCACTCCTCCAGCTCCTCCAACGGCAGGTCGGGCAGGATCACGCCTGACACGCCCGCGGCCACCGCCTCTGCCGCGAAGCGCTCGTAGCCCTTGTGGAACACGAGGTTGACGTAGGTCATGGCCACGAGCGGGATCCCGGCATCGACGTCGCGGAGCTGGTCGAGGATCTGGTCGAGGTTGGTCCCCTGGGCCAGGGCCTCCTCGGACGCGGCCTGGATGGTCGGCCCGTCCATCACCGGGTCGGAGAACGGGATGCCCACCTCGACGGCATCGGCCCCGGCCGCCGCGCAGGCCCGCACGACGTCGAGCCAGTCGGCGCCGAGGCCGCCGGTGATGTACGGGACCAGCAGCTTTCGGCCGGCGTCGCGCTGCGATCGAAGGTGGGCCTCGAGCCCGATCAGCTCACCCACGCTGGCGCTCCAGGATCTCGGCGACCTGGGCGACGTCCTTGTCGCCGCGACCGGACAGGTTCAGCACGACGACCTTGCCGGCCAGCTCGTCACGAGCCCGCAGCACCCAGGCCAGTGCGTGGGCCGACTCGAGGGCGCCGATGATGCCCTCGGTGCGGGCCAGCACCTCGAAGGCCTCCAGCACCTCGGCGTCGGTGACCTTCTCGTAGCGAGCCCTTCCCGATGCCGCCAGGTGGGCGTGCTCCGGACCGATGCCGGGATAGTCGAGACCGGCCGAGATCGACTCCGCCTCCACCACCTGGCCGTACTCGTCCTGGAGGAGGAACGACTTGGATCCGTGGACGATGCCGGGCACCCCGTGGCCGACCGCGGCACCACCGGCCGGCTCCACGCCCACCAGCTCCACGGCCGGGATCTCGGCGAAGCCGGAGAACAGCCCGATGGCGTTCGAGCCGCCACCCACGCACGCTGTCACCACATCGGGGTCGCGGCCCAGCAACGCCCGGCACTGCTCGCGGGCCTCGTCACCGATCACTCGGTGGAGCTCGCGCACCATCCACGGATACGGGTGCGGGCCCATCACCGAGCCGAGGAGGTAGTGGCTGGTCTCGACGGTGGCCACCCAGTCGCGCATGGCCTCGTTGACGGCGTCCTTCAGCGTGCGGCTTCCCGACAGGGCGGGACGCACCTCGGCCCCGAGGAGCCGCATTCGGAACACGTTCAGGGCTTGGCGCTCCATGTCGACCTCGCCCATGAACACCACGCACTCGAGGCCGAGCAGCGCGGCGGCGGTGGCGGCGGCCACGCCGTGCTGACCGGCGCCGGTCTCGGCGATCACCCGGTGCTTGCCCATGCGCTGGGCGAGCAGGGCCGCAGCCGTCGCGGACGCCACGCCGTGCTGACCGGCGCCGGTCTCGGCGACCAGGCGGGTTTTGCCCATGCGTTGGGCGAGCAACGCCTGGCCGAGCACGTTGTTGATCTTGTGCGAACCGGTGTGGTTGAGGTCCTCGCGCTTCAGGATGATGCGCGCGCCACCAGCGTGCTCGGCGAAACGCGGAGCCTCCGTGATAATTGACGGCCGACCGGTGTAGCTGGCGTGGAGCGCCGCCAGCTCGGATTGGAAGACCGGATCTACTTTC
>JBKJIL010000312.1:0-2899 GCA_046598435.1 Acidimicrobiales bacterium
CCGTCCTCGCGGAGCACCCGCAGCCGACCCCTCGCCACCACGTAGAGGGCGTCGCCCGCCTGCCCCTCGTGGAACAGAACCGAGCCGGCCGCCAGCTCGACGACCTCGACGGCGACGGCCACCTCCCGCAGGGCGCTGGCGCCCAACGAGGCGAACAGCTCCGCCCCACGAAGGCTCGCGACCGTGTCTCGGAGATGCACCACGACCCTCCCGCAGATCCCCCAGCCCAGATGCCCAGCCTCAGCCGATGGCCGAATCGCCCAATCCTAGGGGGTCCTCCGGGCCGGGGCTGGTCGGTCCCGGGCCGATGTCACACCCCGGGCCTACCCTGGACCCATGTCGTTGCCCCTGCCCGTGAGCCTTTCGCCCTCCAAGGTGTCGTCGTTCACCGACTGCGCGCTCGCCTTTCGGTTCTCGGCCATCGACCGGCTGCCCGAGCCCCCGTCAGTGGCCGCCACCCGGGGCACCTTGGTCCACGCGGCGCTCGAACGGCTCTTCTGCCTCGACGCCCCCGAGCGCACCCAGCCCGCGGCCCTGGCCTGCCTCGATGCCGCCGCCGTCGAGCTCCGCGCCCACCCCGACTTCTCTGGTCTGCAGCTCGACGGGGCGGCCGAGGCCACCTTCCTCGCCGAGGCGGCCAGCCTGCTCGAGCGGTACTTCCGCCTCGAGGACCCCACGGCCGTCATGCCCATCGGCATCGAGCTGAAGCTCGAGGTCGAGCTGGGGGGCGTGCGCCTGCGGGGCATCATCGACCGTCTCGAGCTCGATGCCGACGGCGAGCTCGTCGTCACCGACTACAAGACCGGCCGAGCCCCCGGCGAGCGCCAGGAGCAGCAGCGCCTGGCCGGCGTGGCCTTCTACTCCCTGCTCTGCGAGCGCCTCTTCGGTCGCCGGCCGGCCCGGGTGCAGCTGCTCTACCTCGCCGATCCGGTGGCCATCATCGCCACGCCCACCGATCGCTCCACCCGAGGCGTTGAGCGCAAGCTCGCCGCCGTGTGGACGGCGGTGGAGCGGGCCTGCGAGCGGGAGGACTTCCGCCCCAACCCCTCGCGCCTGTGCGATTGGTGCGGCTTCAAGGCCTACTGCCCATCGTTCGGGGGCGACATCGCTCTGGCCGACGCCCACCGCCTCCAGCTCGAGCTCGTCTGATCGGCCGCAGACAGCCGCTACCCTGCCCGCCGTGCCCCTGCCCCTCGTCCGCGCCAAGCGGGCCCTGATCGCCTTCGACGACGCCGTCGACCATCGCGTCGACCGCCTGCGGGGCCACGTCGTGCTCGACCGGGTGATGTACGCCGCCTCCGAGCTCGGCGACATGTCGCTCGTCTGGCACCTGATCGGCGCCGGGCAGGCCCTGCTGCCGGGACGCGATCCGATGACGGCCGTGCGGCTCTCGACCATCCTCGGCGTGGAGTCGGTGCTCGTGAACGGGGGGATCAAGAGCCTCTTCCGGCGCACCCGTCCGGTGTGGGTCGACGATCGGCCCCGCCCGCACCACCTGCGCACCCCGCTGTCGAGCAGCTTCCCGTCCGGGCATGCCAGCTCTGCGTTCACGGCCGCCGGCCTGCTCTCCCAAGGCGATCCGATGTGGCCGCTCTACTACGGGGTGGCGGCGGTGGTGGCCACCAGCCGGGTCTACGTGAAGATCCACCACGCCTCGGATGTGGTGGCGGGGGCGGCCCTCGGCATGGGCCTCGCCGTCATCGCCAAGCGAGCGTGGCCCAAGCCCTGACATCTCGGCCGGGGAATGCCCAGCGGCTGACGGCGGTTGCCCACAGCGTGACCGATGCCCCCCGTTCGTTTGCCGTGACCTGGGACTATCGCTGCCCGTTCGCCCGCAACGCCCATGAGCACGTCGTGGCCGGCCTGCGCGGCGGCGCCGACTGGGACGTGCACTTCGTGCCCTTCTCCCTCGGCCAGGTGCACGTGGCCGAGGGACAGCCCGACATCTGGGGTCGCTGGCGGGACGACACCGGACTCCTCGCCCTCCAGGCCGGCGTGGTGGTGCGAGACAAGTTCCCCGACCAGTTCCTCGACGTCCACGACGCTCTCTTCGCGCTGCGTCACGACCATGGCGGCCACCTCCGTGACGACGCTGCCGTGCGGGGTGTGCTCGCCGAGCAGGGCGTCGATGCCGACGTCGTCATGGCCGAGATCGATGCCGGCCAGGTCATCGCCACCATCCGGGCCGAGCACGAGGCGGCGGCGCGAGACCATCACGTGTGGGGGGTGCCCACCTTCACCGTCGACGGGCAGTCCGCCTTCATCCGGCTCATGGACCGCCCCCGCGGCGACGCCACCGTCGCCATCGCCACGGTGGAGCGAGTGCTCGACGCCGTCGGTGGCTGGCCGGCGCTCAACGAGCTCAAGCACACGTCCATCCCTCGCTGAGCCCGGCCGCCGTCCAGCCGGTAGCGTCGCTCCATGAGCGGTGAACGGGAGATGCGCGCCCCACGGCGGATGACCGACGTCGAGGCGCTGATGTGGAACCTCGAGAAGGACCCCCACCTGAGCGCCTCGATCGCCAGCGTGAGCGTGCTCGATCGGGCCCCCGACCCGGAGCGGCTCCGCAGCCGGCTCCACCAAGCCGTGGCCATGGTGCCCCGCTTGCGGCAGCGGGTGGTGCCGGCCCTCGGCCGCCTGGCACCGCCAGAGTGGCGTGACGACCCCGACTTCGACCTCGACTACCACATCCGCTGGGTGGCCCTCCCAGCGCCTGGCACCATGCGGTCGCTGCTCGACCTGGCCAGCTCCATCACCAACCACCCCTTCGACCGCACCCGGCCGCTCTGGGAGTTCGTCGTCGTGGAGGGCCTCGAGGGGGGCCGGGCGGCGATGGTGCAACGGCTCCACCACGCCATCACCGACGGCGAGGGCGGCATCCGCATGTCGGAGCAGTTCA
>JBKJIL010000172.1:0-27533 GCA_046598435.1 Acidimicrobiales bacterium
CGCCGACGAGCGCCCCCGCGCCCCGTCCGGCCCCGACACCGCCGCCCCCCACGCGGCCGGCGGCCGGGCCGCCCGCAGCAGGGCTGCCGTCCGTGGCGGCCACGACACCACCACCGACCCCACCACCGGCGGCCATCGCACCGCTCCGCCAGTCGCCGCCCACCGAGGCGCGGCTCGTCGCCCGGGCCACGACGCCGTCACCTCGGCTGCTGGCCCCCCAGGGGCTGCCGGAGGACCTCGCCGAGTCCGTGCCCGCCGCCGCCTCCGCCGCCGCCCTGCTCCTCGCCGGCGTGGTCGGCCTGCAGGGCCAGGTGCTGCGTCGCCTCGGCCTCGTGGCCTAGCGCTCCCTCAGGTCGCGAGCAGCCCCTCCACGGTCTGCGCCATCACCCCGGTGGCGTCGTCCTCAGCGAGGCGCAGAGCCAAGGCCTCGGCCCGCCGGGCGTAGCTGGGATCTTCGCTGATGCGCCGCACTGCGTCGGCCACCTGGCCAGTGCGTCGAGCCATGAGCCCGACGCCGAGATCCTCCACGCGCCGTCCGTGCCACACCTGGTCGAAGAGCTGTGGGTGGATCACCACGGGCACGCCGGCGGTCAGCGCGGCAGCCACTCCGCCGAGCGCGCCCGAGACGACGGCCACCTGGCACCGGGGGAGCAGGGGCGTGACGGGAGCGAAGGTCGCTGCACCCGGGCGGTGGGCGACGGCGGCAAGGTTGGACGGATCGCCGACCAGCAGCACCGAGCGCAGGCCGTGGCGGTCGAGGTCGGCGGCGATCTGCGCGAACTGGGCGCCGGCGTTCGTGGCCGCCGAGGTGCCGAGCATGACCAGCACCGGGGGGTCGCCGTCGTCGACGTAGCGGTTGAGACCGTCATCGAGGGCCTGGTCGGCGGGGCCGTGCCAGATCGAGAAGCCGCCCCAGGTCACCGGCGGCCAGTCGGGTGCGGCGTCGCCGTAGTAGTGGCGCGAGGCGAGCACCACCGTGGCATCGGCCTCCGTCCATGCCCACCCGCCGTTCGCACGGATCGGCAGCTGTCCGAGGCGGGCCCGCTCGGCGTTGATGATGTCATCGCGGAACGGCCGGGCCGACATGCGCCGCAGGACCTCCCAGGTCGCGCGGTTGGCCACCTTGGGCAGCCGGAACGATCGGGAGCCGATGGGTGGCGTCCAGTGCTCGGTCGGGATCATCATCGGGAACAGCTGCCCGGCCACCACCGGCACGCCCATCGAGCGGGCCACTGGCACGGTCGCGATGCCCATGGTCGGGTGCGTCACCACGGCGTCGGCGCCGTCGAACCCCTCCTGCAGCGAGCGGATGGCCGCCGCGGGATCGTCGGCGAACGCCCTGTCCATCCAGTAGCTGCCCAGCCGGGCGACGTTGCGGACAGGGTGACGCATGAGCTTCGTGTGCACGGGGTCGGCGTGCATGGTGGCCGGCGAGCAGTCGAGGGCGTACGGGTGGAAGTCGAACGGCTCCGGCTCGAGCACCGATCGAAACCCCTCGGGAGCGATGAACACCACCTCGTGGCCCGCCTCGTGCAGACGTCTCGCCACCGGGATGTAGGGCGCCACATCGCCCAGGTACACGCACGACGTCACCGCGATCCGAGCCATGCCGGGACTGTAGGGGGCGGACCCCGGATCGGTTCTCCCCGCGGTGGGGCATCAGCCAACGACGCGTAGGAGGCGGCCGTTGCTGAAGACGCCGTCTGTGACGAAGACCTTGCCATCACGAGCGACGGCGACGCCGCCTGGCTCCGACAGCTGCCCGGCACCACGCACCGTTCGCATCCGGCTCGATGCGCCACACGTGCGACGAGCCCGTTCGGAACGGGAAGCCCTTGAGCTCGCCCACGTACACAGCGCCGTCGGGGCCGATGGCGACCGACGTCGGCACCGCCTCGGCATCGAGGGTGGGGGGCAGCTCGAGGTCGGGCGGCAGCTCGAGGTCGGCCGGCACCTGGTCGGTCGAGATGGCCTCGACGTCGAAGCGGGCCATGGTGATCGCATCCCCCTCGGGGGTCACCCGCCGCAGGTCGTTGCCTGCCGCATCGGCCACGAGCGCGTCGCCGTTCGCCATCACCGCGAGCCCGTAGGGGTTCCAGCACCTCGCCGGGCGGACCGAACGCGCCCTGGGCCACGACGGGATCGCCGGCCCCGGACGCGACAAGGCCCCGGCGGAGGGCACGGATCCTGAGATCCGCCTCCACCGGGGCCCGGCCTCGAGGTGTCCGCGTCGGCGGGTCGAAGAGGCCGTTCACGGGTCCCGCGGAGGCAGCCGTCGATGCGAGCTGCATGCAGTGGGCGGGCCCGCCAGGTACGTCGACACCGGCGCGGGCAGATCAACGATCAGGCGGTGATCTCTCCATCACTGCGGGACCTTCGTGCATCTGCAGGACCCCCCTTTCGGTGCCTGGTGCAAAGGCTCACAGGTGCCACCCGTGAGCGTGGGGTCACCGTCGCGCCGGGACCCTGTGGGGTCAAGGGGCAGACTCGGCAATTCCCCCCATCAGGCCTGCTAGCGCTCGTTCGGCGCAGCTGGCGGGCTCACAGGCCTGGCTTGCCCTCGCCCTGTTGGGCGGCGCCCCGCTCGATGGCGTCCTTGTAGGCGTCGGCCACCTCGGGATCGAGGTCGCCGGCCATGTCGGCGGCGCTCCCCTCCTCGAGGGTGGGGGGACGGTCGGCGTCGTGGTCGCTGTCGACGGCGGCGCGGTCTTCCCGGATCGTGGTGCGGTCAGGGGTCGTGGGAGGCGCCAGTCGGTCGCCCACCTGGCGTGGCTCGTCCTGGTCCGTCTTGTTGCCCATCGTGGTCCTCCTGAGTTGGCGGTCTGGAGGGTGACTGCCCCTTGTGGGTCGATCTGATCCATCGGCCACGGAGGTGGCACGATGGCCTCTCACCGAGCGCAGGAGAGCAGTGGCGACCGACCCGACCGTGCTGGCCATCCCCTTCTACTTCGGGTCGATGGAGGCCGAGCGGCGCCATCTCAGGCGCCGACGGGCAACAGTCGGGCCGACGGCGGCCGACTACACGCCCGATGACACCCGGGCCAGCCTGGCCATGGGCGTGGCATCGCTGGTCGTTCCCCTCGCCTCGCACGTGCTGGTGCAGAAGGTGGTGCCCGGCAAGGGTCGCTACGCCAAGGTGCTGGTGGGCACCGCCGTGGGTGCTGCGCTGGCCACGACGGTGGCCGACCGCCTGGCCGGGCACGAGGCCGACGAGGCGTCCGATCCGCGCGATCAGGTCGTCGACGACCACGATCCGATTGCTCCCGCGGTCGGTCGTTCGCGGGAGGTCCGCCGGTGGGCCCGTCGAGTACGCCGGGTCACCGGACCAGTCGCGGTGGCGACCGGCACGTTGGCCACGACGTCATGGCTGTCGCAGCGCACCAGTCCCTCGCGGATGTGGGAGCGCGGCGCCCGCCACGATCGGGGTGAAGGCGTCGGCGCCTGGCTGGCCGCCATCGCCGGGTGGGACTTCATCTACTACTGGAACCACCGGCTGATGCACGAGGTGCGCGGCATGTGGGCCATCCACGTCGTGCACCACTCGAGCGAGCGCTACAACCTGTCGACGGCGCTACGTCAGCCGGTGGCGGACGTCTTCGGCGTCTGGCTGCCCTACGGGCTGCTGGCGCGCGTCGGCATCCGGCCGAGCCTGATCAGCCAGGCCCGCGGGCTCAACCTGCTCTACCAGTACTGGATCCACACCGACGCCATCCGGTCCATCGGCAAGGGGGAGGAGGTGCTCAACACGCCGTCGCACCACCGGGTGCACCACGGCAGCAACCCGGCCTACATCGACCGCAACCACGGGAGCATCCTCATCGTGTGGGACCGCCTGTTCGGCACGTTCCAGCGTGAGGACCAGCCCGTCGTCTACGGGCTGACGAAGAACATCGAGACGTTCAACCCGGTGCGCATCGCCGGCCACGAGTACGCCGACATCCTGCGCGACATCGCCCACTCGACCAGCTGGCACGACCGGCTCTCGTTCGTGGTGCGCGGCCCGGGGTGGGCCTACCAGCGTCACGCCGAGCGGGCGGCCGGCGGGGTCAGCTGATCGGGCGCGGCCACCGTGCGGTGAGCGTCCCGGCGATCGGCGAGGAACAGCATGGCCGCCACCGCCGCCACCAGGGATCCGAGGGCCAGGATCGACCGCGGCACGCCGAGCGACGCCACCAGCACGCCGGCCACTGCGATGCCGGCCAGCTCGGCGCCGCTGCCGGCCACCATGTCGGCGGCCAGCACCCGACCGTGGGCCCGCTCGGGGCTGGAGCGCTGGAGCACGGTGCGCGACGGTCCGGAGATGAGGGCGGTGGCCACGCCCCAGAGCCCGACCCCGACGAACGCGATCGCGACCGACGAGGTGCCCAGGTAGACGATCGACGTCACGCCCGAGCCGAACACCCCGAGCGCCACCCACCCGAAGCTGGCCAGGCGCTCCCCGAGCCGGGCCGCCAGCAGGCCGCCGAGCACGAGACAGACCCCGAACGCCGTCTGCAGGGCCGCGAACACGCTCTCGGATCGCTCGAGCACGTCGCGGACGTAGAGCGGCTCGGCGAGCAGCGCCGTCCCGTAGAGGAGGTGCACGGCGAACGTGCAGGTGACGATGCGCCGCAGCGCGCCGGTTCGGATGATGAGCCGCCAGCCCTCCAGTGCGGCCCGCAGCTGGCCCATCGCCTGCTCGTCGCTGTGCTCGTCGGGCCGCACGCTGCGCAACCGCACGAGGGGGAGCACGGCCAGGCCGAGCGCGTAGGTGAGGGCGTCGAACACGAAGGCACCCCGGAACCCGAAGACGGCGATCCCCACGCCGGCCGCCACCGGACCGAACACGATGGCCACCTCGTCGGTGAGCGAAACGAGCGCGTTGGTGCGAGCCAGCTGGCTGTCGTCGACCAGCCGTGGGGGCATCGACTGGAGGGCGGGATGGGAGAAGGCGGAGGCGGTCCCGTGCAGTGCGCTCAGCAGGGCCAGCGAGCGGAAGTCCTGGGCCGCGAGCAGAGCCAGGGAGGCCACCACCCCGATGACCTTGGCGATCCCGAGCGTGGCCTTCGGGCCGAGGCGGTCGACGACGGCGCCCGTCAGGGGGCCGAGCAGCAGACCGGGCAGGGCGAACGCGATGCCGAACAGCGACACCTCACCGGGAGTGGCGTCGTACTCGTAGGCGGCGTAGCCCCAGATCACGACGATCGTGGCCCAGGAGCCGATGGCGCTCATCGCCTCCACGGCCAGGAAGCCGACCACCCGCTTGGGGATCGGCCGTCCGGGGGAGGCGTCCGGGGGCGGGCTCAGGGCTCGAGCACCTCGGCCTTGAGGTCGGGGAACACCCGACCCACCTTGCTCAGCAGGTAGTCGCCGTAGGTGCCTCGGGCGGCGAAGACGTCCTCGCCGTCCCAGCGGGCGCGGGCGGGCGCGGGCGGCTCGCCGAGATGGGGCACGGGCACCACCTCGGCCTCCCAGCCGGGATCGAAGAAGAAGGGGAACGAGAGCCGGTCGACTCCGGTGGTGTTGCGCACGCGGTGCGGCGTCGATCGGTAGTGCCCGGCCGTCATGCGCTCGAGCATGTCGCCCAGGTTGCACACGAAGGTGCCGGGCCGCGGAGGAGCATCGACCCACCCGTCGCGGGCGTGCACCTGCAGACCCTCGTGGCCGTCCTGGCGCAGGATGGTGAGCAGGCCGTAGTCGGTGTGCTCGGCCACCCCCCAGCCGCGGGTTGCGGCCCCGGCCCCGGCGTCGGCCTGGCCCGCATCTGGCGGGGACGGCGGGTAGCGGAAGATCCGGAAGAGCACGAGTGGGTCGGTGGTGAGGTGGCGGTCGAACCAGTCGTGGGGCAGGCCGAGGGCGAGGCTGATCCCGCGCATGAGCGCATGGCCGAGCCCCGTGAGGGCGGCGAGGTAGGCCAGCACGACCTCGCGCAGCTCGGGCAGCTCGGCGGGGAAGAGGTTGGGGCCGTGGAGGGGCCGCCCCGCCCGGACCCGCTCGTCGTCGAGGGGCAGCTCGGCGCCGAAGTACACCCCCTCCTTGCGATCCGGCCGCCCCGAGGTGAGCTCGCCCTCGAGCGGGAACCAGCCCCGCCAGGCCCGACCGCCCTGGGCCATGGACATGGCGGCCTTCTGCTCGGTGGGCAGCGCGAAGAAGGCTCGCGAGAGCTCCTCCAGCCGCTCCTGCAGCGCCTCGGGCACGCCGTGGCCCGTCACATAGAAGAAGCCAACCTCGCGGCAGGCGGCATCGATGGCGGCGGCCACCGCACCCGGGTCGCCGGTGCCATCCACGAGGGCGCTGACATCGATGACAGGCAGCTGGTCCACGCGGGCGAGGCTAGGGCTCGCCGATGCGGCGTCGGGACCGAGTTGAGCGATACAGTGGCCCCGTCAGCATCCCGTCACCAGTGACGGTGGGGCACACCTGGTCTGAGGTCGCCCCGAGACGCCGACAGCGGACGGCTCCCACGACGTGTGCACGGGGAGCGCGGGCGACGAGGGATCGCCGCAGCATCGATGGACTACGCAGAACGAACGCTCGAGACCGCCGTCTACGCGATGGCCGAGGGCATCGCCACACGCGAGCAGATCGCGCTGCTCGAGGCCGACACGCGCGCGTGGCGGCTCACCCTCGAGCGCCTGATCGATGACACCGAGGACCAGCTCGAGGAGGTCCGTCGGATCCAGGGTCCGGAGCGAGATCAGGTGGTGGCCGACTTCACCCAGGAGCTGGCCCGCCTCGACGCCGCCTACGACCTGCTCACCAAGGTGCCCGACCCGCTGGCGGTGATCGCGGGCGCCGATCCGGGTGGCGAGGTACGACTGCAGGCCTCCTGGGAGGCCGGCAAGATCGTCGTGTGGGGCGCCGGTCCCGGCACCGCCCCGGAGAGCAACGACGAGCTGGCCGACCGCCTCGAGGCCATCGGGGGGCCCAAGCTGGGCTGGACGGTCCACGCCGACGTGGTGCTCCCGTCGGGCGCGCGCGCCGCGGCCCTGTCGATCCCGGTGCAGGAGTCGCTGGGGTGGCTGGTCGCCGTCGGCGGCGGGCTCGGTCGCGACGGCGTCGGCGCCAGCGTGGTGTGGCTCGGACGGGTGGCCCTGGCCGCCGTGCGCATGGTCACCCACGGCGCGGTGGTACCGACCTTGCGGACGGACAAGCGGCCCAACGGCCGGTCGATGGATCTGGCCGTGCGGTGGGTGCCGGCCCTGCTCGATCCGGCCGAGATCGACCAGCTGGCCAACGCCATGCCGGGCCCGGTGGTGGCCCTCAAGCCGGGCACGCACCGAGCGGTCACCATCGAGGTGCTCGGCGCAGTGGTCGACGCGATCATGCGCGAGGCGGCCGGTCGCGTCGACGTGAAGGCGCCGCCGCCCTCCACGCAGACCACCTCAGCGGTGGCCGAGGCCTTCGTCACACGGCTGGACGGGTCGAGCTTCGATGCGCCCATCGGGGTGGCCACAGAGGTGTCGAAGCGCCTGGAGCGATGGGCCAGGCCCGTGCTCTCGGGCGCTCGTCCCACGCTGGTGGTGCAGCTCGATCCGCCCGACAGAGGCGACGCGTGGTTCCTCTCGGTGCTCGGACCCGGCGCCGAAGGGGGCCTCCTGCCCATCGAGGTCGCGCTCACCGACAGCCGTGCCACCCGCCCCTTGGCGGATGAGCTGGCCCGGCTCGAACGCCTGCTGCCTGAGCTCCTGCGGGCCGGCGGCCAGCGTCGCGGCCAGGTGTACCTGAGCCAGTCCGAGGCATGGGAGCTGATGACGAGCACCGGCTCCAGCCTGCGGGCGGCCGGGTTCGACGTGCGGGTGCCGGCGCTGTCACGGCGCAAGGTCGCGCCGGGGCTGCGACTCTTCACCGAGCCGATGGGCGACACGGTGGTGGGCGCCAACCAGCTGGCCAACGTGCGGTGGTCGGCCGTGTTCGACGACGTGGAGCTCACTGCGGCCGACGTCGCCCGCCTGGCCAACGAGGCCCGTCCGCTCGTGCGGTCCCGCGGCAAGTGGGTGGAGCTCGACCGGGTCGACCTCAAGGAGGCCGCCGCCGCGCTGGCCGAGCGCTCGGCCAAGACGCAGCTCACGGGCGCCGAGATCCTGCGCCACGCCGTGGGGCTCGAGGGGTCGCCGCTGGGTGCTTCCCTGCTGGTGGAGGGCAGCGGATGGGCCGCCGACCTGCTCGAGCGGGCCTCGTCGGTGCCCAAGGAGCCGATCACCAGCCCCGATGGCTTCACCGGCGAGCTGCGCAGCTACCAGGCCGAGGCGCTGGCCTGGCTTGGCTTCCTCGATGCCGCCGAGCTGGGTGGCTGCCTGGCCCTCGACATGGGCCTCGGCAAGACGCCGACGATGCTCGCCCACCTCGGCCGCACGGCGGGAGACGGCACTGCGCTCGTCGTCGCCCCTCCGGCCGTGGTCGGGAACTGGGCCGCCGAGGCAGCCAAGTTCACCCCCGGGCTGCGGGTGATCATCCACCACGGGGCCGCTCGGGCGTCCGCCGCGCAGCTGGAGCGGGAGATCGCGGGCGCCGACGTCGTCATCACCACCTACGGCACCGCCGTGCGCGACGTCGACGCACTCTCGCAGCATGCCTGGTCCCGCGTCGTGCTCGACGAGGCGCAGGCCATCAAGAACCCGGCCAACGAGACGGCGCAGCAGCTCCGGCGGATCCCCGCCCGCACCCGGGTCGCCCTCACCGGCACGCCGATCGAGAACGGCCTCGGCGACCTCTGGTCCATCCTGGACTTCACCAACCCTGGCCTGGTGGGGAGTCGCACGACGTTCATCTCGCAGCTCTCGGGCGAGGGCGAGGCGGCACTGCGGGCCCTCAACGGCCTGCTCGTGTTCCGGCGCACGAAGAGCGAGCCCGAGGTGGCCGCCGAGCTGCCCGACCGCATCGACGAGCTCGATCGGTGCACGATGTCACCGGAGCAGATCGGTCTCTACCAGGCCGTGCTGGATGGGCTGGTGGCCGACTCGTCGCAGGTCGGCGGCGACCCGAAGCAGGGCGCCATCCTGGCTGCGATCACCGCGTTGAAGCAGATCTGCAACCACCCAGCCGCGTACCAGGACGACGGCCGCCCGCTGGCCGGCCGCTCCGGCAAGCTCACCCGCCTCGAGGAGATCGTCGAGTCGGTGTTCGCGGCGGGGGAGCGGATCCTCGTGTTCACCCACTTCGCCGAGTGGGGCAAGAAGCTGGCCGACCACCTCAGCGCCACCACCGGTGTGCCCGTTGCCTGCTATCACGGCGGCCTGGCCCGCGGCGCACGCGATCGCCTCGTCGAGGAGTTCCAGCAGGGCACCGGCCCGGGGGCGCTGGTCCTGTCCCTCAAGGCGGGCGGCACCGGCCTCAACCTGACCGCGGCCAGCCACGTCGTGCTCTACGACCGCTGGTGGAACCCCGCCGTCGAGGACCAGGCCCGAGATCGAGCCTGGCGCATCGGCCAGACGCGCACCGTCGTCTCCCACCGCCTGGTGTGCCCTGGCACGGTGGACGAACGGGTGGAGGAGGTCGTCGCCGGCAAGCGGCACATCGCCGATCTCGTGCTCCCGAAGTCGAGCTCGCTGTCCGACCTCTCGGCCGCGCAGCTGCGTGTGGCCCTCGGTCTGCGCCCTGACACGCTCCTCACGGAGGAAGACACATGAACGCCCCTCAGCCGCGCAAGCAAGGGGGCGGCAACCGGCGTCGCAAGTCCGGCGGCGGTGGGGGCAACAAGCCGCGCTCCACGGACCTGTGGCAGCCCGTCCCGGCCCTGCCGGATCCGTCGCCCATCGAACCGGCCCTCGACCCGCGAGCGGTGCTGCGGTCGCTGGGCGACGCCCCCCTCGCCGGCCAGGGTGCCGTGGCCGAGCACTACCTCGGTGCCGTGATCGACCGGGCCGCCGGTCTGGCCACCGCCCTCGCCGCCGCCGCCGGCCTCCTCGCCGACCCCAGCGACGACTGACCAGCGCGGCCCTATGGGCTCGCGACGTGATCGAGGACGGCCGACCAGCCGCCGTCCGCGGCCGCGGGGATCACGTGGGTGGCGAGGTCGAGCGCGAGCTGGTGGGCCACCTTGGGCACCAGGCGCACGGTCGCGCCCTCGAGCAGCTCGATGTCGTTGGGCCCGTCGGCGACGGCCAGGACCTTGGTGCTGTCGATGCCGTGGGCGGCACAGAAGGCCAGCACGCCGTCCCACTTCGACTGGTGGCGCGGGGCGGCCGTGAGCGACGCCATGCCCGGGAAGTCGATGGAGCGGTCGAGGTGGACCTCCACCCTCGACGCGAGAGCGGCGGCCGCGGCCTCGGCCGGCTCGAACGGCACGCCGATCAGGCTGAAGCCGAGCACCGCCTCCGCGGCCACCGCCTGGCGTAGGTCGTCGCGCTCCCCGCGGGTCGTGGGTGACCAGCGGCGACCGGCCGTGTCGCCGAGGGCCTCGACGTGGGCCGGGTTGGTGTCGGGCGACTGGCTGATGAGCACGTCGTAGCGGGGGTGGTCGACGTAGACCACGGGGCTGAGCCCCACCGAGGTGAAGGCGTCGTAGGCGGCGAGGGCCTCGGTGGTGGGGAACGGCGCCCGGTGGAAGCGCTCGCCGGTGGCGAGGTCGACCCCGAGGGCGCCGTTGAGCACGACTGCGGGCGGGGTCAGGCCGAAGTGAGCCAAGGGCTCCTTCGTGGAGGCGAGCCGTCGTCCGGTGGCGACGAGCAGCGGGATGCCGCGCCGGGCGAGCTCGTCGACGGCACGGAGCACGGCCGGGGGGACGTGATCGTCGGTGTGCCAGAAGGTGCCGTCGAGGTCGGTGACGACGAGCTCGATGGCGGGCATCGGGGCAGTCTCTCGGGCGGCCGTCGGTGCCGGCAAGGTCGTTGCCCGCTCAGAAGATCCCGGCGGCCACGCCGGCCGCCAACGTGGCCGCCTGCTCGCGCACGACGTCGAGTCGCTCGGCCGTGACCGAGCCGCGCACGACGATGGGCGGCAGAGCCGGCTTCCATCGCAGGCCGGTGAGGATGCGGGTGACGTCGCGCACGGCGCCGGTGCCGTCGTTGGCCCCTTTGGCCACGAGGAGGTACGGCATGCCTGGCCGCCGGTTGGGCACCTCCTCGAACCACGGGTAGATCCGCTCCAGGAAGTCCTTCACGAGACCGGACACCATCCCGAAGTTCTCGGGCGTGATCAGCACGGTGGCGGCGGCCGCCTCCACGTCGTCGATCCCGGCGTCGGGTGCGGCGAGGGAGCGCACAGGGTGGTCGGCGCCGGCATCGGCGATGCCGGCCAGCACGGCGTCTCGCAGCGTGGCGATCGACGGAGGCCGAGGATGCCAGACGACGAGGAGCTGCCCAGCGGCCACAGGCCGACCGTACCGGTTGGGGTCAGGTCCGGAGGATCACGACGTGCTGGCCGCCGCCCGGTTCGATGGCCGCGCTGACGGGGAGACCGGGCCGGAGCCGGGAGATCCGATCGACGAGCCAGGTGGCGGCCTGGTCGGCATCGGCCTGCGTGGGACAGCGGGCCATGACCTCACGCCCGCCCTTGCGCTCGAGGCGCTCGACGCTGAGCAGGATCGGCGCCGGGTCGACGACGAAGAGGTGGTCGGCCCACGGCACCACGGGGGCGGTGGCCCCCTTGCCGGTGTTGCAGGCCCGGTGGGCCAGTCGGTCCTGAGCGGCACCCCCGCCCTTGGCCTTGGCCTTCGCCTTGGCCCTGGTGATGCAGGTGTCGATGCTCGGGCCCCGGGCGTCGTTGACGGACATCTGGCGGTCGACGACCTCGTCGCAGAGCCAGCAGCGCCACCCGTCGGCGTCGCCGATCTCCTCGAGGCGGCTCACGTGGGCCACCCGTCCGGCGGGTTGCTGGCGACGTCACGCAACGCGGGCTGCCAGCCGGCATCTGGGTCGTAGCGGCGCACGACGGTGGCGGGGATGCCGGCCAGCACGGCGTGGTCGGGGTAGGTGCCGCGCACGACGGCCCCTGCTCCCACCACGGTGTTCCGCCCGAGGCGCGTGCCCGGAAGGATCACGGCACCGGTGCCCAGCCACGAGCCTGCGCCGATCTCGACGGGGTCGTTGGCCGGCCACTGCTGGCCGATCGGCACGCCGGGGTCGGCGTACACGTGGTTCTGGTCGGTGATGTAGCAGTTGGGGCCGGTGATCACGTCGTCGCCGATCACGAGCGACTGGTGAGCGACGAGGTGGGTGCCCCGACCGATGAGGCAGCGGGCGCCGATCTGCAGCACGGGCGACGTCGCGCCGGGCGGGAGCGGCTGGCCCGGGGCCATGCCCACCGACAAGGTGACGTTCGACGCCACCAGCGCGCCGGCGCCCAGCGCGATGTGCTCCTCGCCGAGGTTGTCACCGGGTGGGAAGCAGATGAGGGCGTCTTGGCCGAAGGCGGCATAGCGGCGGCCCTGCGGGTGCTGCGGGCCGATGCCGCCGGCCCAGCGCATCCAGCGCCAGAGGCGCTGGGCCACGGGAGCCGAGACGAGATGGGCCCAGCGTTGGAAGGTCACGCTGGAAGGATGGTGCACTCGTCGGTGCGACCGCCACCGGGCCGACCGCCGGGCCGACCGCTACCAGACCTCCCGGCGTCCAGAGGCCGAAGCGGTGCCAGGTACCTTGGACGGCCATGGAAGGTCGCCAGCGCATCTCGTCAGGGTCGCCGTTCGAATCCGTCATGGGCTACAGCCGAGCGGTGCGGGTGGGCGCTCACGTCCACGTGGCCGGGACGGCCCCGCAATGGCCCGACGGGAGCGTCGATCCCGATCCGGCCGCGCAGGCCACCCGCGTCTTCGAGATCATCGGCGACGCGCTGGACGCGGCCGGCGCCACCTTCGCCGACGTGGTGCGCACCCGGGTCTACCTGGTCGACGCGGCCGACTTCACGCCCATCTCGGCGGTGCACGGCGAGGTGTTCGGTGACATCCGGCCGGCCAACACCACGCTGGTGGTGGCCGCGCTCCTCAACCCGGCATGGAAGCTCGAGGTTGAGGTCGAGGCGATCATCGACCCCGACCGGGCCGCGGCGTAGCGGTGGCCGGACCGCTGGAGCTCCTCGAGGCCCTGGCGCGCCAGGAGGTGGTGATCAGCCCGACGATGCGCCACCTCGAGGTGTTCACCATGCGGGGGCTGCTCACGGTGCTCTGGCACGGCGATCCCGATGCCGAGCAGGCCGTGATCTTGGGCGGGGGAGCCATGGGGGGTCTGCTCGGCCCCGCCGACGGGCTGTACCACTGGCTGGGCGACGAGCTGGCAGCGCCGGGGAGCGGCATCGGGGTGCTGCGGGTGGGGTGGCGCCGGCCCAACGATCTCGACCTCTGCACGCTGGACCTGTTGGCGACCGCCGACCTGGCGGCGCGGGCCGGCGCGACGCGCTTCGTCACCGGCGGGCACAGCTTCGGCGGTGCCATCGCCGTCCGCGGGGCCATGGCCATGGGCGACTGGACCTGCGGGGTGGTCACCTTCGCCACCCAGTCGGCTGGCTGCGAGGAGGCCGGCGGGCTCCTGGCGCCGCTGCGGGCCTACCACGGCGACCGCGACGAGCTGCTGCCCGTGCTGGCCAGCGAGGCCGTCTGCCAGCTGGCGGGCGGGCCGGCCGAGGTCGTGGTGTGCGCGGGAGCCGGACACCTGCTCAGCGAGGCCGGCGACCAGCTCCGCGCTGAGGTGCCCACCTGGATCCGGGAGCAGCTGGGCTCTAGGGGTTGACGTAGATCCGCTGCGCGGTGAGCAGCACGGCGACGCGGCGTTCGGCGGCGACGGTGCGGTCGTACTCCACCCAGTCGTCCTGCGGGCCCGCCCCGGCCGATGCGTGGACGTGGCGCAGGAGTGTCTGGAGGTCGTCGGGCGAGAGATCAGGCGCCGGATCGTCGGGACCCACGAGCTCGACCGATCCCTCTGCCGCCACCCACGCCCAACCCGCTCGCCACAACAAGGTGCCCCACGGACGAGCAGCAGGTGGGCGAGCTTGGCCGTGCCGGGACGGGCCACGAAGGCGGCCACTGGCTCCCCCGTGCGCGGGTGGTCGATCACGCCGGCGTTCACGACGATCGATTGCACGTGCCCGTCGGCCCGAAGGGTCGACAAGCTGGCCAGGCCGTGGTCGAGGTCGACGATGCGTCGGATGTCGTCGAAGTCGGCCATGGGGCCAGGGTAGGGCGCTCAGTCGATGTCGACGCGGGTGTTGCCCAGCCAGCTCTCGTACAGCTGGGCATATACCCCACCGGCGTCGACGAGGTCGGCGTGGGCGCCTTGCTCGACGATCTGGCCGGCGTCGACCACGATCACCAGGTCTGCCCGCTCGGCCGTGGAGAGGCGATGGGCGATGCTCACCAGCGTGCGCCCCTCGGCGAGGCGGTCGAGGGCATCGGTGAGGGCCTGCTCGGTCTCGGGGTCGACCGACGAGGTGGCCTCGTCCAGGATCAAGAGCCCTGGGTCGCCGAGCTGTGCCCGGGCCAGGGCGACGAGCTGACGCTCACCGACCGAGAGGTTCCCGCCGCGCTCGCCCACGGGTGCGTCGAGACCGCCGGGGAGGTCGTCCAGCCACCAGCCGAGGCCCAACGCGTCGAAGGCCCCGTGCACGTCGGCGGTGCTGGCGCCGACATGGCCGGCCGACACGTTGTCGAAGAGCGAGGCGTCGAAGAGGAACCCGTCCTGGGGCACCATGCGGATCGATGCGCGACGGCTCTCGGGCGACACCTCACGCAGGTCGACACCCCCGATCCTGACGGTGCCCGCCGTCGGGTCGGCCAGCCGGCAGAGGAGCTTGGCGATCGTGGTCTTCCCCGAGCCCGTCTCGCCGACGACCGCGATGCTGGCGCCGGCCGGGAGGTGGAGGTCGATCCCTTTGAGCACCTCGTCACCGCTTCGGTAGGCGAAGCGCACCTGCTCCAGGCTGACGGCCAGCGCCCCCGTCGCGAGGGTGCGCCCGTGCGCAGGCTCCTCCACATCGATCGGGGTGGCCAGCACCCCGAGGATCTTGCGCCAGCCTGCGATCGCGGTCTGGGTCTGGTCGAGGATCTCGGTCAGCTCCGAGATGGGCACCAGCAGGAGGTTCACCAGGAAGAGGAAGGCGATGAGCTCGCCGAAGCCGAGTCCCCAGGAGGAGGCGTTGACAGCGCCCGCCACGACCACGGCGGCGAGGGTCATGGCGCCGAACAGATCGGCGGTGGGGAACATGACCGAGAACCACTTGGCGGCTCGCATCTGGGCCCGGTACTGGCGGTTGATGGCGGCGCGGAGCCGGCCGCGGGTGCGCTCCTCGAGGCCGTAGGCCTGCACGACGGGTGCCCCGCTCACCAGCTCCGAGACCTCCGACAGCGTGGCGCCCACGGCCACCCGCAGGTCGTCGTAGGCGGCCAGCTGGCGGCGTTGGAGCACCCGCAGGAGCGGCATGAGCGGCACGAACATGCACAGCACGACGAGCGTGAGCTGCCACGAGTACAGCGCCATGACGCCCAGGGTGGCGAGGATGAGCACGCTGTCCACGATCCACGCCACGGCGCCCCACTCGGTGAACTGGGCCATGGTCTCGATGTCGCTGGTCACCCGCGCCACGAGGGCGCCCCGACGGTGGTCGACGTGCTCGGCCATCGACAGACGGTGGATGTGGGTGAAGGCGCGGACCCGCAGGCCGAGGAGGCTGGCCTCGGCGGCCCGCACCAGTCGGAGGAAGGTCGCCCTGCTCACCCAGTACAGCCCGAGGATGAGCAGCGCCACGCCCAGGCAGGCCAGGTTCACGAAGCCGGCCCGGTAGCCGTCCGGCCCCAGGACGCCACGATCGAGGATCTGCTGGATGAGGATGGGCACAGCGAGCTTGCCGGCGGCCGTGGCGACGGCGAGCACGGCCGTGAGGAACAGGCCGTCGCGCAGCTCGGGGGTGACGGCGAGGCCCCGGCGCAGCACCGCCAGCGCTCCGGCGTCCTGCAGGGCGGACTCCTCCGGCGTGGCATCGCGGTGGGTGCGCTCGCGATCGTGGCTCCCCGGGCGCGACGAGTCGGCCAGCACCTCCACCGCGGCGTCATGGGCGTCGAGCAGCGGGGTGCTGGGGTCGCGCTCGTGGTCGCTCATGCCGCGTCCTCCTCGTAGGCCCGCACCAGCGCTGCGTAGGCAGGCACGGCGAGGAGCTCCTGGTGGGTGCCGGCAGCTGTGATCCGACCGTCGGCAAGGAGCAGGACGCGATCCGCCATGGCGATGGTGGAGACACGGTGCGCCACGACGATGGTGGTGGCCGCCACCGAGCCGCGCAGGCCATCGAGGATGGCCCGCTCGACGCGCGCGTCCACCGCCGACGTGGCGTCGTCGAGCAGCAGGAGGCGGGGCCGACGCAACAGGGCCCGCGCCAGGGCCACGCGCTGGCGCTGGCCGCCCGAGAGGGTGACCCCACGCTCGCCGATCACCTCGTCGAGCCCGCGCGGGAGCCGGTCGACGAAGGCCAGGGCCCGGGCCACCTCGAGGGCGGAGCGGATCTCGTCGTCGCTCATCGTCTGGCCCATGGTCAGGTTCTCGCGCACCGACTCGGCGAACAGGAACGACTCTTGGAACACCAGGGCCACGGCGCGGTGCAGCTCGTCAGGGTCGACTCGGTCGAGCGGCACGCCACCAAGGCGGACCACGCCACCGGTGGGGTCGATGAGGTGGGCCAGCAACGTGCACAAGGTGCTCTTGCCGGAGCCGGTCGAGCCCACGAGGGCCACGACCTCACCCGGGACCAGACGAGCGGACACCCCGTCGAGGACCACCTCGTCGCCGTGGGCGAAGCGCACGTCATCGAGCGCGACCTCGAGCGGGCCGGCCGGCAGCGGCAGGGGGTCGGCGGGGCGGACCCGCAGCGGGGCGGCGAGGACGCGGGTCACGCGGTCGTTGGCCACGACAGCGCGGGGGAGCTCCTCGAGGAGGAAGCCCACCACCCGGAACGGAAAGGCCAGGATGCCGAACAGGGTCATCACCTGCACGAGCTCACCGATCGTGACAGCGCCGCTCGACACCCGCCAGGCGCCGAGGCCGAGCACCACGACCGTGCCGAGGTTGGGGAGGGCATCGAGGCCCGGTTCGAAGGAGGCCCGCAGGCGCCCCACGACGAGCCGTTCCTGCCGGAGCCGGTCGGCCGCCGCGTGGAGACGCTCCACCTCGCGGGCCTCGAGGCCGAGCGTCTTGACCACGAGGGCGCCCTCGAAGCTCTCGTGGGCGACGGTCGACACCTCGCCGACACGGGCCTGCGCCTCGGCGGCGGGCACCTCCACGCGCCGCGTGTAGTAGCGGTTCAGGAGCGCCAGGCTGGGGAACAGAGCCAGGCCCACGGCCATGAGCGTGAGGTCGACAAGAGCCAGCTGCACCATCGACACGAGGATGATCACGACCACCCCGAGGGAGAAGGGCAGCGGCTGCATCACCATGGTCGAGCGCTCGCAGTCGGCGTCCGCGTGGGCGAGCAGCTCGCCCGCCGGGTGGTCGTCGAACCAGCGCAGCGGTACCCCGAGGTAGCGATCGGTCACCTGGTTGAACCAGGACATCTGCATCCGGCGCTGGGCCATCTGGCCGAAGTAGCGGCGCAGCACGACGCCCAGCATCCGCAGCAGCGAAGCGGCGACGATGGCGAGCGCGCCCAGCGCGATGGTGCCTCGGGAGACCCCGCCGTCGGGACTGACGTCCAGGGCCGGTACGAGGATGTCGTCGGTGACCCGACCGACGACGACGGTGCCACCGACGGCCATGACGGCGAACAGCGTGGCACCCCCGACCGACACGAGGAACGGCCGGGACTGGGCGCGCACTGACCGCCACAGCAGACGCACGCCGCGCCGAGCGACCGTCTCCTCCACGCCCCCCGATGACATCCTGCCGAACCTAACGGGACTCAGTGCCCCCGCCACAGCTCGATTGGCGTGCGGTCGCGCGGGCCGTCGAAGGGCAGCTCCACCCAGGCCCCGTCGAGCCCCGCCGAGCGGTAGGCGGCGCACACGATGTCGAGCACGGCCCGGCCATGGGCGGCCCCGATCTCGGGGATCCGGTGCTGGAGCAGGTCGAGTGCGAACGACTCCATCTGCGGGAGGTAGCCGAGCTGCTCGAGCTGCGGGGCCACCCCTGCCGGCACTCCGGGCTGGGGCACCTCCACGCCGTTGCGCTCGAGGCGGAGCTCGGGGAGCAGCTCCAGGCGCACCACGCTGTCGGGCGCCGACACCTGGGCATCCCACGTAGGGGTGTCCGATCCGCGCCAGCTGGCGACGATCCGGGCCATGAGGCCGCTGTCGAAGGCGAGATGCACCTCGGCGTGCTCGTCCACCGGGTGATCGGTGGCACCTTGGAGCGTGCAGCGCACCTCCACGGGCACCGCCGATCCGGCCAGCGCCAGCGCCACCGCCAGAGGATGCACGCCGAGGTCGAAGAGCACGCCCCCGCCCCATGCCTCGGTGAGGAAGTCTCCCCACGAGGGCCGAGATTGCAGCGCCCGCACCTCGAGCAGATCGATCCCGTCGAGCTGGGCGGCATGCTCGAGGGCGAGCCGGACGATCGGCGCGTGGAGGAGGTTCTCGGCGTAGGCGATGCACGCGCCAGCCTCCTCGGCGGCGACGAGCTCATCGGCCTGGGCCAGGGTGGTGCAGAGGGGCTTCTCCACGAGGACGCCGGCACCGCCCCGCACGGCGAGCATCGTGTGGGCGGCGTGCTGGGCCGGCGGCGTGCACACCACCACCCCGTCGGCGCCGGCGGGGAGCTCGTCGAAGGTGCAGGCGCGTGCCCCGAGCCGTTGGGCGGCCTCGGCCGCCCGCTTCGGGTCACGCGATGCGACGGCGGCGAGCCCGAGACCGGGGACGTGCTGCAGGGCGTAGCCGTGGACGGCCGCGATCCAGCCGGCGCCGGCGAAGGCCAGCGAGACGGAGGGGTCAGGAGCCACCTGGCTCAGGTGTCGCGCAGGGCCGCGACCACGGGGGCCAGGGCCTCCATCGTGTCGCCCTGGAACACCACGTACGACGCATCCCAGCGCTCACGGCGGTAGCGCAGGTCGTCGGCGATCTGCTCCACCGTGCCGATGCAGGCGTGGGGGTAGGTCTCCAGCTCGCTGGCCGGCAGGCCGAAGAGCGGGGCCATCATCTCGGCCGTGCCCTGGCGGTCGTCGGTGACGATCCCGGCGAACTGCAGCAGGTTGATCTCGAGGTCGGCGTAGCGGTCGCCGGCCCCTTCCTTGATCCATGCCAGCTTCTTGTCCGTCTCCCCGGCGGCACCGTTCTGGGCGGCCGCAGCGTCCACCTGGCCGCTGTGGATGGACGGGTTGATGCCGACGATCTGCGCCTCCCGCCCGGCGATGCGCAGCACCCGCTTGGCGCCGCCCCCGATGAGCAGCGGGGGAGGGGACTGCAGCGGCTTGGGCTGCGCGTCGTAGCCGGTGATCTCGTAGTGCTCGCCCTGGAAGGAGAAGGGACCCGGTGCGAAGCAGCCCTTGATGACGGCGATGCCCTCTTCCATCCGACTCACCCGCACACCGGGCGACTCCATCGGGATCCCGGACTGGTCGTAGTCGCTCTTCATCCACCCGGCGCCGAGGCCCACCTCCACCCGGCCACCGCTCAGCACGTCGACGGTGGCGAGCTCCTTGGCCAGCACCACCGGGTGCTTGTAGTCGTTGTCGAACACGAGGGCGCCCACCCGCAGCTCTGTGGTGGCATCGGCCGCCGCCATCATGGCCGGCAGGGGTGCCAGCTGGTCCCCGAAGTGATCGGGCAGGAACAAGGTGGAGTACCCGAGGTCCTCCGCCTTGCGGGCCTGCTCGGCCCAGTTGGTGCCCGAGGTGGCGGTGCTGAGCTGGATGCCGAAGCGGAAACGTCGTGCGTGAGCCATGAGCGGGCACGCTAGCGGCGCGGCGGGTAGCGTCGGTTCCCCTCTCGCCCCCGGGTCAGCCGCTCGACGGGGCGTCGTCGCGCGTCTGCTTGGAGTCATCGCCGTGTCGCATCACCCGGAGCTCGCCATCGAGCAGGCGTACCTCGATGCCGCCTACGCGCACCTGGCGCGCATGCGGGCCCGCACCGAGGCGGCTGCCGCCATCACCGAAGGCGGTGCCCAGGCGGTCGACTCGGCCATCGCCCAGGCTCACCTCGAGCGGCGCCTGCGCAGCTTGGACACCGATGTCGACGGTCTGAGCTTCGGGCGGCTCGACGCCGAGACCGGGGAGAGCTGGTACGTGGGCCGCCGGCACGTGGAAGACGACCGTGGCGATCCCGTGGTGGTGGACTGGCGGGCGCCGATCTCCACGCCCTTCTATCGGGCCACGGCCGCCGATCCCATGGAGCTCGTGCGGCGACGTCGCTTCGTGATGACCAGGCGGCGCGTCGACGACCTCTTCGACGAGGTGTTCGACGACCCTGACAGCGTGGATGCGGCCCACCACGGCGGCATCCCTGATCCGTTGCTGGCCGAGCTGGAGCGGTCGCGCACCGGCGAGATGCGCGACATCGTGGCCACCATCGCAGCCGAGCAGGACGTCGTCATCCGCGCTGAGCTCGACTCCTGCCTCGTCGTGCAGGGTGGGCCGGGCACCGGCAAGACGGCCGTCGGCCTCCACCGGGCCGCCTTCTTGCTGTTCGAGCACCGCACGCTCCTCGATCGCGAGGGCGTGCTGGTCGTCGGCCCGAACCCGTTGTTCCTGCGCTACATCGCGCAGGTGCTGCCCTCGCTCGGCGAGGCGGCCACCCGCCAGACCACCGTGGAGCGACTCGTCGGTGGGCGTCGGCGCGGCACCGACGAGCCCGACGTGGCTCGCCTCAAAGGCGATGCCCGCATGGCGGAGGTGGTCCGGCGCGGTGCGCGAGACCACCTCCGCCCCCCGGACGCAGATCTGGTGGTGTCCACCCCCTGGGGCCGGGTGCGCATCGACGCGGGCCAGGTGGCCGACGCCGTGGAGGAGATCGTGGCCCGGGGCACCGCGTTCGCCGTAGGGCGCACCGCCCTGCGGTCGCGGTTGCGCCGCCTGGCCTGGCTCGCCCACCAAGACGCCCGAGGCGACGCCGCCGCGCCCTCGGACACCTGGGAGTCGGCCATGCGCGCCAACCCCGAGCTGAGCAGCGCCGTGAGCCGCATCTGGCCCTCCCTCAGCGCCGGCCCGCTCGTGAAGCGGCTGCTCACCAACCGGCGGGCCCTCGCGGCGGCGGCGGGCGGGCTCCTCGACGACCAGGAGCAGGCGCGGCTGCTGCGAGCAGGGGCGCGTCGGCTCGACGACGAGCCGTGGACGGCGGCCGAGCTGGTGCTGATCGACGAGGCCGAGGCAGTGCTGAACGGCGTGGCGCGCACCTACGGCCACGTCGTGGTCGACGAGGCCCAGGACCTCTCCGCCATGGAGCTCCGCGCCGTAGCCCGCCGCTGCCCGAGCCGCTCGATGACGATCCTCGGCGATCTGGCCCAGGCCACCGCCCCGGGCGCCCAGTCGAGCTGGGAGGAGGCGGTCGTGCACCTCGGCTCGCCGGCCCGAGCCTCCATCGAGGAGCTGGAGCTCGGCTACCGGGTGCCCAAGGCCATCCTCGACGTCGCCGACCGCCTCCTGCCCACCGTGGCGCCCGGCGTGCGGCCCTCCCAGTCGGTGCGGCTCGACGGCGTGGCTCCCGAGCTGGTGCGTGTGCCCGCCGCCGAGCTGGCCTCCCGAGTGGCGGCGGTGGTCGGGGCCGACGCCGCTCGTTGGGGTTCGGTGGGGGTGATCGTGCCCGTGCCGCTCCTCGGCGCGGTGGAGGACGCGCTCACTGCCGCGGCCGTCGCCTTCGCCGACGGGCGGA
This sequence comes from Acidimicrobiales bacterium, assembly GCA_046598435.1. GTDB lineage: Bacteria > Actinomycetota > Acidimicrobiia > Acidimicrobiales > VFJN01 > VFJN01. Next base: position 21,686 of record JBKJIL010000172.1, read on the forward strand.
GCGGCGCCATGGGTGAGGTGGTCACCGTCGTCGAGCCGCCCGCCGCCAAGGGACTCGAGTTCGACGCCGTGGTGGTCGTGGAGCCGGCGGCCTTCCTGATAGACGGCGAGCTCGGTGGTCGGCTGCTCTACATCGCCCTGACCCGGGCCGTGCAACGGCTGACCATCGTGCACGCCGCCCCCCTCCCGGCTGCGCTCCGCATCTGAGCTCCAGCTGAGCTCCGCAGCCCTGACGGGGGACCTGCGGGCACCGGGAGTACGATGCGGTGGCGGCGGCGCCTGACGCGCCGCGCCCCACCACCGTGCAGACCCTTCTCCGATTCGCCCGTCTCACCCTGCTCGCCGGTCTGGGTCTCGCCCTGACCGGTGTTGCGCTGGTGCCCGCCGTCGCCGTGCTGGGCCACGCCGGACGGTCGACCGACAGCGTCATCGACCTCGGCCCGCTCGACCAGCGGTCGTACGTGTACGCCGCCGACGGCTCGCTCCTCGCCACGTTGCGGGCCGATGTGGACCGTCAGCCGGTAGCCCTCTCGGCCATCCCCGAGCACACCGTCGACGCGGTGCTGGCGGTCGAGGACAGCGACTTCTACGCCCACGAGGGGGTCAACCTCCGTGCCACCCTGCGAGCCCTGGTGGCCAACGTCGACTCCGGGTCAACCGTGCAGGGCGGCTCGACGATCACCCAGCAGGTGGTGAAGGCCGAGCTGGTGGGCTCGAAGCAGACGATCGATCGCAAGGCGCGCGAGGCGGTGCTGGCCCGGCGTCTCGAAGGTCTCATGACGAAAGACGAGATCCTCGAGCGCTACCTCAACACCGTCTACCTGGGCAACGGGGCCTACGGCGTGCAGGCCGGAGCGGAGACCTACTTCGGGGTGAGCGTGGGCGAGCTCGACGTCGGCCAGTCGGCCTTCCTCGCCGGCATGATCGCCAACCCGTCGACCTTCGACCCGATCCGGCGTCCAGAGGCCGCGACGGCGCGTCGAGCGCTCGCCCTGCGACGCCTCGTCAGCTACGGGCGCCTCACCGCAGAGGAGGCGGCCCTCTACGCCGAGACCCCGCTCCCGACGGCCATCAACCAGGTGCTGCCCCAAGCCCAGGACTACTTCGTGGAGGAGGTGAAGCAGCAGCTGCTCGACGACGAGCGCCTCGGGGCCACACCCGAGGAGCGCTACTACTCGGTGTTCCGGGGCGGCCTGCAGATCCACACCACCCTCGACCCTCGGGCGCAGCTCATGGCAACCACGGCCCGCAACGACGTGCTCGCCGAGGTCGCCCCGGAGGGCACGCCGACGGCCACCGTGCCGATCGCGCCGCACCCCGAGACGGGCGTGCCGCGCTTCGCCACGGGTGCCGTGGTGTCCGTGGAGCCAGGCACCGGCGCCGTGCGGGCCATGGTGGGCGGGAGCGGCTTCGAGGCGGAGAAGTACAACGTCGTCACCCAGGGCCTGCGCTCGGGGGGCTCGACCTTCAAGGTCTTCGTCCTCATGGCGCTGCTGGAGCACGGCTACGTGCCCAACGACACCGTGAACGGATCCGGCCCCTGCTCGTTCACCGGCGTCCCCGGCCTGAACCCCGACCCGTACAAGGTGGAGAACTTCGCCAACAGCGGCGGGGGATCGGGCACCATCACCCAGCAGGTCCTGCGCTCCTCGAACTGCGCGTTCGTGCGGCTCGGCCAGATCGTCGGCACGGAGGCCGTGGCCGAACAGGCGCGCCGCATGGGGATCACCACGCCCCTCGTGCCCGTGGTGTCGATGCCGCTCGGCACCCAGGAGGTGTTCCCGATCGACATGGCGGCTGCCTTCGCGTCGATCGCCGCCGACGGCCTCTACAACGCCCCCTACTACGTCGACCGCGTCGAGGACCGAGACGGTCGCCTGCTGTTCACCCACGCGCCCAACCCTCGCCGGGCGTCGTCGCCGGAGAGCGCCCACCTGGCCGCTGACATCCTCGAGAAGAACGTGCAGAGTGGCACCGGCACCCGGGCCCGGATCCCCGGTCAGCACGCTGCCGGCAAGACGGGCACGGCGCAGAACAGCGGCAACGCCTGGTTCGTCGGCTTCACGCCGTACCTCTCGACCGCGGTGTGGCTCGGCTCCCCGGCCGACAACTTCGAGGTGCGCATCCGCGGCACCGGCATCACGGGCGGGTCGTACCCAGCGGAGATCTGGGGCCGCTACATGCGGGCCTGGCACGAGGGCCTCGACCCCCTCGACTACGACGATCCGCCGCGCACCCGCAGCGGGCGCTACCTCCAGGTCGACCGCAAGATCGACAAGAACGCGGGCTACTCGCCTCGGCGCCCGTCGCCACGGCGCCCCACGACGGCGACGACCTCCGGCTCGAAGTCCACCACCACCGAGTCACCCGACACGACCGACTCGCCGCCGACCAGCGACTCGCCGCCCTCGACCGACCCGCCCATCACGTCTCCCACGACCTCGCCCCCTCCATGACGTGCCAGGATGCGCAACGTGAGGCCGCTGCGATGACGAACCTGCGATGACGAACCGATGAGCCGCTGGGACGCCCTCCTGGGTCTCCAGGAGCACGACACCACGATCGACCAGCTGGTGCACCGGCGTCGGACGCTGCCGGCACGGGCGGAGCTCGACGGCGCCATGGCAGAGCTGACCAAGCTCGAGCAGCAGGCGACCGAGGTGGACGCCGTCCGGCACGAGCTGCTCCGCGCCCAGCAGCGCCTCGAGGACGACATCGCCACCATCAGCGCCAAGGCCGCCCAGCACGACAAGACGCTCTACAGCGGCACGGTCAGCAACCCGCGCGAGCTGCAGGCCATGCAAGAGGAGATCGAGTCGCTGAAGCGACGCATCGGGCAGCTCGAAGACCAGGAGCTCGAGCTCATGGAGCAGATCGAGCCGCTCGATGCCGACCTGGCCCGCCTCGGGACCGAACGGCAGGCGCTCGACGATCGCGCCGGCTCGCTGCGGGTAGCGATCGCCGAGGACGAGGTGGCCATCGACGACAACCTGGCGACCGTACGGTCCGAGCGCGACGGGCTGGTGGCCCAGGTCGAGCCGGACCTGCTCGCCGAGTACGACCAGCTGCGCACCCACGCGGGCGGCATCGCCATCGCCCGCATCGTCGGCGGCTCCTGCGGGGGCTGCCACCTGTCGCTGTCGGCCGTCGAGGTGGCCCGGTTGAAGCGGCTTCCCGTGGACGAGATCGCCCACTGCGAGGAGTGCGGGCGGCTCCTCGCCCGCTAGGGCCGGCCGTGCTGCTCTGGTTCGTCGGTCCGTCGATCCTGCTCGTCTGGGCGGTGTTCCGGAGCCCATCGGCCGACTACCGGGTGGTGGCGGTCGGCGCGGCGCTGCCGCTGGTGGAGCTGCCCTTCGGCGAGCCGCGCCTCTTCCACAGCCTCAGCGGGGCGGCCGCGCTGATGAGCACGGTCATGCTGGCGGCGCGGGGGCAGCGACTCGTGCAGCGGCGGTTCCTCGGCCTGCCCATCGGGGTGCTCATGCACCTCGTCCTCGACGGGGCGTGGGCCGACACGCGGGGCTTCTGGTGGCCCTTCCTGGGCACCTCGTGGTCGACGTCCCAGCTCCCGGAGCTGGGACGCGGTGGGGTCAACGTGGTGCTGGAGCTGGCCGGCGCGGCGGCCTGCTGGTGGGGCTGGCGGCGGTTCCGGCTCGATGAGCCGGACCGGCTGGCGCTGTTCCGTCAGACCGGGCGCGTCGGACGCGACATCGTGCCGTGAGGGCGCGCCGATGACGCTGTGGGTCGTGCGCCATGGCCGCACCGCGGCCAACGCGTCGGGGCTGCTCCTCGGGAGCCGACTCGACCCCGGTCTCGACGCGCTCGGTCGTCGCCAGGCGGCGGCGCTGGTCACGGCGGTGGGTCAGGCCCGTCGGGTGGTGTGCAGCCCGCTCCGTCGCACCCGTGAGACGGCCGCCGCCCTCGGCCTTCCGGTGACGGTCGACGAGCGGTGGGTGGAGCTCGACTACGGCCTGCTCGACGGCACACCATTGGCCGAGGTCGCCGGGGACACGTGGGCCGCCTGGCGGGCCGACATCGACTTCGTGCCGGGCGGCGGCGAGTCCCTGGCCGCGCTCGGACGGCGGGTGCGGGCCGCGTGCGACGACCTCGCGGAGGAGGCGCGCCAGCACGACGTGGTCGTGGTCACCCACGTGTCGCCCATCAAGGCGGCGGTGGCCTGGGCCCTGGGCGTTCCCGACGAGGCCGTGTGGCGCATGTACTGCGCGCCGGCATCGGTGACGGAGGTCGGCACCAGTGGGGCTGTCCCGTCCCTGCGGGCCTTCAACTGCACTGCCCACCTCGCCGGGATCTGAGGGTTTGGCCTGGGCCGGCGAGGGGTACGAGGCGGGCACTCATCTGTCCGCCTCACCTGGGGAGCTCACCATGCGGATCTCTGTTGGCATCCTCGCCTCCGCTGCCGTCCTGTTCGCGTCAGGAGCGGCCGGTCTCCTGGGCACCTGGTCGCTCGTCGCGGCCACGGTCTTCGGTCTCGTCGGGGCCGTCGCCACAGTGATCGTGATGGAGGAGCGCGACCATGCCGAGGTGGTCGCCGACGCGCTGGCCGATCGTCGCCGCCCGCGCCTCGTGGAGCCGGCCGTGGACGCCTCGCTCGACCTGCTCGGACACTAGGGTTCGATTGACCTTCATCCTGATCCACGGCGGCGGTTCGACGGCCCGCTTCTGGGATCGCGTGGTGCCGCTCCTGCGAGGTCCGGCGCTGGCCGTCGACCTCCCCGGTCGCAACGGTCGAGCCGCCGACTTGGCCACGCTGAGCGTGGAGGACGAGGTGGCGAGCGTGGTGGCCGACGTCGGCGCCGCGGACATCGGGGACAGCATCACGCTCGTCGCTCACTCGTCGGGTGGCCTGGTGGTGCCGGGCGTGGTCGCAGCGCTGGGGGGCCAGGTCCGCCGGATCGTCCTCAACGCGGCGCTCGTCCCGATGGAGGCAGGACGGGGCATCGACTGCATGTCGCCGAGGCATCGCGACGGCTTGCTGCTCGCGGTCGAGCAGGCGGAGCGCGGCGGCACGAGCATCACCCTGCCGGGACCCCCCGAGGATCCCGAGCTGCTGCGCCGGGCCTACGGCGGTGCCCCGCTGAGCGATGCCGATCTCGCCTTCGTGGTCGATCCCGTTCGCAACGTGCCCGATACCGTGCACCACTACTTCCAGCCGGTGCGCTGGTCGCAGGCCGATGGCGTGCCCGTGACCTACGTGCTCAACGAGGCTGACCGACCGGTGTCGCCGGCCGCCCAGGCGGAGATGGCCACGTACCTCCCGGGTGCGCCGACGGTCGTGCGCATCGATGCCGGTCACCTCCCTGCGGTCACCCACCCTGCCCTGTTGGCCCGCCTCCTGACTGACGGGTGATCAGCGCGGTGGCTGGCTGGTGAGGTGCCACCGCCCGCAGTAGTCGCACCGATAGGTGCGCAGCGGCCCGCCGCCGTCTTCCCGCGCCCACTCGCTGTTGCGAATGGCGAGCTCGGCCGCCGACTCGTCCCTGTAGCGGGTCTTGCCGCCACACATGCGTCGATGTCGCGCTTCCGAGTCCATGCGTCACAGTCTGCCGGGGCTGGACCCCGGCCTTGCACAGCGGTGGTGGTGACGGTGAGCTGGCTTGTAAGCGGGGTTCTGTCCCTCGGGTCCCTTGCGGTTGCCGAGTGGGTGGCCATCCATCTGTGCGGTCTACCTGGGGACATCGACCGGGCCGGCCGTCCCACGTTTGACCTTGCTCCGGGTGGGGGTTGCCGAGCCGCCGGGGTCGCCCCCGACGCTGGTGCGCTCTTACCGCACCCTTTCACCCTTGCCTGTGCCCGAAGGCCATCGGCGGTCTGCTCTCTGTTGCCCTGAACCG
>JBKJIL010000305.1:0-5377 GCA_046598435.1 Acidimicrobiales bacterium
CCATCTGGATCTCGATCGGCGTGGCCTTCAGCTTCGTGATCTGGGGCGCCTGGGGCGGACAGGCAGCGGGGGAGTACATCTCCGGCTACCTGATCGAGAAGAGCCTGTCAGTTGACAACGTGTTCGTGTGAGCGATCATCATGAGCTACTTCGCCGTGCCGCGGGCCTACCAGTTCCGGGTGCTGTCCTGGGGCGTGTTCGGCGCGCTCGTCCTGCGGTTCGCGTTCATCTTCGCCGGCGTCGGCCTGCTGAACCGCTTCGAGTGGATGCTCTTCGTGTTCGGCGGGTTCCTGATCGTCACGGCGATCCGGCTCCTGCGGCACGACGACGAGGAGATCCACCCGGAGCACAACCCGGTGCTGCGGATGGTGCGCCGGCTGGTGCCGTCCACCACCGAGTACCACGGCCAATCGATGTTCACCAGGATCGACGGGAAGAAGCTGGCCACGCCGCTGCTGGCGGTGCTCGTCGTCATCGAGACGAGCGACGTGATCTTCGCCGTCGACTCGATCCCGGCCATCCTCGCCGTGAGCCGCCACACCTTCATCGTGTTCAGCTCCAACGCCTTCGCCATCCTCGGCCTGCGGGCGCTCTACTTCCTCCTCGCCGACCTGCGCGACAAGTTCGACTACCTGCAGCCGGGCCTGGCGGTGATCCTCGCCTTCGTCGGCACCAAGATGATCGTGGCCGAGTGGGTGCACATCCCCACCTTCGTCTCGCTCGGCGTCATCGCCCTGGTGCTCGCCGTGGCCATCGTGGCGTCCGTCAAGCTCGATCGGCCCGACGGCCACGGCCCGGACGAGGTGCTCGACGACCACACCGGCGACGGCCTGGACCTCCTCGCCGAGGACGAGCCCGTCACCGACTGACACGGCGCCGGCCGCAGCCGGGTCGTGTCACGGAATCGGGGACAGGGGCCCGGTTCTCGTGACAGCGCCGCGCTGCACGGGGGTGTCAGCCCTCGAGCACGAAGCGGCTGTTGTCGCGGAACACCTGCGTGATGTGGGCAGGGGCCTTGTGCGGCGAGCCGGCGTCGAAGGGCGGCTGGGGGTCGTACTCGATCCCGAGCTGGAGCATCTGGGCGAGGTCGTCGCCGCCGATGTGGGCGGCGAGCGTGAGTGCCATGTCGATGCCCGACGACACGCCGGCTGCCGTCACCACCTTGCCGTCGAACACCACTCGTTCGTCGGTGGGGATGGCGCCGTGCCTGGCCAGCTCCGGCAGGGCCAGCCAGTAGGCGGTGGCCCGCTTGCGCTCCAGGAGACCAGCCGCGCCGAGCACGAGCGAGCCGGTGCACACCGAGGTGGTCCAGGTGGTGGTCTCGTGCGCGGTGCGGAGCCAGTCGAGCACGGCCTCGTCCTTCTCCGCCTCGACCTGCCCGGGCCCGCCGGGCACGAGGACGATGTCGGGGTGGGGGAGGTCGCTGAGGGCGGCGTCGGCGCTGAGGCCGAGGAACCCGGTGTCGGTGCGCTTCAGCCCCGGCTCGGTGGCCACGAAGGTGACGGTCGCACCGGGGAGGCGGGCGAGCACCTCGTATGGGCCCACGGCGTCGAGGGCGGTGAGGCGGTCGAACAGCAAGATGGCGATGTCCACGATTGGCTCCTGGGGTGGGAAGGGATGCTCAGGCGGCGCGGAAGCGACGCCGGTACTCGGTGGGGGTGGTGCGCAGGGCGCGCAGGAAGGTGCGACGCATCGTCTCGGCCGTGCCGAAGCCGCTGGCCGTGGCGACGGCCTCCACGCCGTCGGCGGTATCCTCCAGCAGTCGACGGGCCGTCTCGACGCGCACGCGCTCCACGTAGCGGGCGGGCGTGAGGCCCACCTCGGCGGTGAAGCAGCGCGTGAAGTTCCGCTCGCTCATGGCGGCCCGGCGGGCCAGCGCAGCGACGCTGCAGTCGGCGTCGGGGTGCTCGACGACGTAGCGCTGCACCTCCCGGAGGTGGCCGCGCGCGGCGGTCTGGGCACCCAGCGGGGCGCTGAACTGCGACTGGTTGCCGGGCCGGCGCAGGAACAGCACCAGGCGCCGGGCGATCGCCAGGGCGAGGTCGCGACCGTGGTCGTCTTCCACCAGGGCCAGCGCCAGGTCCATGCCCGCGGTGACGCCGGCCGAGGTGTACACGTTGCCGTCGCGCACGAAGATCGGGTCGGGCTCGACCATCACGGCCGGGAAGGTGCGGGCCAGCAGGTCGCACACCCGCCAGTGGGTGGTGGCGCGTCGCCCGTCGAGCAGGCCGGCCGTGGCCAGCACGAAGGCCCCCGAGCAGACCGACGTCACGCGCCGTGCCTCGACGGCCAGCCGGCCCACCTCCGCCACGAGCTCGACGTCGTGCACGGCCTCGTAGGTGCCGTTGCCGCCGACCACGAGGAGGGTGTCCACGGGGGTCGGCACGTCACGCAAGGCCACCTCCGCGCGCACGCCCAGGCCGCTCGAGGTGCTCACCCAGCCGGGCTCGGTGGCCGCCACCGTGAGCCGGTAGGCCGGCCGGCCGAGCTCGTCGTTGGCTTCGGCGAACACCTCCAGCGGGCCCACCAGATCGAGCCCCTGCAGGCCCTCGAACACCGCCAGCACGACGTGGCGGATCGGCGGGGTCACGGCCATGGCCCCGATCATGCGCCGAACGCCCGCTGGCGGCAATGCCAGAATACCCACAGATCCAGCCATCCTGGATGGTGCGCGATGATCCTCGGGATGGCCACGGGACGCTTCGCCCCCAGCCCGACGGGCGACCTGCACCTCGGCAACCTGCGCACCGCGCTGATCGCCTGGCTGTTCGCTCGGTCCACTGGCAGCGCCTTGTACCTACGGGTCGAGGATCTCGACCCCCTGACGAGCAGCAGGGACCACGAGGCGCGGCAGCTCGCCGATCTGGCCGCCCTGGGTCTCGACTGGGACCCGCCGGTGATGCGCCAGTCCGCCCGGCGAGCGGAGCACGAGGCCGCGCTGGCGACCCTCGTCGAGCGCGAACTCACCTTTCCGTGCTTCTGCAGCCGACGCGAGATCCGTGAGGCCGCCGCTGCGCCCCACGCTGACGCGGATCGCTACCCGGGCACCTGCCGACGCCTGACACCAGCCGAGGTGGCCGCCCGCGAGGCGTCGGGCCGTCCCGCCGCGCTGCGGTTGCGCGCCGCTGGGGAGTCGGTCTTGATGCGCGACCGGTTGCATGGCGACGTGTCGGGCGTAGCCGACGACATCGTGCTGCGTCGCAACGACGGCGTGCCCGCCTATCACCTTGCCGTGGTGGTGGACGACGACGACCAGGGCATCGAGGAGGTCGTGCGCGGTGACGACCTGCTGGCGGTGACGCCGAGCCAGGCACACCTCCTCGATGTCCTCGGGCGGCCCCGCCCGACGTGGGTCCACGTGCCCCTGGCCCTTGGTGTCGATGGCGAGCGCCTCGCCAAGCGCCACGGCTCGGTGACCCTGGCTGATCTCGCGGCCGATGGCGTCGGGCCGGACGCCGTGCGAGCCCGTCTGGCGCAGAGCCTGGGCCTCACCGAGCCCGGCGAGCCTGCGCCGATGGCGCGGCTGCTCGAACGGTTCGACCCGGAACGCCTGCCCCGGGAGCCCTGGACGATCACCTGAGGTCGCCGGCAGTCGTACGCTGCGCGCCGTGGGTGAGCTGCGCGTGCGACTCCTTGGCGGCCTCACGGTCGACGGTCTGGCGCCTACGTCGGTCGGCAGCCGCAAGGCGCGCACCCTCTTGGCCGCCCTGGCAGTCCGCCGGGGACGCCCCACGCCGGTGGACGGGCTCGCGGAGGCGCTGTGGGGCCGTGATCAACCGGCCCGACCCGCCGACCAGGTGGGCGTCCTCGTCAGCCGGCTGAGAGGCGCGTTGGGGGCAGATCGGATCATGCGCCATGACGCCGGCTACTCGCTGCGCGCCGACTGGCTCGATCTCGACGAGCTCGATGCCCGCACCGCCGATGCACAAGCCCGCCTGCAGGCGGGCGACTGGCTGGCGGCGCGCCTCGCCTCCAGCATGGCGCTGGATCTCGCCCGCGGCCCGCTGCTGCCCGAAGAGGACGGCGACTGGGTCGACGGACCACGTGAGGCCGTGGCCCGCACAGTCGCCACGGTGGGCCTCGTGGCGGCGGAGGCGGCGCTGCAGTCGGGCGATGCGCTGGGTGCCCTGGCGGCGGCATCGGCAGGCCTCGATCACGACCCGTACGACGAGGCGGCGTTGCGGGCGCTGATGCGGGCCCACGTGGCCCTCGGTCGTCCGGCCTCGGCGCTGGCGGCGTATGCAGAGGTACGCAGGCGACTGGGTGACGACCTCGGGGTATCACCCAGCGCGGCCACCGAGGCGCTCCACGCCGACATCCTGGGCGCGGAGCAGCCGGCCCCCGTGGCGAGGCGCGGCGACTCGTGGGACCCCCTCGTGCAACGAGCGCGGCTGGAGCTGGCCACCTTCGACATCGCTGCCGCGCGGCGCGACGCAGAGGAGGCGGTGCGTCGTGGCGGCGGGGCCGGCGCCATCGAGCTGGCCGGCTGGGTGGCCTACTACCAGCGCGACTTCGAGGCCGCCCTGCGCTGGGCCGAGGAGGGTGCCGCCCGCACCCAGGAGGACGAGCGGCGGGCCAGCTGCCTCACCCTGGCGGCGCGGGTGCGCCACTCCCGCGGCGACTTGGCGGGAGCCGACCGCGACCTCGCGGAGGCGGTGACCTGTCCCGTGCCCGGGGTGCGCGCCGTGGGCGAGGTGTGGCTGGCCGCGCTGCGGGTGCACCAGGGTCGGCCCGACGACGCACTGGAGCTGGTGGAGCACGGCGGGATCGACGCAGCCGCGCTGCGCCACCCGTTCGTCCTTCCCCACTCGATGGTGGCGGAGGCCTATGCCCTCGGGCAGCGGGGTCGGGTGGCCGACCTGCTGGCGCTCCTCGATGCCCTCGACGCCACGCTGGAGGATCTCGGGCCCGTGGGCCTGCGCTTCCTGCCCGTCGCCGCCAACTACCGCGCGTGGGCGCTCAGCGCCATCGGTCGGGCCGAGGAGTCGGAGGCGCTCACCCGGTCGGCCCTCGAGTCGACGGCGCCCTTCGATGAGCCGCGGGTGCACGCAGCCCTCGACCTCGTGGCATCGCAGCTCGATGCCGGCGATGCCACCTCAGCGGCGGAGCGCCTGGCCGCTGTCGCGCTGCCGCCGCCGGGCGCGGGAACGATGGTGTGGCACCAGGAGGAGCGTCATCAGCTGCTGGGCGCGCGACTGGCGCTCCTCGATGGCGACGCCGCATCGGCGGTCGAGCAGGCTGCCTCGCTCGCGATCGAGGCACGCGAGCGAGGCGCCCGCCGAGCAGCCGCGCAAGCGCGTGCCCTGGAGCTGGCGGCGCGCGCCCGGTCGGCGGCTCCCTTCTCGGCTCGCAGCCGGGCCAGCAGGGCGGTCGCAGA
>JBKJIL010000134.1:0-6256 GCA_046598435.1 Acidimicrobiales bacterium
CCCCTGCTAGTTCCGAGATCAACGAGAAGGACCTCTGATGGCCAACGTGTATTACGAGAAGGACGCCGACAGTTCGCTCATCGCTGGGCGGAAGGTGGCCGTCATCGGCTACGGCTCGCAGGGCCACGCCCATGCGCTCAACCTCAAGGACTCGGGCATCGACGTGCGGGTCGGCCTGCGCGAGGGGTCCTCGTCGAAGGCCAAGGCCGAAGCGGCCGGGCTCCGCGTGCTGTCGATCGCTGACGCCACCGCTGAGGCCGATCTCGTGATGCTCTTGGGGCCCGACACCGAGCACAAGGCGATCTTCAACGAGCACATCGCGCCGAACCTCTCCTCGGGTGACGCCCTCTTCGTGGGCCATGGCTTCAGCGTGCGCTTCGACCAGGTGGTGCCACCGGCCGACGTCGATGTCGCCCTCGTCGCTCCCAAGGGCCCCGGCCACCTCGTGCGCCGCACCTACACCGAGGGGGGCGGCGTGCCGTGCCTCATCGCCGTCCACCAGGACGCCACCGGCAAGGCCCGCGATCTGGCCCTGTCCTACGCCAACGCCATCGGCGGGGCCCGGGCCGGCGTGCTCGAGACCACCTTCGCGGAAGAGACGGAGACCGACCTCTTCGGCGAGCAGGTGGTGCTCTGTGGTGGCCTCACTGCTCTCGTGCAGGCTGGCTTCGAGACCCTCGTCGAGGCGGGCTACCAGCCCGAGTCGGCCTACTTCGAGTGCCTGCACGAGCTGAAGCTGATCGTCGACCTCATGTACGAGCAGGGCATCGCCGGCATGCGGTACTCCATCTCCGACACTGCGGAGTACGGCGATCTCACCCGCGGCCCGCGCATCATCAACGCCGCCGTCAAGGCCGAGATGCGCAAGGTCCTCGACGAGATCCAGGACGGCCGCTTCGCAGCCGAGTGGGTGGCCGAGAGCGAGTCGGGCCGCTCGAGCTACAAGGCGCTGCAGGCCAAGGGCGCCGAGCACCAGATCGAGCAGGTCGGCGAGGAGCTACGCGCCATGATGCCCTGGATCTCCGCCGGCAAGCAGCGGGTCCAAGACATCAGCGGCGGCTGAGTTCGTCGGATGACCGACGGCTCCCCGCGTTGGGGGCACGTGGGGCCCTGTGGGGGCCTCGAGTGCCACCGACCTCGTTGGTGAGTGTGGACGGGCGCGGCGAGACTGCGCGGGTGGACGACGACGTGACAATCGACTGGCGTGCTCCGTTGATGGATACCGGGTTGATCCATCTACGAGCAGGCGACCGAGCCACGTGACCGTCCCGATGCGATCGGTCTGCGTGTACTGCGCGTCGAGCCCTGGCGTTGACGCGGAGTTCGCCGCGTCGGCGGCGATGCTCGGGCGAACGCTTGCGAAGCGGGGCATCCGTCTCGTCTACGGAGGCGGGCATGTGGGCCTCATGGGGGTGGTCGCCGACGCCGCACTCGACGCCGGGGGTGAGGTGCACGGCGTGATCACGCGAGCGCTTCAGGACAAGGAGATCGCACACGGCGGTCTCACACGCCTCGAGGTCGTCGACACGATGCACGAGCGCAAGCGGGCGATGGCCGATCAGGCGGATGCCTTCGTGATGATGCCCGGCGGCTTCGGGACCCTCGAGGAGTTCTTCGAGGTGATCACCTGGACCCAGCTGGGCATCCACGTGAAGCCGTGCGGCGTGCTCAACGTCCAGGGCTACTTCGATCCGCTGGTGACCTTGGTGGAGCGCGCGACCAGCCAGCGCTTCGTCCGCGCCGAGCACCGCGACCTGCTGCTGGTCGACGACGATCCACGCCGCTTGCTCGACGGCCTTGCCGAGTGGGTCCCTGTCGTCTTCGACAAGTGGCTCGACCGAACCGACCTCTGAGCGGCCCGTCCCACGACGTTCTCGGGCGATTCTGTGGTCTCGGCGCCCACAAGATCGCCCGAGAACGGGTTCGGGGCTCGGCGGGGTCCTGGTGGGCCGCTCCGCGTAGTCTGCAGCGATGTCTGATCTGGGGGGATTGCCCGTTCCTGAGATGGAGCCCGAGCACGGGCCTGACCTGCGGTTCGGGTTCAACGCCCATGAGTGGGCCGTGCTGCTGCCGCTGTCGATGGTGGGGCTGTTCCTCAACTACGACACGGGCCTCCTGAGCCTTGCTGCCCCCGACATCGCCGCTGGTCTCGGCGTGAGCGTGGCCACCCTCGGCATCGGAGTGGCGGTCATCCGGGTGGGCGCGCTGGCGAGCATGCCGGTCCTGCGGCTCGCCGATCGGCTCGGTCGTCGGCAGATGCTCCTGGTGTCGGTCCTGGCCTTCACGGTGATGACGGCGGCCACATCGCTCGCCTGGGGTCTGGCGTCGTTCGTCGTGTTCCAGCTGCTCGCCCGTCTGTTCCTCGCCACCGAGGAGTCCCTCGCCGGGATCGTCATCAGCGAAGAGCTGCGGGCCGATCGTCGCGGCGCCGGTCTGACGCTGCTCGGGGGCATCGGCATGGCGGGCTTCGGGGTGGTCGCCGTGATGCTGCTGGCCGTGCCGCACACCCCCCTCGGCTGGCGCCTGCTCTACGTGGCGGCGCTGCCACCGCTGCTGGCGGTGGCCTGGCTCCGTCGTACGCTGCGCGAGACCCAGGCCTTCACGGTCGCGCAGGAGCGGGAGCGGCTGCAGACCTCGTTCTGGCCCCACATCGACGCCGTCCACCGTCCGCTCCTGCGGCGCATCACGATCGTCCTCGGCACCCACGGCATGCTGGCCACGCCGCTGTTCTTCTACGCCGCTGAGCTGGCCCAGGACGGGTACGGCTGGAAGGGGCTCTTCACGGTGATCGTCATCGCCACCGCGCCGGCTTCGCTTGCCGGGTACATGGCGGGGGGCCGCATGAGCGACGCCGTGGGCCGGCGACCCGTCATCATCGGCAGCTCGATCGTTCTGGCGCTGGGCGTGGTGGCTGTGTTCAGCGAGCAGCGCGGGCTCTTCGCTCCAGGCTTCTTCCTGATCGCCGGAGCGGACTCGGCGCTGGCGGCGGTCCGTCCCGCCTACCTGTCGGAGCTGTTCCCCACCGAGGTGCGGGCGACGCTGCTCGCCTTCGTGTTCGGGGTGGTGGTGGCGGCCGGATCCGTTGGCCTCGTCGTGGTCGGAGCGCTCGACGGCGTCGTCAGCACCCGGGCCGCCATCGGCGGTCTCGTCGCGGTGATGCTGCTCGGCCTCACCTCGATGCGCAGCATGCCCGAGACCGCCGGGGCCGACCTGATCGGTGTGGGGGCGGCGGTCGGCGATTGACCCCCTGATCTCGGATGTTTACTATCCGAGATCATGCGGATGAGTGAGGGCGTGGAGTGGGTGCTGCACAGCTGCACCGTGCTGGCCACGCTCCCGACCGGGCAGGCCCTGCCGGCCGCCAAGCTGGCCGAGCTGCACGAGCTGGCCCCCGCCTACCTGGCCAAGCACCTCCAGGCGACGGCGGCCGCCGGGATCGTCGAGAGCGTGCCCGGTCCCCGCGGCGGCTACCGGTTGGCCCGTCCCCCCGCGGAGATCTCGCTGCTCGACGTCGTGCAGGCGGTCGACGGCGACGCCACCGCCTTTCGTTGCTCCGAGATCCGCCAGCAGGGTCCGGTGGCAGGACCGCCGAGCACCTACCGCCAGGCCTGCGGGATCGCCCGAGCCATGTGGCGGGCCGAGGACGCCTGGCGGGCCGAGCTGGCCAGCACCACCATCGCCGACCTCGTGGTGGAGCTGCTCGTCAGCGTGCCGGCCGACGTCCTCGCCGCCGGCGCGGCGTGGGTGCAGGAGGTCGAGGTGCGCCGCGGTCAGCGTCGGCGAACCGGCATCACCCCGAACCGCGACACGACAGGAGAACCAGCATGAACCAAGCCATGAAGGTGTTCGTCACGGGAGCCACAGGGGTCGTGGGCACCCGCGCCGTGCCCGCGCTAGTGGCGGCCGGGCACGACGTCACCGCCGTGGCCCGCGGCGAGGCGAAGGCCGACCTCGTCCGATCGATGGGTGCCTCCCCAGTCGCCGTCGACCTCTTCGACGCGGCAGCCGTGAAGGCCGCCGTGGACGGCCACCAGGCCGTCATCCACCTCGCCACCAACATCCCGCCCATGAGCAGGGCCGCCCGCGCCAAGGCGTGGGACACGAACGAGCGCCTGCGTCGGGAGGCGTCCAACCTCCTCGTCGACGCGGCCCTCGCCACGGGTGCCACGTACTACGTGCAGGAGTCGATCTGCTTCCCGTACCTCGACCACGGCGACGCCTGGATCAACGAGGATGCGCCGGTGGAGCACGTGGGGGCCTTCGCCGGCGCGGCGGCCGCTGAGGCCGCCGCGGCGCGCTTCGCGGCCGATGGAGGCACCGGGGTGGTCCTACGCTTCGCACAGTTCCACGGGCCGGGCAGCAGCCACGTGGCGGCTTTCAACGCGATGGTCCGCAGGCGGATCAACCCGTTCGTGGGTCCGCCCGAGGCCTACACGTCCTTCGTGCACGCCGACGACGCCGGCGCGGCCGTGGCCGCTGCTCTCACGGTGCCGAGCGGCACCTACAACGTGGCCGACGACGAGCCGCTCACCCGTGCCGAGGCCGGTCGGGCGATCGCCGAGGCCCTGGGCGTGAAGCGACCGCGCGTCGTGCCGGCCGCCGCTCGCGCCGTCATGCCGGCCGCCGGCAAGCTCCTCATGAAGTCCCTGCGGATCTCCAACCGCAGGTTCACGCAAGCCAGCGGGTGGACGCCGAGCCACCCCTCGATCAGGGGGTCCTGGACCACATGACACTGCTCCGACGCGTCGCGCTCGTGATCATCGCCGGCGGCACGGCCACGGTGGGGGTGTGGGCGCAGGTGTTCCCGCGCTCGTTCTACGACGACTTCCCCGGGGTCGGCCGCGTCTGGGTCGCCGTCGACGGACCCTTCAACGAGCACCTGGTGCGCGATGTCGGGGGGCTCAACCTCGCCCTCGCCGTCGTCGCCGTCGTGGCGCTGATCACCGGCAGCGTGCTGCTCGCCCGCGTGGCCGGAGGGGCGGCCCTCGTCTACGGCCTGCCGCACCTCGTGTACCACGCGGCCCACCTCGACGCCTTCGACACCGGCGACCAGGTCGCGCTCATCGGCTCACTCGGGTTCGCGGCCCTGGCCGCGGTCGTGGCGGTGGCCGCCCCGGCTTCGACGCCGGCTGCTACATCGTCTCCGCGAAGCTGACATCGCCCTCGCCGCGCAGCACGTTCTTCAGCAGCTTGCCGCTGGCGTTGCGGGGGAGCTTGTCGGTGGTGATGTCGACGTAGGTCGGCACCTTGAACGCGGCCAGGCCATCGGCCACCCACTGGCGCACCTCGGCCTCGGTGAGGGTCTCCCCGTCCTCCACCTGCACCACGGCCTTGACCTCTTCGCCGAGCTCGGGGTGGGCCACGCCGATCACGGCGGCGTCGGCGATCTGGGGGTGCGACACCAGGCGCTGCTCGATCTCGACGCAGTAGATGTTCTCGCCGCCGCGGATGATCATGTCCTTCTTGCGGTCGGTGATGTAGAGGAATCCGTCGGCATCGAGGTGCCCGATGTCGCCGGTGTGGAGCCACCCCTCCCGGATGGCCTCGGCCGTGGCCTCTGGCTTGTTCCAGTACCCGGCCATGAGGATCGGCCCCGTGATGCACACCTCCCCGGTCTCGCCTGGGCCCAGCTCCCGGCCCTCGGCATCCACGATCTTGAGGTGCACGGTGGGCACGGGCGGCCCGACCGAGGTGGGTCGCTCCACCGCGTCCTGGCCCGAGATGACGGTGGCCACCGACGACGTCTCGGTGAGGCCGTAGGCGTTGGAGGTGCTCGAGACGTTGGGGAAGGTCTCGCGGATCATGCGCTGCAGCTCGTCGGCCGACGGCGAGCCACCGAAGGCCACGCTGCGCACGGAGCTGGTGTCGTAGTCGTGGCGGTCGGGGTGCTCGCAGACCCGCCACACCATCGTCGGCACGGTGGCCCAGACGGTGACCCTGTGCTCCTGGATCAGCTCGAGTGCGGTCTCGGGCGTGAACCGCCCTTCGGGCATGACGAGCTTGAGCCCGGCCAAGAGCCCCACTACGAGCGTGGAGTGGCAGCCCGAGACGTGGAAGAGCGGTGAGGTGAACAGCGAGACGTTCTGCCCGGCTCCGGCATCGGGGAGCGCCCCACTGCCCGCCATCGACCCGGCCACCGCGTTGTACATCGTGTTCTGCAGGTTGGCGCCATCTCCACCCACCGCAGCATGATCGCCAACCTGCAGAACACGATGTACAACGCGGTGGCCGGGTCGATGGCGGGCAGTGGGGCGCT
>JBKJIL010000226.1:0-3679 GCA_046598435.1 Acidimicrobiales bacterium
GTGGAGAACTCAGCGGCGTACCTGATCGATTGGCTGACACCCGGGGCCGAGGTGCTCGACGTGGGGTGCGGCCCGGGCACCATCACCATCGACATCGCGCAGCGCGTCGCGCCGGGGCGCGTGGTGGGGATGGATGCCGCACACGACGCCATCGAGGCGGCCCGTCAGGCCGCCGAGGCAGCCGACCTGACCAACCTCGTCGTGCAGATCGGCGACGTCTACGCCCTTGAGGCGCCCGACGACTCCGTCGGCGTCGTCCACGCCCATCAGGTGCTCCAGCACCTGAGCGACCCGGTGGGGGCCCTGCGCGAGATGCGCCGGGTGTGCCGACCCGGCGGCGTGGTGGCGGCACGCGACGCGATCTACCGTGCCATGTCCTGGTTCCCCCACGACGAGCGCCTCGATCGCTGGCTGGCGCTGTACTGCGAGGTCGCCGAGGGGAACGCCGGCCAGCCCGACGCCGGCAGCCACCTCCTGCACTGGGCCCACGCGGCCGGGTTCAGCTCCGTGACCGCCTCCGCGTCGGCCTGGTGCTACGCCGCCCCCGAGGACCGCGCCTGGTGGGGTGGGCTCTGGGCCGACCGGATCACGGGCAGCCGCTTCGGCGACCAAGCCGTGGAGCGCGGTCTGGCGACACGCGCCGAGCTCACCGAGCTGGCCGGCGCCTGGCGCGCGTGGGCGGCCCACGGCGACGCGTGGTTCGCCGTGCCCCACGGGGAGATCCTGGCCCACGGGTGAGGGTCGTCCAGCGGCCCGCCAGACGACCCACGGCAGTACGGTCGCAGTCATGAGCGACTGGCAGCACCTGCTCGTGGACGACGACGAGATCGTCACTCGCATCACCCTGAACCGCCCAGAGCGGCGCAACGCCCTGTCGGTGGAGCTGATGGAGGAGCTCACCGCCGCCCTGCGAGCGGCGTCGGGACGGGTGGTCGTCATCGCCGGCGCCGGCTCCGCCTTCTCGGCCGGCCACGACCTCGGCGAGGTGCTGGCCGCCGACACCGCCGAGGCCGACCGCATCTTCTCGGTGTGCAGCACGCTGATGACCACCGTGCAGTCGATCGACCAGCCGGTGATCGCCCGGGTGCACGGCGTGGCCACCGCCGCGGGGTGTCAGCTGGTGGCGTCGTGCGACCTGGCCATCGCCGAGTCCGGCGCCCGCTTCGCCACCCCCGGGGTGCGCATCGGACTGTTCTGCTCCACCCCGATGGTGCCGCTCTCCCGGGCCATCGGCCCCAAGCGGGCCCTGCAGATGCTGTTCACCGGCGAGCTCATCTCCGCCGCCGCGGCGCTCGACTGGGGTCTGGTGAACGAGGTCGTCGAGCCTGCCGACCTCGACGGCGCCGTCGCCGGGCTGGCCGCCAAGATCGCCGAGGCCAGCCCGCTCGTGCTGGCCCTGGGCAAGCGCGCCTTCTACGGCCAGGCGGGCCTCGACCAGGGCGCCGCCTACGACTTGGCCGGCGCCACGATGGTCGTCAACCAGGCCACCGGCGACGCCCACGAGGGCATCAGCGCCTTCCTGGAGAAGCGGGCGCCGACCTGGACCGGCACCTGACCGGCCGCTGACCGGCCGCTGACCGGCCGCTGACCGGGCCCGTCATGCAGCGGTGCGCGCGGCTGGGAGGGCCGGCGCGGCGGCCGGTAGCGTCGGCCCGCTGTGCTCGCCCTCCTCTTCCTCGCCGTGGCGGCGGGAGCGGCTCTGCAGTCGGCCACCGGCTTCGGCTTCAGCCTCCTCGCAGCGCCCCTCCTGTACGCCGTCATCGACCCTCAGCCCGCCGTCGGGCTGCTGGCCGTGCTCGGCCTCGTCGTCAACGCCCTGACGCTGCTCACCGAGCGGCGCCGGCCCCGGCCGCTCATGCGCGAGGTGGTGCAGCTCGTCGGCTGGGCCGTCCCGGGCGCCCTCCTCGGCATCGTGGTGCTGCGCTCGCTCGACGCCGTGATGCTCCAGATACTGCTCAGCGTCGGCGTGATCGTGACCCTCGTCGTGCGCCACTCGCTGTCGCGTCGCAGCGCGGTGGTGCCGGTGCTGGTCGACGGGCCGCGCCCGCGCCCGGCGTGGGCCGCGCCCGTCGCCGGCCTCGTTTCGGGCGGGCTGAGCACCTCCACCTCCACCACCGGACCCCCGCTGCTGCTCTACCTCCTGGGGCGCGGCGCTCGCCCCTCGGTGGTGCGCGACACGCTCACCGCCTGCTTCCTCGCCATGGGCCTCGTCACACCCCTCGCCCTCCTCGTCACGCGTACGACCGATGCCGTGCCCGACGTGGGCCAGCTCGCCGCCCTCGTGCCGGCGGCCGTCATCGGGCACCTCTCCGGCCGACCGCTGTTCGCTCGTCTCGCCCACGGCGACCGCTACGAGCCGGTGGTGACCGGCGTGCTGTTGGCGTCGGTGTGCATGGGGCTCGTGGGCGTGGTGCTCCAGTGACTGAGGTAGACAGCCGGGGTGGAGCGCTTCGCCATCGAGCCCTACGGGCCCTCACGGCTCGACTCGCTGTACGAGATCTGCCTGCGCACCGGTGCCGCCGGAGGTGACGCCACGACGCTGGTGGACGACCCACTGCTGTTCGGCCACCTCTTCGCGGCGCCCTACGGCGTCCTCGAGCCCGAGCACGCCCTCGTGCTCGTCGACGCCCACGACCGCGCCGTCGGCTACGTCCTCGGCGCGCTGGACACAGTGCGCTTCGAGGCTCGCTGCGAAGCGCAGTGGTGGCCGCCGCTGCGGGAGCAGCGCCCCCGGCGAGCCGGCGGGGACCGACTCGACGACCTGCTCATCGACCTGCTCCACATCCGCACCCCATCCGATCCCGGGCTGCTCGCCACGCACCCGTCCCACCTGCACATCGACCTGCTCCCGGAGGCGCAGGGCCAAGGATGGGGACGACGGCTCCTCGACTCGCTGTTCGATGCCTTGCGGGCCGACGGCTCCCCGGGCGTGCACTGGGGGGTGAGCACGCGCAACGAGCGGGCCATCGCCTTCTACGAGCACCTCGGCTGCGCCGGGCTCGGTGGCGACGGGATGACCCGTACGTTCGGGGTGCGCCTCTAGGCCAGCGTCCTAGCGAGCCAGCCGCTCGAGGAGCGGACGGTGGTGGTCGAGGCCCGCCACGACGAGGCCGTCGACCTTGCCCTGGTCGTCCCAGCCCCGCAGCGCGACAGCGTCGGCGAAGCCGGGGAGGGTCTCGAAGGCGGACACCTCCTCCGGCCCCATCGGGCCACCCTGGCGAACGAGGCTGGCCGCGGACCCGCTCGACAAGCCAGCGGCGTAGGCCGCGTCGATGCTCACGCGGTACCGCTTGGCCCGCACGTGCAGCGCGATCGGCCGCGTCACCTCGGCGCCGAACAGCCCGGCCAGCCACGCCGCCCCCCACACCTCGTGACGCAGGTCGCCCTCGTCACCCGGGCCGCTGCCGGCGGCCAGTGCGAGGAGATGCCCCACGTCGTGCAGGAGCGCGGCTGCCACCAGCCCGTCGGCGGCCCCGACCGCGCTCGCCAGGGCCGCGGTCTGGAGGGCGTGGGCGAGCTGGCTG
Organism: Acidimicrobiales bacterium; assembly: GCA_046598435.1. Taxonomy (GTDB): domain Bacteria; phylum Actinomycetota; class Acidimicrobiia; order Acidimicrobiales; family VFJN01; genus VFJN01. The sequence continues at coordinate 3,525 of JBKJIL010000226.1, forward strand.
AGCTCCTCGTCGTAGTGCTCGTCCCCCACCCGCTCGTACAGAGCCAGGACCTCGTCGACCGACGATGCCCGACTCATCGCACCACCCGCCCCTGGAAGTCCCCGATGAGCGACACCGGCACCCGGTCGCCCGGGTCCATGGCGGCCAGCTCGGCC
>JBKJIL010000088.1:0-4202 GCA_046598435.1 Acidimicrobiales bacterium
GGGGCCAGGTGATGTACACCCGGGAGAAGGGCAAGCGACTGGCCCCGGTAGTCGGACGTCGAGGGGATCACCCGCCGCACGAGCCCGAGCACGGGGTTGTTCTCGGGGTGGATCTCCTCCTCGTCGTGTCGGAGGAGCCGGACGGCGGTGAACAGCAGGAACCCGCCGAAGACGAAGAGCATCCACTCGAACCGGTTCAGCAGCGCCACGCCCAGGAAGATGAACGTGAAGCGCAGCACGACGGCGCCGAACACGCCCCAGAACAGCACCCGGAACTGGTAGGCCCGCGGCACGGCGAAGTAGCTCATGATGATCGCCCACACGAACACGTTGTCGACTGACAGGCTCTTCTCGATCAGGTAGCCGGAGATGTACTCCCCCGCCGCCTGCCCGCCCCAGGCGCCCCACACGACGAACGTGAAGCTCAGCCCGATCGAGATCCAGATGGCGGACTCGACGGCCGCCTCCTTGGTGGTGATCACGTGCGCCGTCTTGTGCACCAGGAGGAGGTCGGCGACGAGCAGCACCACCACGAAGGCCAGGAACGCGCCCCACACCCACAGCTCCACGTGGAAGTCGGCGAAGTTCTCCTTGCCGCTCTCGGACGCGAGGGTCGCGAGCGTGGCGAACGATGTGAGCACTGCAGTCCCTTCGGTCCCCGAGGGGGAGGTGGATGGGCCCGCCGTCTACGGGGCCGTTGCTCCCAGGATGGCCTGCGCGGCAGCCAGCCGGGCAATCGGCACCCGGTACGGGGAGCACGACACGTAGTCGAGGCCGGTGTCGTAGAAGAAGCGGATCGACGCCGGGTCGCCACCGTGCTCGCCGCACACCCCGAGCTTGAGCTTCGGCTTCACCGCTCGTCCCCGCTCGGCGGCCAGGGCGACCAGCTCCCCCACCCCGAGGACGTCGATCGTCTCGAAGGGGTTGTTGCGCAGCAGTCCGGCGTCGAGGTACGCGGGCATCAGCCGGGCCTCCACGTCGTCGCGGCTGAAGCCGAACACCATCTGCGTGAGGTCGTTGGTGCCGAAGGAGAAGAAGTCGGCCTCCTCGGCCAGTGCGCCGGCGTGCACGGCGGCACGCGGGGTCTCGATCATCGTGCCGATCGACACCTCGAGCCCTGACGGCGCGTCCCGGAGGGCCTCCGCCACGGCATCGGTCACCCAGCGGCGAGCCATGCGCAGCTCCTCGCGGCTGATGGTGAGCGGGATCATGATCTCCACGATGGGCTGGCCGCCCGCGGCCACGCGCACGGCGGCGGCCGCCATGAGGGCCGTCACCTGCATGGCGTACAGACCGGGTCGCATCACCCCGAGGCGCACCCCACGCGTGCCGAGCATCGGGTTGTGCTCGCTCCACATCTCGGCGGCGGCCAGGAGGGCCGCTTCGTCGACGGTGAGGCCCACCTCGGCGCGCTGCACCCGCAGGTCCTCGACGGAGGGGAGGAACTCGTGGAGGGGCGGGTCGAGGAGCCGGATGGTGACGGGCAGGCCGTCCATGGCCTCGAGGATGGCGGTGAAGTCCTCCTGCTGAGCCACCCGCAGGTCCTCGAGGGCGGCCGTCTCCTCCTCCGGCGTGGCGGCCAGGATCATGCGGCGCACGATGGGGAGCCGATCTTCGGCGAGGAACATGTGCTCGGTGCGGCACAGCCCGATGCCCTCCGCCCCGAACCGACGGGCGATGGCCGCGTCCTCGCCGGTGTCGGCGTTGGCACGCACCTTCAGCTTGCCCTTCCGGATGCGATCGGCCCAGGTGAGGATCGTGTGGAACTCCTCCGGCGGCTCGATCTCGGCCAGGGCCATCTCGCCCAGGACCACCTCGCCGGAGGTGCCGTCGATGGAGATCAGGTCGCCCTCCCGAACCACCACGTCGCCCACGCTGAACTGCGAGTCGGTGATGGTGAGGCGCTCCGCGCCCACCACGGCCGGGATGCCCCAGCCGCGTGCGACCACCGCGGCGTGGCTGACGAGCCCACCGTGCGACGTGAGGATGCCCTCGGCCACCTGCATGCCGTGGACGTCTTCCGGCGAGGTCTCGTTGCGGACGAGCACCACGCGCTCGCCTCGTTCGTGGGCCGTCACGCAGGCATCGGCCGAGAAGTAGGCCCGACCCACCGCCGCGCCGGGTGACGCGGCGAGCCCGGTGGCCAGCACCTCGCGGCGGCCGCCCTTGAACTGCGGGTGCAGCACCTGGTCGAGGTGGTCGGCGGTGATGCGCTGCAGCGCTTCCGCCTGGGTGATCTTCCAGCCCCGCTGCTGCGTCATCTCCACGGCCATGCGAAGCGCGGCCGCCCCGGTGCGCTTGCCGACTCGGGTCTGGAGCATCCAGAGCTTGCCCTGCTCGATCGTGAACTCGGTGTCGCACATGTCGCGGTAGTGCCGCTCCAGCTTGGCGAAGATCGCCATCAGCTCGGCATGGATCGTGGGGAAGGCGCGGCGCAGCGCGTCCAGGTCCTCGGTGATCCGGATCCCGGCCACCACGTCCTCGCCCTGGGCGTTGAGCAGGAAGTCGCCGTAGGGCGCGGCCTTGCCCGTCGACGCGTTGCGCGTGAACCCCACCCCGGTGCCCGACTGGTCGTCGCGGTTGCCGAACACCATCGCTTGCACGTTGACGGCGGTGCCGAGGTCCTCGGCGATGTGCTCGCGCCGTCGATAGGCGACGGCCCGGGCGCCACCCCACGACCCGAACACGGCTTCGATGGCCTTGCGCAGCTGCACGGTGGGGTCCTGCGGGAACGGCTCGCCCGTGGCCGCCACCACCAGCTCCTGGTAGCGGAGGCAGAGGCGGCGCAACGTGTCGGCGGTGATGTGGGCGTCGTCGGGCACGCCGTCCCACTGGCGTGCCGTCACCAGCAGGTGCTCGAACTCGTCGCCGCCGACCCCGAGCACGATGCGGGCGTACATGGCGATGAAGCGGCGATACGAGTCGTAGGCGAAGCGCTCGTCGGTCTGGGCCGCCAGCCCCCGCACCGACGCGTCGTTCAGGCCGAGGTTGAGGACCGTGTCCATCATGCCGGGCATCGAGAACTTGGCGCCGGAGCGCACGCTCACGAGCAAGGGGTCGGTCGGGTCGCCGAGCGACTTGCCCATCGCGCCTTCGATGCGCCGCACTGCCTTGGTGACCTCGGCATCGAGACCGTCCGGCCACCCGTCCTCCAGGTAGGCGCGGCAGGCCGTCGTGGTGATGGTGAACCCCGGCGGCACGGGCAGGCCCAGCACGGAGGTCATCTCCGCCAGGTTGGCCCCCTTGCCACCCAGCAGGTCCTTCTGATCCATCGGTGGGCGTCGATGCTTGTGGTCGAAGGCGTAGACGAAGGGCACGGCCGCGGAGCCTACGGGTGATGCTCCGTCGCCGCGTGCGGACGGGTGGGCGGACGCGCAACGGCCGCCAGATCCACGGGAGGGACGCATGGCGGCCGCTGCTGACGAGGGCTGGGCGGGCGGGAACAGCCCTCGCTGATCACCAGCCTAGGCACCGGCGGGGGCGGGCACAACGAACTGCTGAAATCGACTGCTTCCTGGCGAAATCGGGCCCCCGGCCTGCGGGCGATCTCAGGTCAGGCGAGGCAGCAGCTCCGCCAGCAGGCCGTCGATCGGCACCCGTACCTGCTCCATCGAGTCGCGGTCGCGCACCGTGACGGCGCGGTCCTCGAGGGTCTCGAAGTCGACGGTGAGGCACACGGGCGTGCCGACCTCGTCCTGCCGTCGGTAGCGACGGCCGATGGCCTGCGTCTCGTCGTAGTCGCACATCAGGTGCGGCGAGAGGAGGTCGAACACCTCACGGGCCACCGGGGTGAGGGTGTCCTTCTTGGACAGCGGCAGCACGGCCACCTGGTAGGGCGCCAGACGGGGGTGGAGGCGCAAGACGGTGCGGGCCTCGCCGTTCACCTCCTCCTCGTCATAGGCGGCCATGAGGAAGGCCATCATCGTGCGGGTGGCCCCGGCGGCCGGCTCGATCACGTGGGGCACATAGTGGGTGCCGGTGGACTGGTCGAAGTACTCGAGTTTTTCGCCAGAGTGGGTGGCGTGCTGTGTGAGGTCGTAGTCGCCTCGGTTGGCGATGCCCTCGAGCTCGTCCCAGCCCCAGGGGAACAGGAACTCCACGTCGGACGTGCCAGTTGAGTAGTGCGAGAGTTCGTCGGCGTCGTGGGGCCGGAGCCGCAACTTCTCCGCGCTGATGCCGTGGCTCGTGTACCACTCGTAGCG
>JBKJIL010000091.1:0-3287 GCA_046598435.1 Acidimicrobiales bacterium
CGGACGGTGTTGCGAGCGACTCCCAGCCGCCTCGCGATCTCCTTGATCGGGACCCGCTCAGCGAAATGCAGCCGCCGGATCTCTGCCCATTCCTCCACGTCGAGCACTGCCTTCCTCCCTGGCCGCAGAAGCAGCCAGGGTCCGTTGATCCACACACTCAGTGGTGGACCCACGAACAAGGGGGTCAGAAGTTCACCGTCGATAGAGGGTCAGTTTTCCGCCGTCGCTGACACGGGGGCCTGTGAGGGTGCCGAGGTGCTGCGCAGCATCCAGGGCGACACCACCGCCACCCGGTGCACGCGTGAGTGCCGCACGGAGCCTGCTCGCGCTCGCGCCTACCTGGCGGGAGACCGTGGACTTCGATGTCCGCCTGGCGAGGATCGAACTCGCCGTAGGGCCGCGAGGGGGGCAGGGTCGATGAGGGGTGACCAGCGTGGACGACTCTCACGGTTGGAGGACGGCCCAACTTGCGCGAGGTGCAACGGGAGCGGATACGAACCTCCCCACAACCCCGACGCCGAACTCGACCGCGGCCCCATCACCAGGCTGCTAGCCGAACTCGACGCGATCGCCGCCCGGCAGGCGGCCGCGGACGCGGTAGGGATGCTCCGCGCCGAAGGAGGTCATCGCGATGACTGACGCACGCCCCGCGGTTCGTCCACGGTGGACACGTTGCGCTTCCGGTAGTCGGGTGACGTTCTGCTTCGGCGACGCGGCGGGCAACGTCGCGCGGCGTTGACCGTCGCTACGGTCGGGTGAGTGCCGCGCACTCCAGGGCGTTGCCTGTCGGGAACACGACCCGGAGCTGGTCGATCTCGACTTGGCACCCGCCCGTGGCGAGAAGCTCGTTCAGGGCAACCTCAAGCCCAGGGTCGGGGAAGCGCGCGAGCAGCGTCTCGTCGAGGATCACCACGTCAGCGGGCAGCGACACCACCGTAAGAGCGTCAGGGAGGTAGGCCTCCACGATGGGCCTCGTTGCTCGGTGGACGAGGGTGCCGTCCTGCATGCCTGCAGCGCCGATCCGCGCCGCCGCTTCGGCGTACCCGGAGCGCTCCAGGGTCGCGATGGCAGAGCCGTGCTCGAGTGCCGACCAGACCAGCACGAGTCCGGCAAGACCGGCCACGGCCCGCTGGAGTCCACCCCGGCGCCAAAGGGAGACGCCGCCCATGGTGGCCACCGCGAAGAGCGGGGCGAGCCAGACGAAGCGGTAGTGAGGCAGGGCAACGGGGGACGTGGCTAGCACTGCGGCGGGAAGCATCGCCGCCAGGAGGAGGTAGGCGGCGCCCCACCGGTGTGGGTGGCGCGTCGCCACCGCGGACACCGCCAACACCACCAGGGCGATGGTCATGGGCCCGCCGTCGTCGCGCCAGGTGAACCAGAAGTTTGCCCACCATGGGGCGGTCAGGTGCACCGTGTCGCCGATGCGGATCGGGTGGCCCTGGGCCGCGTGCTCGCGTTGGAACTCGATCATGTCCCAGAATCGAGTCCACGAGCTGGTCCCGAAGGGAAGATAGGAGACCACCATCGCGACGATCGATGCCGTTGCCATCGCCGTCACGTCTGCGATGCTGCGTCGGATCTGGTTCCGGTGCGCGATGAAACCGGCGACGGCGACGACGGTCATGGAGAGCCCGAACGGCAGTTTGGCAGCGGCGGCGAACCCTGCGAACGCGCCAGCAGCAATGGCCCATCGGCGGGCGCCACCCTCAATCCAGCGCCAGCCTGCGTAGAGGCACAGCACGAGGGGGAGTGCGGCCACAGCGTCGATGCGCCCGAACCGGTCGAGCTTGTCGAGGCCAGTGCCGACCGTGCGCAGTCCGTGGGGCAGTACCACCCACGCGAGCGCTGCGCCCAGCCCGACCCACCATCCTGCGATGCGGCCCACCAGCGCGCACAGCACCGCGGCCACGGCGAGGCCGCACAGAGCGCTGACGATGCGGACGCCGAGTAGGTCGTCGCCCGCTAGTGCCTGCCCGGCGGCGAACGCGAGCATGGCGAGCGGGGGGTGCCCAATCTCGGAAGCGGCCGCGCCGCCGCTCTCGAGAAGACGGTCGGCGGCGGAGGCGTAGATCGCTTCGTCGCCCTGCCAGGACCCGACGCCGAGCTTCCAGAGGTACGTCCACGCGCCTATGCAGGCCAGGACGCTGGCGGCGACGAGCCGACCCGGGAGTGGTGGGGTCGATGCGGCGGCGAATCTCCGCTCTGTCCCCCGCTCTCCCTGCCCCTGGTCTGCCATTCGGGCGGCCCTCTCGCTCTCACTTGTCGGCCCTGAACCGCGATTCCGCTCTAGGAGGATGTTGCTTCTTCATTGCAGCCGTCAGGTCGCGATGTCTACCGCACCGACGGGCGATCTGGGAGTACCACGGAGCCCGCAGACGCCTACCCGCGCACGATCAAATGCTTGGCATCGCCTGTGGCATCACCGGACCAGCCGACACCGACCGACAGGAACGGATAGGGCCGCCGGGTGTTGCCCTGCATCCCAGGTAGGGCCGACGGGAGCCGACAGCAGCCAACGACCGAGGATGCTTTGGGAGCAGGAGGTCGGGGGTTCAAGTCCCCCCTCCCCGACCAACCTGATCAGGTTCCCCGTTCAGCGCACGGTCCCCCGCCACGGGTGATCGAGCGGCCATCATGGTCGGGTGTTCATCCAGCGTTGGAGCGTCGCGCCCCTGCACGGCTACCGTCGCTTCCATCTGGCGGGCGTAGCTCAACGGCTAGAGCCCCAGCCTTCCAAGCTGGTGGTGCGGGTTCGATTCCCGTCGCCCGCTCCAGTCCCCCCACGAGGTGATCTGTCCTGAGTACCCCCGAAAAGCTCTTGTTGGCCGCTGCCGCGGCCCTGTTCGCCACCGGGAGCGCCCTCGCCATCGTGCAGCCGGGCGACATCGGTGACGACGAGAGCGCGGCGCCCGCCGCTACCACCACCTCGACCACGAGCCCCTCGACGACCACCACCGAGGCGGCCCTCACGACCACGACCACGGTCGTCGTCACCACCACGACCGCCGCCCCTGGCTCCACCTCGACGACGTCGGGCGGCGGGGAGACCAGCAGCACCACCACCACGGTGGCGGGCAGCGGCCTCGGCGAGGGCAGCGCCCCGAACGGCGGCAGCCGTGGCGTGGCCAACACGGGCGGCGAATCGATGATCGGCGCCGGCATGGCCGTCGCCGCACTCGGCCTGCTCCTGCGTCGGGCCGTCCGCCCCGAAGCCGCCTGAGCGGACGCCGGTGGGCCGCCCCCGGGCGCAACCGCCAGTCAGGCTCCCACCCTTCGAGCGCCTCCGG
>JBKJIL010000104.1:0-10771 GCA_046598435.1 Acidimicrobiales bacterium
GCCCGAGCGGCCGCCCTGGGGCTCCTGAGCGATCGGCTCGGCGGCGAGCCGCCCGACCGCGTGCACCCGGTGGCCGCCTTCGGTCGGGCCATGCAGCACGTGGAAGGCCGCCTCTACGCGGACTCCCGCGCCGCCGGCGTCGCCCACGCCCTCATCGGCACGTCACTGGGGCTCGTCGCCGGGTGGGGTGTGCGCTCGACGGCGGTGGCCACCTGGTCGGCCACCGCGGGACGGGCCCTGGGCGATGCCGCCAGCGCGGTGGGCGACGCCCTGACAGCGGGCGACCTCGAGCGCGCTCGAGCGCTCCTCCCGACGCTGGTGGGTCGTGACCCGTCTCGGCTCGACGCCAAGGCCGTGGCCCGGGCCGTCGTCGAGTCGGTGGCCGAGAACACCGTCGACGCCGTCGTGGCCCCCGCGCTGTGGGCCGCAGTCGCCGGGGCCCCGGGGGTGCTGGCCCACCGGGCGGTCAACACGATGGATGCCATGGTGGGCTACCGCGACGAGCGCTACCAGCGCTACGGCTGGGCCGCCGCCCGCCTCGACGACGGCGCCGCATGGGTGCCAGCCCGGCTCACGGCGATGCTGGTGGCTGGATGTCGACCGGCCGCAGCGGGTGCAGTGTGGCGAGCGGTGCGGCGCGACGCCCCGGCTCATCCGTCGCCCAACAGCGGCGTGGCGGAGGCCGCCTTCGCGGCGGCCCTGGGCCTGCGCCTCGGGGGCGAGAGCCGCTACGGAGATCGCATCGAGCTCCGTCCGACACTGGGGGCGGGCCGGCCGCCGGAAGCCCACGACATCGACCGGGCTGTGCGGCTCAGCCGTGACGTCTCAGTCGCTCTGGCAGTGGGCCTGTTGGCCGCCGATGGCGCCCAGACCCGGTGGCGGCGACGGTGAGCGTGCCGGCGCCCGGGCCCCACGGCGGGGACAGCGAGCGGGTGGCCCGGGCCCTGGGGCTCGACCCGACCGAGGTCGTCGACCTGTCCATCTCGATGAACCCCTTCGCCCCCGACATCGCGGCCCTGGCCAGCCGGCACCTCGACGCTCTCACCCGCTACCCCGACCGATCGGTGGCCACCGCGCAGCTGGCCGAGGCCATGGACGTCGACCCCGACCGCCTTCTGCTCACCAACGGCGGCAGCGAGGCCATCTCCCTCGTGGCGGCCGAGCTCGGCGGCGGCGTGATCGCCGAACCCGAGTTCGCGCTGCACCCCCGCTCGTCGTCAGGGCCCCGATGGCGCAGCAACCCGCACAACCCGACGGGCCGTCTCGCCGCCGCCGACGACGCCGCCGACGTGTGGGACGAGGCGTTCTACCCGCTCGCCACCGGCCGCTGGACCCGCGGGGATGCCGGCTCGGTCGTGGTGGGCTCGCTCACCAAGGTCTTCACCTGTCCCGGACTCCGCCTCGGCTACGTGCTGACCGATGACGCACCTCGTCTGGCGGTCGGCCAGCCCGCCTGGCCGGTGGGCGGACTGGCCCTCGCCGTGCTCCCGGACTTGCTGGCCGCCGCCGACCTGACGGGCTGGCGGCGCCGGATCGTCGAGCGCCGCCAGGAGCTCGTCGACCTGCTCGCTCATCACGGGCTCCGTGCCGAGCAGGCCGACGCGCCCTGGGTGCTGGTGCCCGAACCTGGTCTGCGCGATCGCCTCGCACCCCACGGCGTGCTCGTGCGCGACTGCGCCAGCTTCGATCTCCCCGGGTGGGCTCGGGTCGGCCTCCCCGACGACCGAGGTCTGCACCGCCTGGCCGACGCCCTCACCATCTCATCGCCCTGACCGACCCTCTGCCGCCCTCGCTGGGAGCCCTCGTGATCACCGCCATCCTCTTCGACATCGGCGACACCCTCGTGCGGGCGGCCGCTGCCGGCACGCCAGTGGACGCGCTGGTGGCCCAACCGCTCCCCGGCGTGCGCAGGACGCTGGAGGCGCTGGCTCGCTCCTTCCGCCTCGGTGCCGTCACCGACACGGCGGTGATGACGGAGGCCGACGTACGGGCGGCCCTGGCCGGCACCGGGCTGGGCGAGCTGCTCGAGGTGATCGTCACGTCACATGACATCGGGGCCGCCAAGCCCGACCCACGCGGCATCGAGGCCGCTCTGGCTCGGCTCGGCACGGCCGCCGCCGAGACGCTGTTCGTGGGCGACGCGGAGGTGGACGAGGGCGCGGCGCGAGCGGCGGGAACCGCGTTCGCTCGGGTGGACGGGCGCCAGACCTTGGCTGCCGCGGTAGGCGACGCGCTGGCGGGGCTGGTCGGCCCGTTCGAGGCGGCCCGGTCGCTGGTGGGCCCCACCGACGCCGTGGCCGAGCAGGCCGCCTTGGCCCACCAGGCGCGCCTCACCAAGCCGGCGGGAGCGCTCGGCCAGCTCGAGGACCTCGGGGTGCAGCTGGCGGCCATCGCCGGCCAGAACCCGCCGCCCGTCCCCGCTCCCGCCGCAGTGGCGGTGTTCGCCGGCGACCACGGCGTGCTGGCTGAGGGCGTCACGCCGTGGCCTCAGGAGGTCACTGGCCAGATGGTGGCCAACTTCGTCGCCGGCGGCGCGGCCATCAACGTGCTGGCCCGACAGGCCGGCGCCTCGGTCACCGTGGTCGACGTCGGCGTCGCCAGCGACCTCGATGCCCTGGGTCTGGGTGACGCGCCCACGCTCCTGCGCCGCAACGTGCGGCTCGGCACCGCCAACCTGGCCGCGGGCCCGGCCATGACCCTCGACGACGCGCGCCGCGCCCTCGACGTCGGTGCCGAGGTGGCCACCGCCCTGGTGGCCGGGGGCGCTCGAGCCCTCGTCACCGGCGAGATGGGCATCGGCAACACCACGCCCTCGGCCGCCCTCATCGCCGCCCTCCTCGGGTGCGATGCCGCGCCGGTGACCGGGCGCGGCACCGGCGTCGACGACGCCACGCTCCAGCGCAAGATCGCCCTCATCGACCGGGCCCTCACCCGCCTGGTGGCCCACGCTGACCCCATGGTCGTCCTCGCCGAGGTGGGGGGCCTGGAGATCGCCGCCCTGGCCGGGTTCATCGTGGGCGGCGCCGCCCAGCGGGTGCCGGTGGTGGTCGACGGCGTGATTGCGGGGGCGGCGCTCCTCGTCGCTCACGCGCTGTGCCCGGCCGTGCTCCCGTACGTCGTGGCCGGCCACCGCTCCACCGAGCCCGGGGCCACCGCCGTGCTGGCCCACCTGAGCCTCACCCCGGTGCTGGACCTCGGCCTGCGGTTGGGGGAGGGGTCGGGGGCGTGCCTGGCCCTCGGCGTGCTGGAGGCGTCGGCGCGCATCCTGCACGAGATGGCCACCTTCGAGGTGGCCGCGGTGGACGCTGCCGGGGAAGCCGCCGTGGACGCCGCCCTCTGAGGTTTGGCTACGCTCGTTGCCATGTCGCTGACGATGCCGCTCGCCGAAGCCCGTGGGGCCCTCTTCCACAACCCGCAGCTCTGGTCGGACATGGACGCATGGCATGCGCGCGTTGGGGAGCTGCGGCGCGCCGAGGGCGTGGTCTACGTCGACGATCCCGGCTATTCACCGTTCTGGGCCCTCACCCGCCACGCCGACGTGTTCGCCGTGTCGCGGGACAACGCGGGCTGGCTGAACACGCCGCAGTCGGTGCTCGGCACCGACAGCGACTGGCAGCAGATGCTGGCCAGTGGCATGCCGCTGCCGTGCAGCCTGGTGCAGCTCGACGGCCAGAAGCACCGCGATCACCGTCAGGTCACCAATGACTGGTTCAAGCCGGCCGTCGTCGGCAAGCGTCAGCCTCGCATCGACGAGCTGGCCGACCTCTACATCGAGCGCATGCGCGAGATGGGCGGCCGTTGCGACTTCGCCAAGGACATCGCCCAGCCCTACACGCTGCGCGTGATCATGGACATCTACGGCGTGCCCGAGGAGGACGAGGCGCTCATGCTCGACCTCACCCAGGGCATCTTCGGTGCCGCCGACCCCGAGTTCCTGGGCGACGCCGAGGACCCCGGCCAGCGCGTGATGGCGTCGGTCATGCAGTTCATCCAGTACTTCAACGAGATCACCACCGACCGCCAGGCGTGTCCGGCCGACGATCTCGCCTCGGTCATCGCCAACGGCCAGATCGACGGCGCCCCCATGGGTGACGTCGAGCGCCTCTGGTACTACATCATCGTGGCGACGGCGGGGCACGACACCACGTCCTTCGCTCTGGCCGGGGGCATGGAGCGCTTCGCGGCCCAGCCCGATCAGCTGTGGGCGCTGCGCGACGAGCCAGCCCTCGTCAACAACGCGGCCGACGAGGTGATCCGCTACACGTCGCCCGTGCGGCACTTCCTGCGCTGGGCCGAGCACGACCAGACCGTCGGCGGCGTGGACATCCCCGCCGGGGGTCGCGTGCTGCTGTCGTATCCGTCAGCGAACCGCGACGAGGGCGTCTTCGCCGACCCCGACACCTTCGACGTGCGTCGCCCCGATGCCGACAAGCTGCTCAGCTTCGGCGTGGGCGCCCACTTCTGCCTGGGCTCGCAGTTCGCCCGGCGAGAGGTGCGCACCATGCTCACCCGCCTCAGCCAGGAGCTGACCCACATCGAGCCGGCCGGTGAGGTGCAGTACGCCGAGTCGCACTTCGTGTCGGGCGTGAAGCACCTGCCCATCGAGTACTCCTTCCGCTGAGCCGGGCTCAGCGATAGGGGCAGTGCCGGCAGTCGTTGGCGCAGCACGCGCCCCGGCGCACGTGCTCGGCCGCCGTCAGCACGAACAGCCCGCTGAGCGGGTCGAGGTACCCGGCCTGGCCGGCCTCGACGGCGGCTCGGTGGGCCGCGAGGATCGCGTCCCGGTGGGGGTGATCGACGGCCAGCCGGCTGGGATGTGGCTCGAAGAGCGAACGCGGAGCAGGGGTCTGCCGGGGCACCCGCCCAGCCTGCTCGCGCCGGGTCCCCGTCGCCCAACCTGCGACGACGGTGCCAGCCGACGGGGTGAGCGTCGGAGGCCGGCTCAGCCGACGGCGGCGCTGGCGAGGGTGACGACGCCGACGACGGCGAAGGCACCGGCGCCGATGCGGCGCAGCGTGTCAGGGCGCACCCGCTTGGTGAGGAGCTGACCGGCGAGGACAGCCAGGGCGGTGGCCGCCAGCATGGCCCCCAAGGAGCCGATCCACACCGGCACGGCACCGCGATCGGCGGCCAGGCCGGCTGTCGTGAGCATCGTCTTGTCGCCGAGCTCGGCCAGGAAGAAGGCGCCGGCCACGCTGAGCAGGCCGCCACGGGGTGCCGATGCGCGCACCTCGTCGTCGTCCTCCTCGGCGGCTGTGCGCCAGGTCCACACCGCGAAGCCGAGGAACAGCACGCCGGCCCCCGCCGCGATGGCTCGCTCGGGGACGGCCTCGCTGACCAGGGCTCCGGCGGTGACCGACAGCGTCTGGAGCACCACGATGGCCGCCCCCAGGGCGGCCAGCACCTTCACGGCGGGGTAGCGGCCGGCCAGCGTGAGGGCGACGAGCTGGGTCTTGTCGCCCAGCTCGGCCAGGAACACCACCACGAAGGCGGTCAGCACGTCAGCCATCGGCGCGTTCTGCGACATCCACCCCAACATGGTGGGCACGCTCCAGGTGGGCGACGCCAGCTCGCCCGATCCCTGACACCGCCTGTCGGTGGCCGTCGGTAGCGTGGCAGAGTGCCCGCCTCGGACCCGCTCGCCCCCTTCGCGCCCGCCGTGCGCGCCTGGTTCGAGTCGTCGTTTCCCGAGGCCACCCCACCGCAGGCCCAGGGGTGGGCGGCCATCGCGGCCGGCGATCACACGCTGATCCTGGCGCCCACCGGCTCCGGCAAGACCCTCTCGGCCTTCCTGTGGGCCATCAACCGGCTCGTCACCACGCCCCCGACCACCGAGCGAACCCATCGCACGCGCCTGCTCTACATCTCGCCTCTGCGGGCGCTGGCCGTCGACATCGAGAAGAACCTGCGCAGCCCCCTGCAGGGCATCCGCCTCGCCGCCGAGCGCCTGGGCCTGCCCTACACCGAGCCCGTCGTGGGGATCCGAACGGGAGACACCCCGGCCGACGACCGCCGTCGCCTCGTGCGCAACCCACCCGACATCCTCATCACCACGCCCGAGTCGCTGTACCTGATGCTCACCTCGGCCGCGCGGGAGAGCCTGCGCGGCGTGGAGGCGGTGATCATCGACGAGATCCACGCCGTGGCTGCCACCAAGCGGGGCAGCCACCTGGCCGTCACCCTGGAGCGGCTCGACCACTGGGTGCGCTCGGGGGGCGGGGCGGCGCCGCAGCGCATCGGGCTGTCGGCCACCCAGCGGCCACTCGAGGAGATCGCCCACTTCCTCGGCGGCACCGAGCCCGGCCCCGGGGGCCCCGGCGGGGCGCGGCGTCCGCGGCCAGTCACGATCGTCGACGCCGGGGTGCGCAAGCCGCTGGAGATCGAGATCATCATCCCGGTCGACGACATGGCTGAGCTGGGCACCATCGTCGAGGAGCCGATGTCCGGGCCGGCCGCGGCCGGGCCGGTGCGCCGCTCCATCTGGCCGGCCATGCACCCTCGTCTGCTCGAGCTCGTGCAGGAGCACCAGTCCACGCTCATCTTCGTGAACGCTCGTCGCCTGGCCGAGCGCCTGGCGACGCGGCTCAACGAGCTGCACTGGGAGGGCGAGAACCGCTCCGCTGAGGCGGAGGGCAACCCGCCGGTCGAGGTGGAGCTCGTGAAGGCGCACCACGGGTCGCTGTCGCGCGAACGGCGGCTGCAGATCGAGGACGAGCTCAAGCGCGGCACGCTCAGGGGGCTCGTGGCCACGAGCAGCCTCGAGCTGGGGATCGACATGGGCGCCGTCGACCTCGTCATCCAGGTGGAGTCGCCCGGAGCGGTGTCCACGGGCCTGCAGCGCATCGGGCGGGCCGGCCACCAGGTGGGCGCACCCAGCCGCGGCAAGCTGTTCCCGAAGCACCGCTCCGACCTCGTCGAGGCCACCGTGGTGGTCGAGCGCATGCAGGCCGGGCTCATCGAGCGGACGCACTACCCCCGCAACCCGCTCGACGTGCTGTGCCAGCAGATCGTGGCCATGTGCGCCCTCGACGAGTGGCCCCTGGCCGAGCTGGCCGAGGTGGTGCGCTCGTCGGCCCCCTTCGCCGAGCTGCGGCCGCGGATCGTGTGGGACCGCGTCGAGGGCATCGTGCGAGGGCGCTCGGGCGCGCAGCGCCTCGCCGTCACCAACGCCGGCACCATCCCCGACCGCGGGCTCTTCACCGTCACCCTCCCCGACGGCACGCGGGTCGGCGAGCTCGACGAGGAGATGGTCTACGAGAGCCGCCCCGGCGAGACGTTCCTGCTCGGCGCGAGCACCTGGCGCATCGAGGACATCACCTTCCAGAAGGTCATCGTCACCCCCGCCCCGGGTGTGCCCGGCAAGATGCCGTCCTGGCACGGCGACGGGCCCGGTCGCCCGCTCGAGCTCGGTCGGGCCATCGGCGAGTTCACCCGCGAGCTGCGCGCCGGTGGCGATCCCACGAAGCGACTGGTGGCGGCGGGCCTCGACGGGCGCGCCACCACCAACCTCCTCGCCTACCTCGACGACCAGGCCGAGGCCACCGGCGCTGTGCCCGACGACCGCACCATCGTCGTCGAGCGCTTCCGCGACGAGATCGGCGACTGGCGCGTCTGCGTGCTCTCGCCGTTCGGTGCCCAGGTGCACGCGCCGTGGGCCATGGCGCTGCAGCACCGCCTCGGCGAGCGCTGGGGCGTGGCAGTGGAGCTCATGTGGAGCGACGACGGCATCGTCATCCGGCTGCCGGAGTCGATCGACGAGCTGCCCGACGACGAGCTGCTCATCGACCCCGACGAGATCGAGGAGCTCATCGTCAGCCAGCTGCCCGGCACGGCGATGTTCGCCAGTCGCTTCCGGGAGTGCGCCGGCCGCGCCCTGCTCCTGCCGCGGCGCCGGCCCGACCAGCGCACGCCTCTGTGGCAGCAGCGGCAGCGCTCGGCCGACCTGCTCTCGGTGGCCGGGAAGTACCCGTCGTTCCCGATCCTCTTGGAGGCCACCCGTGAGTGCCTCAACGACGTCTTCGACGTGCCCGCCCTCACCGAGGTGCTGCGCGACCTGCGCAGCCGAAAGATCCGCCTCGTGGCGGTCGACACGCAGAGCGCGTCGCCCTTCGCCCAGTCGCTGCTGTTCGGGTGGATCTCGGTGTACATGTACGCGGGCGACGCGCCGCTCGCCGAGCGTCGTGCCGCCGCTCTGGCCCTCGACCGCGACCTCTTGCGCGACCTCCTCGGCGCCGAGGAGCTGCGCGAGCTGATCGACGCCGATGCCTTGGCCGACCTCGAGCTCGAGCTGCAGCGACTGGTGGATGGGCGCCTGGCCCGCGACGTCGACGAGCTCCACGACCAGCTGCGCATCCTCGGCCCGCTGTCGCTCGACGAGCTCGGGCTGCGGTCGATCGAGGGCGCGCCCGTGAAGCCGTGGGTCGACCAGCTGGTGGGGGAGCGGCGCGCCTTCCGCGGCGGCGTGGGCGGCGAGGAGCGCGTGTGCGCAGCGGAAGACGCCGGTCGCCTGCGCGACGCCCTCGGCGTGGCCGTGCCCATCGGGCTCCCCGCGGCGTGCACGGAGTCGGTGGCGGCGCCGCTGGTCGACCTCGTCGAGCGCTACGCCCGCACCCACGGCCCGTTCCTCACGCAGCACGCGGCCCGCCGCTACGGCGTGTCGGTGGAGCGGGTTCGGGCCGCGCTGGAGGCCCTGCGGGCCGACGGGCGGGTGGTGCTCGGCGAGTTCCGCCCCGACGGCGTGGAGCGTGAGTGGTGCGACGACGACGTGCTGCGCCAGCTCCGCCGCCGGTCACTGGCCGCCCTGCGCCGCGAGGTGGAGCCTGTCGACGCCACCACCTTGGCCCGCTTCCTGCCCCGCTGGCACGGCATCGGTGTGAACCGGCGAGGTGTCGACGCGCTGGTGGAGGTGCTGGCCCAGCTGCAGGGCGCGCCGCTGGTGGCGTCGGTGCTCGACCGCGACGTGCTCGCGGCGCGTCTTCCGCAGCACCAGCCGGCCGACCTCGACGCGCTGTGCACATCGGGCGAGGTGGTGTGGGTGGGCGCCGGTGCCATCGGCTCCACCGATGGACGGATCCGCCTCGCCTTCCGCGACCAGGCCGGCCTGCTCCTGCCCGCGGGCGACGACTCGTTCGGGCCCGAGCCGATGCACGCCGCCCTGCTCGCCCACCTCGAGGCCCGGGGTGCATCGTTCTGGACCGACCTCATCTGGGCCGCGCAGGAAGCAGGGCAGCCCTACGACGACCCCACCGTGCTGGCCGCGCTGTGGGACCTCGTGTGGGCCGGACTCGTCACCAACGACTCCTTGGCGCCGCTGCGGGCCTTCGTGGGCGGCTCCGGTCGTCGCTCGGCCGCCCGCCAGGCCGGTCGCGGCGCGCGTGGTCGCCCTCGTCCCGGCCGCCTGGCTCGGCTCGGGCCACCGGCAGGCGCGGGCCGCTGGTCGCTCGTGGCCCCGCTGCTGCGTCCGGTCCCCACCGCCACCGAGGCCGCCCATGCTCGCGCCCTGCAGCTCCTCGAGCGCTACGGCGTGCTCACCCGCGAAGCAGCGCTGGGCGAGGGTGCGGAGGGCGGCTTCGCCGGCGTGTACCCGGTGCTGAAGGCACTGGAGGAGCGGGGCCAGGTGCGCCGGGGGTACTTCGTGGCCGGTCTCGGCGCGGCCCAGTTCGCCGTGCCCGGTGCGGTGGATCGGCTGCGGGCCGAGCGGGAGGCGCCCGACGACGCGCCGTTCGTGTTGGCCGCCACCGACCCCGCCCAGCCCTTCGGCGCCGCCGTCCCGTGGCCGGCCACCGACGGACGCCCGGCCCGGGCCGCGGGGGCGCTGGTCGTGCTGGCGGCCGGGGAGGCGCTGGCCTACCTCGAACGGGGCGGGCACCGGCTGGTGCGGTTCCCGGCCGCCACCGACGACCACCGCTGGGTCGGCGCGCTGGCCGAGCTGGTCGAGCGCGGTCGCTTCCGGTCGCTCGAGCTCCGCACGGTCGACGGCGTGGCGGTCAACGAGAGCCCGCCCGAGGTGCGCCAGGCGCTGGAGCAGGCCGGCTTCCAGCAGGCCTACAAGGGCTGGACCCGCCGTCCCCGCACCCGCTGATGTGGCGCGAAAGGTGTCGATGAGGCGCCGAGCGGGCATCTAGTGCACGGGCGGCGGCACCCACCCCTCGACGAGGAAGGATCGTTTCGGCCGATGACCTCTGAGCACTTCGACGCGGTGGTCGCCGCCATGGACTCGGCCATGGTGGTGGTCACGGTGGCGGTCGACGGCGAGCGCGACGGCTGCCTCGTGGGCTTCCACACCCAGTGCAGCATCGAGCCGGCCCGCTACGCCGTGTGGCTGTCGAAGGCCAACCGCACGCACGAGCTGGCCCAGCGATCGAACCACCTCGCCGTGCACCTCTTGGGGCCGCACGATCACGAGCTGGCGGAGCTGTTCGGCGGCCAGACCGGTGACGACCTGGACAAGTTCGTCCACTGCGACTGGCGGCCCGGCCCTGGTGGCGTGCCGTTGATCTCCCGCTGCCCGGCGCGGTTCGTCGGCCGGATCGTCGAGAGCGCGTCGGGGATCGGTGACCACGACCTGTTCGTGCTCGACATCGTCGACGCGACCGGTGGGGAGGACGCGCCCGCGCCGCTGCGGCTGTCGGCCGTCGTCGACATCGACCCTGGGCACGAGGCCACCGAGCGGCGCTGAGGCATCGCTGAGGCATCGCTGAGGCATCGCTGAGGCATCGCACCCGTCGGCTGGCAGACTGACCGCCGTTCGCGACAGGGGGTCTGCACGATG
>JBKJIL010000182.1:0-10487 GCA_046598435.1 Acidimicrobiales bacterium
AGCCGGCTCACCGAGTACTTCACGGCCACGCACCACGCACCCGTGCAGGAGATCGCCGAGTCCACCCGCACCGGGCCTGCCACGACGATCCTGTCGGGCACCTCGGCCGGCCTCGAGAGCTCGGTCTACGCCATCCTCGCCATCGCCCTCGCCATCGGCGTGTCGCTGGCCCTCGGCGGCGGCAACCTGCAGTTCTCGCTCTACCTCGTCGCCCTGTGCGGCATGGGCATGCTCGCCACCACCGGCGTGATCGTGTCGGAGGACACGTTCGGCCCGGTGTCGGACAACGCGGCGGGCATCGCCGAGATGTCCGGCGAGTTCCACGGCGAGCCGGAGCGGATCATGGTCAGCCTCGACGCCGTGGGCAACACCACCAAGGCCGTCACCAAGGGCTTCGCCATCGGTTCCGCGGTCATCGCGTCGGTGGCCATCTTCGCCTCGTTCATCGAGACGGCGGTCAACGAGGTCATCACCAAGGCCAACGGGTTCCCGAACGCGGCTGAGATCATCAGCACCGCGCAGGACTCCGGCCGCGGCGTGTTCGACCTGCTGCCGATCAACGTCGCCGACCCGAAGGTGTTCATCGGTCTGCTGATCGGTGGCGCAGTGCCGTTCCTGTTCTCCGCGCTGGCCATCAACGCGGTGAGCCGCACGGCCGGTGTCGTGGTGCAGGAGGTGCGCCGCCAGTTCGCCGACGGCCTCATCATGAAGGGCGAGAAGAAGCCCGATCATGGTCCGGTCATCGACATCTGCACCGCGGCCTCGCTGCGCGAGCTCGTCACCCCCGCACTGCTGGCCGTGCTGACCCCGGTGATCGTCGGCTTCGGCATCGGCTTCACCGCCCTCGGCGCCTTCCTGGTGGGCGTCATCCTCGTGGGCCAGCTCATGGCCAACTACCTGAGCAACGCAGGTGGCGCGTGGGACAACGCCAAGAAGTACATCGAAGACGGCAACGAAGGTGGCAAGGGCTCCGACTCCCACAAGGCGGCGGTCATCGCCGACACCGTGGGCGATCCGTTCAAGGACACTGCCGGCCCGGCCCTCAACCCGCTGATCAAGGTCATGAACCTGGTGTCGCTGCTCATGCTGCCCGCCATGATCAAGATGTCCGACATCGACCCGGTGACCAAGATCGCCACGCCTCAGGGCGGCGGCATCCTGATCGCCTTGGGCGCACTCGTCGTGCTCATCGGCGCGGTGGCGTTCAGCAAGCGCAAGAAGGAAGCCTTCGGCGGCGGCGAGAGCTTCGCCGCGGCGGCAGCGACGGGCGAGTGATCTAGCCAGCGATCGAACCTGCACTGCGACAGGGCCCCGGCTGCGGCCGGGGCCCTGTCGCGTCCGGTGGCGGCCTAGCGTGGTCGGATGGACTTCCTGGGGACACCTGCGAGCAGCCATGGCGTGACCGAGCGCCGCTTCGACGTCGCCGGTGCGACCGGCACCATCCCGGGGATCCTCTGGACCCCGGAAGGGTCCGCGGGGTCCGCGGGGTCCACGGGGTCTCGGCCGCTCGTGCTGGTCGGCCACGGTGGGGGCGGGAACAAGCGGATGCCCTACGTGCTGTCGCTGGCCCGGCGCCTCGTGCGCCATGGCGGCTACGCGGTCGCCGCCATCGACGGCCCCGGACATGGTGAGCGCAGCGGGGCGGCCATCACCGAGGAGCGTCCGCCGAGCTTCATGTCCGACGTGGCAGCAGCCGCCGACGCCATGACGGCCGACTGGACCGTCACCCTCAAGGAGCTGCGCGGTCTCGACGAGGTCGGCGACGGCCCGCTCGGCTACTGGGGGCTCTCCATGGGCACGATGCTCGGCTCGCCCTTCGTGGCCGCCACTCCGGAGGTGCGCTGCGCCGTGCTCGGCCTCATGGGCACCTTCGCCGACGACAACCCGTGGACGACGGCGGCCAGCGCCATCCGCTGCCCGGTGCTGTTCATCGTGCAGACCGACGACGAGCTCGTCCCCACCGACAAGGCGATGGCCCTGTTCGGATCCATCGGATCGACCGACAAGCGCCTCCACGCCCACCCGGGCAAGCACAGCGCCGTGCCGCGCGAAGAGGTCGACGCCTCCGAGGCGTTCTTCGCCCGCCACCTCAGCTGAGGTTGCTGGCTGAGGTCGCTGGCTGAGGTCGCTGGCTGAGGTCGCTGGCTGTCCGCCGCCGTCAGGCTTGGGCCGCTCGCAGGAAGGCCGGCCACTCGCCACCGCCGTGGAGGAGCAGGTTGGCGCCGGTGACGTAGCTGGCCAGCGGGCTGGCGAGGAACACCACGGCGTCGGCCACGTCGGCCGGGGTGCCGAAGCGACCAGCGGGGACCGTGGCCGCGACGCGGGCCAGGCCCTCGGCGCCGCCGTAGTGGTCGAGGCTGTCGCCGGTGGCCACCAGCCCGGCGGACACGCAGTTCACCCGTACCTTCGGCGCCCACTCGACCGCGAGCGTCTGGGTGAGGTTGACCAGCCCCGCCTTGGCCGCCCCGTAGGCGGCTGTGCCGGGCGACGGACGCAGGCCGCTCACGCTCGTGATGTTGACGATCGAGCCGCCCCCGTCCTGGTCCTGCATGACCCGGTTGGCGGCCTGCGCGACGTGCAGCGGCGCCAGCAGGTTGAGCCGGATGATGGCCTCGCTGAAGCGTGGCGATGCGTCGGCGGCCGCCGCAGTGGGCGAGCCACCGGCGTTGTTCACCGCGATGTCGAGGCGCCCGTGCTCCGCCACAATGGCGGCAACGAGGGCGTCGACCTGGTCGGGATCACGCACGTCGCAGGCGCGGAACTCGTGGACGGCACCGTCGGGAGCGTTGCGTCCGCACACCACCACGGTGGCCCCCGCCTCGGCGAGTCGGGCGGCGATGCCCGCGCCGATGCCCTTCGTCCCACCCGTGACCAGGGCCACCTGCCCGGTGATGTCGACCGTGACGGCCATGGCGATCACACCTCTTCGTGAGGCAATGGGTTCCGGTTCCATGCTCTCGAGGCAATGGGTTCCGCATGCGGAACCCATTGCCTCGAGAGCGGAACAACGGAACCTATTGCCTCGGGCTGGTTGGTGGGCCACCTGGGGGTGGCCTAGGTTTCTGACGGACCGTCAGAACCTACCCCGAGGGCTTGCGCATGGGTACCAGCCACATCCTCCACGACGACGGCATCGCCGAGATCATCATGGACAACCCGCCGGTCAACGCCCTCACCGTGGCCGGGTGGTTCGGACTGGCCGACCTGCTCACCCAGCTCGGGCGCAGCCCCGAGGTGCGTGTCGTGGTGCTGCGAGCCGAGGGGCGCGGCTTCAACGCCGGCGTCGACATCAAGGAGATGCAGGCAACTGCCGGGCACGCGGCGCTCATCGGCGCCAACCGGGGATGCTTCGCCGCCTTCGCCGCCGTGTACGACTGCCCGGTGCCGGTGATCGCGGCCGTGAACGGCTTCTGCCTCGGCGGTGGCATCGGCCTCGTGGGCAACGCGGACGTGATCATCGCGGCCGACGACGCCACCTTCGGCCTGCCCGAGGTGGACCGCGGCGCGCTGGGCGCCGCCACCCACCTGAGCCGGCTGGTGCCGCAGCACAAGATGCGGGCCATGGTCTACACATCGGCCACGGCGACAGCGCAGGAGCTCCACCACTTCGGGTCCGTCCTCGAGGTCGTGCCCCAGGCCCGGCTGCGGGATGCGGCCATGGCGGTGGCCGCCCAGATCGCGGCCAAGTCGCCCACGGTGATCCGAGCCGCCAAGGAGAGCCTCAACGGCATCGACCCGTGGGACGTGAAGCGCTCGTACCGCTTCGAGCAGGGCTTCACCTTCGAGCTGAACCTGTCGGGGGTGGCGGACGAGCACCGGGACGCCTTCGTCGCCAAGCGCGAGACCGACACCTCCCAGTGAGCACCCCACCCAGGGACAAGCGCTGCACCGAAGACGAGGCGGTCGCCGAGCTCACGTCGGGCATGACGATCGGCTTCGGCGGCTGGGGCTCGCGCCGCAAGCCGATGTCCGTGGTGCGGGCCATCCTGCGCTCCGAGCTCACCGACCTCACCATCGTCAGCTGGGGCGGCCCCGACGTCGGTCTGCTCTGTGCGGCAGGCAAGGTGACCCGGCTCGTCTACGCCTTCGTGTCGCTCGACTCGATCCCACTCGAGCCGCACTTCCGAGCTGCCCGCCAGAGCGGCGCCATCGAGGACGAGCCCTACGACGAGGGCATGTTCCTCCTCGGCCTCCAGGCGGCCGCGTGGCGGGTGCCCTTCCTGCCCACCCGGGTGGGCCTCGGCTCGGACCTGTTCCGCGACAACCCGCGGCTGCGCACGATCACCTCTCCCTACGAGGACGCCGAGGAGCTCGTCGCCGTACCCGCCCTCACCATGGACGCCGCCTTCGTGCACATGAACCGCGCCGACGCCCGCGGCAACGGCCAGTACCTCGGACCCGACCCCTACATGGATGACCTGTTCCTCGGCGCGGCCACCAAGCGCTTCCTCTCCACCGAACGGATCGTGGCCACCGAGGACCTCGCCAAGGAGGGTCCGCCCCAGTCGCTGCTCATCAGCCGACTCTTGGTGGACGGGGTGATCGAGGCCCCCAACGGCGCCCACTTCACGTCCTGCGCCCCCGACTACGAGCGCGACGAGGAGTTCCAGCGGGCCTACGCCGCGTCGGCCAAGTCGCCCGAGGCCTGGACCGAGTTCCGCGAGGCGTGGCTGCAGCTCAGCGAAGCCGACTACCAGGCCAAGCTGCGCGCCGATGGGGGTGGGTCGTGACCGATCAGCTGGCCGGCCTCGTGGACCGCGCCGACGTGTGTGCGGTGGCCGTGGCGGAGTGCTTCCGCGGTGACGGCGAGATCCTGGCCAACCCGATCGGCACCATCCCCATGATCGGCGGTCGCCTGGCCCGCGCCACCTTCGAGCCCGACCTCGCCATGACCGACGGCGAGGCCCGCCTCATCGCCAACGACGAGGCCTTCGCCTGGCCCGGTGGCGCCGTCGTCGAGCACTTCAACCCATATCGCCAGATGTTCGGCTGGGTGTGGAACGGCCGCCGCCACGTGATGATGGGCGCCACCCAGGTCGACCGCTACGGGAACCAGAACATCGCCGCCATCGGCGACTACTCCCGGCCCAAGGTCCAGCTCCTCGGTTACCGGGGGGCACCCGGCAACACGATCAACGACGTGACGTCGTACTGGGTGCCCAACCACTCGCCGGCCGTCGTGTGCGAGGCCGTCGACACCGTGTGCGGCATCGGCTACGACCGGGCGGCCGCCCTCGGCCCGATGGCCTCGCGCTTCCATGAGATCCGCCGCGTCGTCACCAACCTGTGCGTGCTCGACTTCGAGACGCCGGACCACCCGATGCGACTCCGCTCGGTGCACCCCGGGGTGAGCGTCGACGAGGTGCGATCGGCCACCGGCTTCGACCTCGTCATCCCCGAGGATGTGCCCACCTCGCGGCTCCCCACCCCCGACGAGGTCGAGCTGATCAGCACGGTGATCGACCCTGACGGGCTGCGGCATCGCGAGGTGCCGAACCCATAGGTTCGCTCAGGCTGGGGACATGTCGGAGCGGGCGTGCACCCACTCCTCGAGCACCTCGTCCCACCGCTCCCAGCGTCCTGCGACCTCGTTCCACTGGGCACCCGGAACCGGCTGGGGCGGTGGCGCGAACCGATCGACGTCGATCACGTGGGGGGCGGTCGCCTCCACCTCGTCGGCGTGATGCAGCTCGCGGCCCAAGAAGGCGGGGATGGCCTCGGCGGCGGGCCGAGGGATCCGACCGCGGCCATCGGCGCCGACGATCATCCAGCTGCCCGCGGCGTCGTCCCAGACCTCCCAGCGCTCGTGGAGCTCGTCCCACTGGGCCCCGGCGACGGGCGGCACTGTGGACCCGGTGTTCGATCTGAGGTCGATGACCTCGCCAAGCCCTTCCGGGCCGTCCGCATCACGGCGTGCCACGACCTCAGCGTACGCCTCCGTGTCCAGGGTTGCTCGCCGCAGGCGAGGCGCTGCTCGCCCTCAGCAGGTTGGTGTCGACCCCCCGTCGAGGCGCCAGTAACCTGACGGTGTGTCAGATCCGTTGCCCGCCGCACTGCAGACCCGGTTCTGCGAGCTGGTCGGGTGTCGGCTCCCGATCGTGCAGACCGGGATGGGCTGGGTGTCGGGCGCCAACCTGACGGCAGCCACCAGCGCGGCGGGCGGCTTCGGGATCCTCGCTGCTGTCACGATGACGCCTGAGCAGCTGCGGGTCGCGGTCCGCGGCGTGAAGGAGCGCACCGACGCCGCCTTCGGGGTGAACTTCCGGGCCGACCAGCCGGACCTCGTGGAGCGCGTGGCGTTCGTCGTGTCCGAAGGGGTGCGGTTGGTGTCGTTCGCCGGCGCCCCCACCAAGGACGCCGTGGCCCGCTGCCACGAGGCCGGCGTGCTCGTGATGCCCACGGTCGGGGCTCGCCGCCACGCCGAGAAGGTCCTGGAGATGGGGGTCGACGCCGTGATCGCCCAGGGGGGTGAGGGCGGCGGCCACACCGGCTCCGTGCCGACGTCGCTCCTGCTGCCTCAGGTGGTCGACGCCGTCGGGTCGTCGATCCCCGTGCTCGGCGCCGGTGGCTTCCACGACGGCCGTGGCCTCGTCGCCGCCCTGGCCTTCGGCGCCGACGGGATCGCCATGGGCACCCGGTTCCTGCTCACCGCCGAGAGCCACGTGCCCGACGTCGTCAAGGCCCGCTACACCGCTGCGACCGTCTTCGACACGGTGGTCACCACAGCCCTCGACGGCGCCCCGCAACGGGTGATCCGCACTGATGTTGTGGATCGCATCGAGCGATCGCCCATGCTCCTGCGCTTCCCATGGGCAGCGATGGCTGCGCTGCGGTTCCGCAAGGAGACGGGCACGCCACTCGGGGATCTGCTGCGCGAGGGCCGGGCCATGAAGCGCAACCAGGACCTCACGTGGAGTCAGGTGGCGCTGGCCGCCAACGCGCCGATGCTGATCAAGGCCACGATGGTCGACGGCAAGCCCGAGGTGGGCATCCTGCCCACCGGGCAGGTGACCGGCGTCATCGACGAGCTGCCCACGGTGGCCGAGCTGCTCGGGCGCATCACCGCCGAGGCCGAGGCCACCCTGCACCATCTGTGCGCACGGAGCACCGGAATGCGGACGTGACGGTGCACAGATGGCGTCGGAGGTTGGGGTGGACCTGACCTGGTCGGCGGAGGAGGACGCCTTCCGGGCCGAGGCCCGAGCGTGGCTGGCGACGAACCTGGCCACCTGGCGCGCCGAGTGCGGCGGCGAACCAGCGTCGGGTGACACCCGCGAGGGCTTCGCGCAGCACCTGCTCTGGGAGCGGCGGCTGTTCGCCGACCGCTGGGCGGCGGTGTCATGGCCCGAAGAGCACGGCGGGCGCGGCGCGGCGCTGTGGGAGTGGCTGCTCTTCGAGGAGGAGTACTACCGAGCCGGGTGCCCCCCGCGCGTGACGCAGAACGGCATCTTCCTGCTGGCGCCGAGCATCTTCGAGTTCGGCAACCCGGCTCAGCAGGCCGGAATCCTCGCTCGCATGGCGGGCGCTGACGACCTGTGGTGCCAGGGCTGGTCCGAGCCCAACGCGGGGAGCGACCTGGCCAGCGTGTCGAGCAAGGCCCGCCGCGTCGAGGGCGGCTGGGTGCTCGACGGCCAGAAGACCTGGACCACCCGCGGCGCCTTCTGCACCCACCTCTTCGGGCTGTTCCGCACCGACCCCGACAGCGCCCGCCACAAGGGCCTCACCTACCTCCTCGTGCCGCTCGAAACGGCCGGCGTCACCGTGCGCGGCTTCGGTCGCCTCGATGGCGACGAGGGCTTCGCCGAGGTGTTCTTCGACGACGCCTTCCTCGCCGATGACGCCATCCCCGGGGGTGTGGTGCTCGGCCAGCCCGAAGGCGGCTGGGCCGTCGCCATGGCCACCGCCGGCTCGGAGCGCGGCCTCACCCTGCGCTCACCGGGGCGCTTCCTCGCCACGGCCGAGCGACTGGTGGCCCTCGCCAACCAGCACGGCGACCCCGTGCTGCGGCGCCGCGCCGCCACCGCCTGGATGCACGCCGACGCCTACCAGCAGCAGACGCTGGCCACCGTCACCCGCCTCGCCGAAGGCGCCAAGCCGGGCGCCGAGGCCAGCCTCACCAAGCTGTGGTGGAGCGAGCTCGACATCGAGCTGCACCAGGTGGCCCTCGACCTCCTCGGCCCCGACGCCGAGCTCGAGGGTCCGTGGAGCAAGGGCTGGCAGTTCGCCCTCTCCGGCCCGATCTACACCGGCACCAACGAGATCCAGCGCAACATCGCCGCCGAGCGCGTCCTGGGGCTCCCCCGATGACCGCCTGGCCCACCGAACCCCCTCACCACCGGCGACACCAGACGCCCTCTGGGGGCGCCCCGTGTCGCCGGGGCGCGGCGGCAGCGCGACGTGGCGGGCGCTCGCGATGAGGTTCGCCCTCTCCGACGACCAGATCTCCTTCCGCGACGCCGTGCGCGACCTGCTGGCCAAGGAGGGCACGCCGGCGGTCGTGCGCGCCGCGCGGGACGCACCCCCGAGGGCGCTCGACCGTGGCGTGTGGGACGCCCTCGGCGCCATGGGCGTGCTCGGCCTCCTGGTGCCCGAGCGCGATGGTGGCCTCGGCCTCGACGAGACCTACCTCGTGCCCATCCTCGAGGAGTGCGGTCGCGTCGCCCTCCCCCACCCCATCGTGGAGACGGCGATGGTGGCAGCGCCGCTGCTCGGCGCCGATGCGGGCATGGTCACGACGGACCTCGGCGGCCCACTCGTGTCGTGCGCGGCGGACGCCGACGCGCTGCTCGTCGTGCAGGGCGACGCGCTCGTGCTCACGCCGCCATCAGTGGTCACGCTGACGCCAGTGGCCACCGTCGACGCGGCCCGCCGAGCGGCGCGGATCGCGCCGGACAGCACGGGCGGCGACGCCTCGGCGTCGCACGCGTCGCAACCCGCCCCACCGGTGACAGCCCAGTCCCCACGAGGCGACGCTGCATCGCAGGTTGCGATCGTCGTGACCGACGATCCCGCCGTGATCGAGCTGGCGCTCGACCGAGGCGCGCTCGGCACGGCCGCGATGCTGGTCGGCTTGGGGCAGGCGATGCTCGACCTCACGGTCAGCTACGTGCAGGACCGTCACCAGTTCGGCGTGCCGATCGGCTCGTTCCAGGCCGTGAAGCACCATCTGGCCGATGCTGCCCTGGCCCTCGAGTTCGCCCGCCCGACAGTGTGGCGCGCCGCCTGGTCGGTCGCCCACGACGAACCCACCCGGGGCCGTGATGTGTCGATGGCCAAGGCCATGGCCTCCGACGCCGCTGAGCTGGTCGGACGCAAGGCGCTGCAGTGCCATGGCGCCATCGGATACACCGTCGAGGCCGATCTGCACCTCTACCTGAAGCGCACGTGGGCCCTCGCCCGCACCTGGGGCGACAGCGCCCATCACACCGACCGAGTCGCCGCCGCGCTCGGCACCTAGGAGACTGGATCCCCATGCCCGAAGCCTTCATCGTCGACGCTGTTCGCACGCCCGTGGGTCGCCGCGGTGGCGGCCTCAGCCAGGTGCACCCCGCCGACCTCGGCGCCCACGCCATCAACGCGCTGATGGACCGCACGGGCATCGACCCGGGCGCTGTGGAGGACGTGATCTTCGGCTGCGTCGACACCGTGGGCGGCCAGGCCGGCGACATCGCCCGCACCTGCTGGCTCGCTGCCGGCCTGCCCGAGCACGTGCCGGGCACCACGATCGACCGCCAGTGCGGCTCTGCGCAGCAGGCCATCCACTTCGCCGCCCAGGCCGTGATGGCCGGCGTGAACGACGTGGTCGTCACCGGCGGCGTGCAGCAGATGTCGATGATCCCGATCAGCTCGGCCATGACCCTCGCCGAGCCCCTCGGCTTCACCGATCCCTTCACCGGCTCCGAGGGTTGGGTGAAGCGCTACGGCGACGGCGAGGTGAGCCAGTTCAACAGCGCCGAGTTGATCGCCGCCAAGTGGGACATCAGCCGTGACGACATGGAGGCCTTCGCGGTGGAGAGCCACGAGCGCGCGCTGCGAGCACGCGCCGAGGGGCGCTTCGAGCGCGAGATCGCGCCGCTGGGCGACATCACTGCCGACGAGGGCCCCCGCGAGCCCAACTGGGACAAGATCCGCTCGCTGCCCGCCCTGGTGGAGGGCGGCCGGGTGACGGCCGCTGTCGCCTCGCAGATCTCCGACGCCTCCTCCGCGCTGCTCGTCGTGAGCGAGCGAGCGTTGAAGGAGCATGGCCTCACGCCGCGTGCCCGCATCCACCACATGAGCGTGCGTGCCGACGACCCCATCTACATGCTCACCGCGCCCATCCCGGCCACTCGCTACGCGTTCGAGAAGACCGGCATGTCGATGGAGGACATCGACCTCGTGGAGATCAACGAGGCCTTCGCGTCGGTGGTGCTGGCGTGGCAGAAGGACCTCGACGTCGACCTCGCCAAGGTGAACGTGAACGGCGGCGCCATTGCGCTGGGCCACCC
>JBKJIL010000105.1:0-5888 GCA_046598435.1 Acidimicrobiales bacterium
GCGTGGGGCGATCGCTCGACCTGGGGCATGGGTGGCTACGACACCGCGCTCACGGAGGCCGCCATCGCGGAGGCCTGGGAGGCGTCGGTCGACGCCGGACTGGGCCTGTTCGACACGGCAGAGGTGTAGGGCAAGGGCGAGAGCGGGCGGATCATCGGCCGCCTCCTCGCCCAGGACCCGTCCCGGCGCAGCTCGGTGGTGCTGGCCACCAAGTTCCTCCCCGCGCCGCAGAAGCTGGCCGTGAAGGGGGCGCTGCGGGCGGCCCTGGAGGCCTCGATCGAGCGGCTCGGCGTGGAGCACGTCGACCTCTACCAGCTCCATGGCCCGATCAGTCTGCGCTCCAAGGCGGCCTTGGCCGAGGCGCTGGCCGAGGTGCACGCCGCAGGCCTCACGTCTGCCGTCGGCGTGAGCAACTACTCGATCGGCGAGATGACAAAGATCCACGCCGAGCTGGCCAAGCGCGGCGTGCCGTTGGCCACCAACCAGGTCGAGTACTCCCTGCTCCGCCGCGTGCCGGAGACCACTGGGCTGCTCGCTGCCTGCGCCCGACTGGGCGTCGTGCTGCTGGCCTACTCCCCCATCGGTCAGGGTCGCCTCACCGGCAAGTACTCGGCCACCAACCCACCCCCTGGCAAGCGCGGGTTCTCGGCTCATCCGATGGCGGCCGTCGACGACGTGGTGGCCGTGGTGCGCCGGATCGGGGACGCGCACGACCGGACCCCCAGCCAGGTGGCCCTGCGCTGGCTGATCGACAAGGGTGCCGTCCCGATCCCGGGGGCCAAGAGCGCGGCCCAGGCCACCGAGAACGCCGGCGCCCTCGGCTGGTCGCTCACCACCGAGGAGCTCCACGAGCTCGACACCGCGGCCCTGGACGGGACGCGAAGCCTCGCCAACCGGTTCTGGCAGCACGGCTGACCAACCCGACCCCCACAGGAGTCGGGTGGTGCCTCAGGCAGGCTGCGACGCGGGGTCCTGGTGGAGCGCGGTGGCCTCCTCGGGCTCCACGCCCTCGTCGAGGAGGTGACTCGGCCGGCGACCGCGCTCCACTCGCCAGGTCTCGAAGACGGCGGTGGCCGCCATGAGCCATGCCAGCCCGAGGATGAAGCCCCCGGCCACGTCGGAGAGGAAGTGCACGCCCAGCAGCAGCCGCGACCCGCCGATGCACAGCACGAGCAGGGCCGTCGCCGCCACCACCGCATGGCGGATCCGACCCGTCAGCATGGGCAGGAACGTGAGGAGGACGGCGCCGTAGACGACGGTGGACGACAGGGCGTGCCCCGACGGGAAGCTCTTGCCGAAGGCCGTCACGATGGGATGGTCCACCTCGGGCCGGGGCCGATCGACCAGCACCTTCACCAACGTCGACATGATCGCCCCACCGGACGTGGTGGCCAGCAGGAACACGGTGAGCCGATGGGCGCCGTGCCGCCACGTGTAGGCGACCGACATGCCCGTGGCGAGCCAGAGGACGGGTGGCCGGCCCATCCAGCTGATGGCTTGGAGGACCGTGATCAGCCCGTCGTTGCCCCGGACCATGTCGTTCAGTCGGTTGGCCAGGTCGCCGTCGACCCGCGTGATCGGACCGTCGAGGAGCACCTGGAAGAGGAGCAGGCTGAACGGGACGGTCACCAGCACCATGGCCACCACGGCCAGGGTGAGCCGCAGCCCGTAGCGCTGGGTGGGGTCGGTTCGCCGCAGGACGTAGTCGGGTAGGCCTCGCCGCATGACGGCTCCTGTACCCAAGGTGGTGCTCGATCAGGCATCGGACCGTGCCCGGATAGCGTCCGCCGCCATGGACTTCGCCGAGATCGAGTACGACGTGACCGACGCCATCGCCACCATCGCGCTGAACCGCCCCGACAAGCTGAACGCCGGTACGGCTCGCATGGTGGGCGAGCTCTTGGCTGCCATCGACCTGGTCGACGCCGACGACGCGGTGCGGGCTGTGATCCTGACCGGCCGTGGCCGGGCCTTCTGCGCCGGCGCCGACCTCTCGGGGGGAGCGGCGACCTTCGACTACGACCGCCACCCCGACGGTGACGCCCTCGGCGGCGCGCGCGTGGCCGACGTGGCCGCCCCGCGGGACGGCGCCGGGTTGGTGACGTTGCGGCTGTTCGACTGCACGAAGCCGGTCATCTCGGCCGTGAACGGCCCCGCCGTCGGCATGGGGGCCACCATGACGCTGGCCACGGACATCCGGATGGCCTCCGACTCCGCCCGGTTCGGGTTCGTGTTCGCCCGCCGAGGCATCGTCCCCGAAGGGGCGTCCACCTGGTTCCTCCCCAAGATCGTGGGGATCTCCCAGGCCGCCGAGTGGCTCTACACCGGGCGGGTGTTCGACGCCGCTGAGGCCCACGCCGGAGGTCTCGTCTGCAGCATCCACCCCGGCGACGAGCTCCTCGACGCCGCCCGCACCCTCGCCGCGGAGATCGTGGACAGCGCCCCGGTGTCGGTGGCCCTGACGCGCCGGATGTTGTGGCGGATGCTGGGCGCCGAGCACCCGATGGCGGCCCACCGAGTGGACTCGCGCGCCGTGCACGCCACCGGCGCCCTGCCCGACGCCATGGAAGGCGTGATGTCGTTCTTGGAGAAGCGACCGGCAGCCTTCACGGGCAGCGTGTCCGCCGGCCTCCCCGACGTGTTCCCGGACTGGGTGGACCCGACCTACTCCTGAGCGGGCGAGCACCGGATCTGGTGGACTGCAGGCGATGACCGACCTCGTCGTGACCAACGCCAACCTGGTGGACGGCTCCGGCCAACCCGCCCGGATGGCCGATCTCGTGATCACCGACGGCCTGGTGGTGGCGGTGGAGGGGGCCGGCGCGGCCGCCACGACGGGCGCCCACCGCGTCGTCGACGCCGAGGGCCGCCTCGTCACGCCGGGCTTCGTCGACGTGCACACGCACTACGACGCGCAGGTGTCGTGGGACCCGTGGGTCACGCCCAGCTCTTGGCACGGTGTCACAACGGTCGTGATGGGCAACTGCGGCGTGGGCTTCGCGCCGGCCGCCCCGGATCGCCACGCCTGGCTCATCGACCTCATGGAGGGCGTGGAGGACATCCCCGGCTCGGCCATGACCGAGGGCATCACCTGGGAGTGGACCAGCTTCCCCGAGTACCTCGACTCGATCGAGCGGCACCCTCGCGTGCTCGACGTGGGCGCCCAGATCGCGCACGGGCCCCTGCGGGCCTTCGTCATGGGTGAGCGCGGCGCCGACAACCAGCCGGCCACCGAGGAGGACCGCGCTGAGATGGCCCGCCTGGTCGCCGAGGCCCTGACCGCCGGGGCCCTCGGCTTCTCCACCAGCCGCACGCCGCTGCACCGCTCCAAGGCCGGTGAGCTCGTGCCCGGCACCGTCGCAACGGCCGACGAGCTGCTGGCCATCGGCGATGCCATGGCCCAGGTCGGGCACGGGGTGTTCCAGTTCGCCCCGGACCACGCCCGGGTGCCCGTCGAGGAGTGGCCGTGGATGGAGGCGCTGGCCCGTCGCACAGGGCGGACCGTCAGCGTGAACCTGAACCAACCCGACCAGGACCCTGAGGTGTGGCGACAGGTGCTGGGCCTGCTCGAGGGCGCTGCTGACGAACAGCTCCCCATCGTCGCCCAGGTGGCCGGCCGATCGATCGGCATCCTCTACTGCCTCCACGGCAGCGTGCACCCGCTGCTCTTCCATCCCGCCTACGCCGAGGTGGCCGACCTCGCCATGCCCGAGCGGCTGGTCGCCCTCGCCGAACCCGAGCGGCGCCGACGGCTCGTGCACGACGTCCCCGATGACGGCGGCTTCTTCCAGCGCGTGGTCCTCGCCAAGCTCGACCGCATGTGGCCGGTCGACGGTGCCGACATCGACTACGAGCCCACCACCGGCGCGTCGGTGGCCGCGGTGGCGACGCGGCGCGGCATCCCCCCGATGCAGCTGCTCGTCGACCAGCTCACCTCGGCCGACGGCAACGGGATGGTCTACGCCCCGTTCTTCAACTACAGCTACGGCGACCTGTCGATGACCTACGAGGCCACCCTGCACCCCCGCACTCGCCTCGGTCTCTCCGATGCCGGGGCCCACTGCGGGGCCATCTGCGATGGGGGCACCCCCACCTTCATGCTCACCCACTGGGCGCGCGACCGGCGACGCGGTCCGACCATCCCACTGGAGTACGTGGTGCATCGCCAGACCCGCCAGACCGCCGAGCTCTACGGCCTGGCCGACCGCGGCCTCCTCACGCCCGGGCACCGAGCGGATCTGAACATCATCGACTTCGACGCCCTGTCCTTCGGGCTGCCGCGCATGGCCTTCGACCTGCCCGCCGCCGGGCGCCGACTCGTGCAGCGGGCGTCGGGCTACGCCGCCACCTTCGTGGCCGGCGTTCAGACCGTCGCCGACGACGAGTTCACCGGCTCGCTGCCCGGTCGGCTGGTGCGCGGTCCCCAGCAGGACAGATAGCCGTCACATAGTTCACAAAGCAGGTCGGAGCAGGAAACCTTCGTGAAACACACGCGCACGATCCTGTGGTCGTCCCACCCCCGCATCAAGGAGACCTGATGGATACCGGCGACGCCGCCTGGGTGCTGATCTCAGCGGCCCTCGTGCTGTTCATGACCCCCGGCCTGGCCCTGTTCTACGGCGGCATGGATCGGTCACGCAACGTGCTGAACATGCTCATGATGAACTTCTGGTGCCTGCTGATCGTGCCCGTCGTGTGGGCCATCGGCGGCTTCTCGTTGGCCCAGGTGCCGTTCGAGAACGACTTCATCGGGGGCTTCGACGCCGCCTTCCTCCGCGGCTTCGGGATCCTCGACGACGGCGGCACCGGCCTGGCGACGATCATCTTCCTCGGCATGTTCGCCGTGATCACCCCGGCACTGATCTCCGGGGCGGTCGCCGACCGCATGAAGTTCTCCGCCTGGGCCCTCTTCGTGCCGCTGTGGCTCATCGCCGTGTTCGTGCCTGTGTTCAAGTGGGTCTACGGCGGCTGGCTCGGCCAGCGGGGCTCGCTCGACTTCGCCGGCGGCACGGCCATCCACGTGAACGCCGGCATCGCGGCCCTGGCCGCCGTGCTGGTGCTCGGCAAGCGCAAGGGCTGGCCCCAGGAGGGCCACCCACCCCACTCGATGCCCCTCGTGATGCTGGGCACCGGGATCTTGTGGTTCGGCTGGTTCGGGTTCAACGCCGGCTCCGCCCTGGCCGCCAACGGCACCGCCATCCAGGCCTTCATGAACACCTTCCTCGCGGCAGCCGCCGCCGGCCTGGCGTGGGCCGTCGTGGAGCGCCTCCGAGACGGCCACTTCACGAACCTGGGTGTGGCCTCGGGCATCGTGGCGGGCCTGGTGGCCATCACCCCCGGCGCCGGCTTCGTGGCCGGCATGTCGCCCATCTGGATCGGCCTGTTGGCCGGCGTGGTGTGCAGCTACGCCATCGGCCTGAAGACGAAAGCCGGCTTCGACGACGCCCTCGACGTCGTCGGCGTGCACTTCGTGGGTGGGCTCGTGGGCTCGTTGGCCGTCGGGCTGTTCTCGGAGCCCGACTACTTCGGCACCGAGGTGCTCGCTGGGCTCTTCCACGGCGGCGGCCTGCAGCTGCTTGGTGAGCAGGCCCTCGCCAACGGCGCCACCATCGTCTACTCGTTCATCGTCACCGGCGGCATCATGCTGGCGCTGAAGGCCACCATCGGCGTGCGAGTCTCTGAGGAAGTGGAGCACAACGGCCTCGACCTGGCCGAGCACGCAGAGACCGCCTACAGCACCGGCAGCGCCAGCCTGGCCGGGCACTGATCGGAGGAGTGAGATGAAGCTCATCACAGCAGTCATCAAGCCGTTCAAGCTCGACGAGGTGAAGGAAGCCCTCAAGGCGGCGGGGGTCAACGGCATGACCGTCACCGAGGTGCAGGGGTTC
>JBKJIL010000311.1:0-15516 GCA_046598435.1 Acidimicrobiales bacterium
CCCGCCCTACCGAGAGAGACACACCAAGGCCCAAGATGAAGACGCACCGAGGCGCCAAGAAGCGCTTCAAGGTGACCGGCACCGGCAAGCTCCGGCGCCTGCAGGTCAACAACAACCACATCCTCGAGAAGAAGGCGCCCAAGCGGAAGCGTCGTCTCGCAGGGGAGACGAGCGTCGCGCCCGGTGACGCCGCCCGCATCAAGCGGATGCTCGGCCGCTAGGCCCGACCAAGGAGGAACGAAGACATGGCACGGGTCAAGCGCGCCGTACATTCCAAGAAGAAGCGCAGGGCAACTCTCGAGCGCGCCCAGGGCTACTACGGCAACCGGAGCAGGTCCTTCAAGTCTGCCAACGAAGCCGTCATGCACGCTGGGAACTACGCGTTCCGTGACCGGCGCGCCCGCAAGGGCGACTTCCGGTCGCTGTGGATCCAGCGGATCAATGCAGCCTGCCGGGAGAACGGCACCAGCTACAGCCGGTTCATCGCCGGGTTGCGGCTGGCCGAGATCGAGGTCGACCGCAAGGTGCTGGCCGATCTCGCCGTCCGCGAGCCGGCCGCGTTCACCGCGCTGGTGACGGCTGCCACCGAGGCCTCGGCCAAGGAGAGCGCCTGAGCTCAGGCTGGGACCCGGTCGGGCCCCGGCACCCAAGCGTGCAGCAGCTGCGGCGCCTCTCGGGGCGCCGCGCTGCGCGCCTGGACGACGGTGCCTTCGTGATCGAGGGCCCCACGCTCGTGCGCGAAGCCATGGCGGCCGGCGTCGAGCTGCTCGAGGTGTTCCTCACCCCCGAGGTGGCGCCCGCCCTCTCCGTCGAGGCGGCGGGCACGGGGGCCGTCGTGCGTCAGGTGACGGCTGACGTCCTGGCTCGGGCCGTCGATGCAGCGACGCCGCAGGGTGTCGCCGCCATCGCCCGTCGGGTCGAGGTGTCCATAGACGCCGCGGTCGCGGCGGCGGCAGCGGGTGCGCTCACGCTCGTTCTGGTCGATGTCGGCGATCCCGGCAACGCGGGCACGCTCCTGCGCGCGGCCGAGGCGGCTGGAGCATCGGCGGTACTCTTCTGCGGGGACGCGGTCGACCCGTGCAACCCGAAGTGCGTTCGGGCATCGGCAGGGGCGCTGTTCCACCTGCCGGTGGCCATGGGAGGGGAGGGCGGGGCGGTGCTCGAGCGACTGCGCAGTGCCGGGGTGCAGACGGCGGCCACGGTCGTGCGGGGCGGCACGCCCTATGACGAGACGGACCTGCGCGGCCCGGTTGCTCTGGTGCTCGGCAGCGAGGCGCACGGGCTGCCGGAGGCCCTGTCGGCATCGGTCGACCTGCGGTTGTCCATCCCGATGGCCGGCCGGTCGGAGTCGCTGAACGTGGCCATGGCGGGGTCGATCCTGTGCTTCGAGTCCTTGCGCCAGCGCCGCGCCGGTGCCCGGTGAGCGCGTCGATCGACATCGATGCACTGCCTGACGCGGTGCTCGTCGTCGATGACGAGCACCGGCTCGTCGCGCTGAATGCCGCCGCCCTGGCCGTGCTGGGCGAGGAGTCGGCATCGCTCGTCGGCTCCACGGTGGGTGAGGCCTTCGATGTCCGTGGTCCGGGCGGGGCGCCCGCGCTGCGCGACAGGTGGCCGTCGGGCGAGACCGAGGTGGACCTCGCCTTCCGGCGACCCGACGGCACCGATGTGCCCGTCACCGTCACCAGTCGTGAGGGCGGGGGCACGACCGTGCTGGCGCTGCGACCATCGGGGGAGCGCAGCGGGATCGCCATCATCTCGACGGTCTCCCACGAGCTGCGCAGCCCCCTCACGTCGGTGAAGGGGTACACGTCGCTGATGCTCTCGCGCTGGGACCGGCTGAAAGACGAGCAGAAGCGCACGATGCTCGAGCAGGTCCACCACGATGCCGACCGCGTCACCCGTCTCGTCACCGAGCTCCTCGACATCTCCCGGCTGGAGACGGGTCGGCTGGTGCTGCGCCGCCAGATGGTCGACCTCCCCGCCCTGGCTGCATCGGTGGTGGAGAAGGTGCGCATGGGGATCCCCGAGCTGGAGTGCTCGGTCGCCTTCGACCCCAGCGTGCCCCACGTGTACGCCGACCCCGACAAGGTGGAGCAGGTCCTCACCAACCTCGTCGAGAACGCGGCCAAGTACGGCAGCCCGAAGGCAATGAAGGTCATCGGCGAGGTCGAGGGCGACGCCGTGGCGGTCGCCGTCACCGACATCGGCGAGGGCATCCCCGCCGAGGACCTGCCCCGCGTGTTCACCAAGTTCTTCCGGCGCGACCACGGCCGCCCCACGGGCACAGGTCTCGGGCTGTGGATCAGCCAGGGCTTGGTGGAGGCGCACGGCGGCACGCTCACGGCCAGCTCCGAGCTCGGCCAGGGGAGCCGGTTCCGCTTCACGCTGCCCACCGACGCCTTCGAGCGCGAGCACGCCGACGCGGAACCGATTGGCGACGGCCCGGCCTGACCGGGGAGCATCGCAGTCACCATGCTCGACGACATCGCCGCCATCGAGTCTGCCGCCGTGCCCCGGATCGCGGCCGCCGTCACCCTGGAGGACCTGCGGGCCCTCGATCAGGAGCTGCTGGGCAAGAAGTCGACGCTCTCGTCGTTCAAGGCGAAGCTCGGTGGCCTCGACGATCAGGGGCGACGCGAGGTGGGTGGGGCCATCAACCGGGTGCGCGACGCGCTCGAGGCGGCGCTGTCGAACCGTCGCTCGCTGCTGGAGGCGACCGCTCGGCGCGAGCAGCTGCAGGCCGAGCGCCTCGATCTCACGGAGGTGCCCCCTGTCGGCGGCGCCGGCCACCTCCACCTCGTCACCCAGTCCATGGAGCGACTCGAGGACGTGTTCGTGGGGATGGGCTTCACGGTGGCCGAGGGCCCGGAGGTGGAGACCGACTGGCACAACTTCGGGGCCTTGAACTTCCCACCCGACCATCCGGCCCGGGACATGTACGACACCCTGTACGTGGAGATGGGGGAGCCGGGCTCCACGTTGCTGCGCACCCACACCTCGCCGGTGCAGGTCCGGGTGATGAGCGGCCAGGAGCCGCCCTTCTACATGGTGATGCCGGGGCGGGTGTTCCGTCAGGACACCCCCGATGCCACCCACATGCCGGTGTTCCACCAGATCGAGGGTCTGGTGATCGACCGCGACATCACCTTCGCGGACCTGGCGGGAACCCTCGACTCCTTCACCAAGGCGTTCTTCGGAGGCGACTTCACCTCTCGGCTGCGCCCCTCGTACTTCCCGTTCACCGAGCCATCGGCCGAGTACGACATCCAGCGCCCGGACGGGTCCTGGCTCGAGCTCGGCGGCTGCGGGATGGTGCACCCGAACGTGCTCACCAGCTGTGGGATCGATCCGGAGGAGTGGCAGGGGTTTGCCTTCGGGTTCGGCCTCGACCGGTTGGGGGCCAGCGCGCACGGCGTGCACGACCTCCGCGATCTGTTCACGAACGACATCCGCTTCCTCACCCAGTTCTAGGAACCGCCCCGATGAAGGTCCTCCTCTCCTGGCTGCGCGACTTCGCCCCGTTCGAGGGCGACCCCGTCGCGCTCGGCGAGACGATGAGCGACCTCGGCATGGCCGTGGAGGAGCTCGACCGCATCGGCGAGGGCCTCGACGGCATCGTGGTGGCTCGGGTCCTCGAGACCCGGCCCGTCGAAGGCGCCAACAAGATCCACATGGTGGTGGTCGACGCCGGTGACGGCGAACCCCTCGAGGTGGGCTGCGGGGCCTTCAACATGGCACCAGGCGATCTCGTGCCGCTGGCCACCATCGGCACCGTGATGCCCAACGGCATGGAGATCGGCCGTCGCAAGATGGCTGGGGTCTGGTCGAACGGGATGCTGTGCTCGTCGCGGGAGCTCGGTCTCGGCGACGACCACGCCGGGATCTTCGTCCTGCCCGGTCACCTCCAGCCGGGGACGGCGTTCACCGAGGCCATGGGCATCGGGCGCGACGTCCTCTACGACCTCGAGATCAACCCCAACCGACCCGATGCCATGTCGGTGGCCGGCGTGGCGCGCGACCTCGCCGCCCGGCTCGGTCTCCCGTACGCGTTGCCCACGCCAGCGCCTGGCGTCGTGGCCGCGGACCGCGTCAGCGGCGTGCACGTCGAGATCCTGGACCCCCATCGCTGCGGGCACTTCGAGGCGAGGGTCCTCCGTGATGTGACGGTTGGCCCCGGCGACCCCCAGATGGCGACCCGCCTGGCGCTGCTCGGGATGCGCTCCATCAACAACGTGGTGGATGTCTCCAACTACGTGATGCTCGAGCTGGGCCAGCCCAACCACCCCTACGACCTGGCCAAGGTGGCCGGCCCAGGCTTCCGCGTCCGCCTGGCACGCGACGCCGAGCGCCTCACCACGCTCGACGGGGTGGAACGCCACCTCACGGTGGAGGACCTGCTGATCTGCGACGGCACGGACGTCCCGGTGGGGTTGGCGGGCATCATGGGCGGCGCGTCGAGCGAGATCGACGACGCCACCTCCGACGTGCTGCTCGAGATGGCGTGGTTCCACCCCATCGGGATCGTGAAGTCGTCGCGGCGCCACAAGCTGCGCTCTGAGGCGTCGGCCCGCTTCGAGAAGGGCACCGATCCGGAGATCATCGACCTCGCCATGAACCGCTTCGCGGAGCTGCTCGGGGCGCCGCTCGAGGCCGGATCGTCGGTGGCGCGGGGCACGTTGCCCGAGCGGCCCCCCGTGCGGGTGCGCACCGCGCGCGTTGCGCGACTGCTCGGCGCCGACCTCGGGGTCTCCCGCATCGCGGCGTTGCTCGACCCCATCGGGTTCGCCACCACTCCGGCCGGCGACGACCTGGATGTCGAGATCCCCTCCTGGCGCTACGACTCGGCCAGCGAGATCGACGTGATCGAGGAGATCGCCCGCCACCACGGCTACACGGCCCTGGGACGCACGCTGCCCCGGGCCGCCACCACCGGCTCCCTGTCGACCCGACAGCTCGAGCGGCGGGCGCTGCGGGCCACCCTCGTCGGGCGCGGCCTGTCCGAGGCCATGCCGATGCCGTTCCTGGCTCCGGGTGAGCTGGCTCGCTGTGGGCTGCCCGACGACGGGATCACCATCGCCAACCCGCTGGTGGCCGAGCAGTCGGTGCTGCGCACCTCGCTCCTGCCGGGCCTGGTGGGTGCGGTGGCCTACAACTGGTCCCACCGCAACCACGGCGTGCGCCTGTTCGAGATCGGTCACACCTTCAACCGCCCCGTCGTCCCCGACGCGGAGCTGCCCGACGAGCGTGAGGTCCTGGGCGTCGTCGAGGCCGGCCTCGACGCCACCTCCGCCGTCCATCTGTGGCGCGTGGTGGCCGAGGGCCTCGGCTTCGACCACGTCCGCCTCGAGAACGGCGAGCTGCCTGGCCTCCACCCGACGCGGGCCGCCCGTCTGCTCCTCGGCGAGCTCGAGGTGGGGCGGGTGGGCGAGATCGACCCTGCGGTGCTCGAGGCCTACGGCATCGGTGAGCGCGTCGCCTACCTCGAGGTCGACCTGTCGACCTTGCTCGAGCGGCCACACGGCGATCGGACGTACCGATCCTTCAGCCTCTATCCGAGCAGCGACATCGACCTCGCCTTCGAGGTGGATGACGACGTGCCGGCCGCTTCCGTCGGGGACGTCATCCGTCAGGCCGGCGGGGCGCTGGTGTGGTCGGTCCGGCTGTTCGACGTGTTCAGGGGCGCCGCCGTGGCCGAGGGCCGCCGGAGCCTCGCCTTCACCCTGCGCTTGCAGGCGCCGGATCGCACCCTCACCGAGGCCGACGTGGCCGAGGTGCGCACGGCGATCATCGACGCCGTCGAGGCGGCGCTCCCCCCGTCGCTACGCGGTTGACCGCGTCACGGGGAGCGGGCCTCGGCGCCGGTTGGGGCACGGCGTCGTGGGGTAAGCGGGCCTCGTGAGCACCTCGATGAGCGGCGCGCCCCTGGTAGGGCAGATCTTCGGCGGGCGCTATGAGCTGGTCCGCCTCATCGCCCGAGGCGGGATGGGCGAGGTCTACGAGGCCCAGGATGGCCTGTTGCGTCGCGCCGTGGCCGTGAAGGTCTACCGCGCGGAGGCCCTCGCCGATCGGAGCCGCTTCGACGCTGAGGTGCACACGCTGGCCGCGCTCAACCACCCCGGCCTGGTGCAGGTCTTCGATGCCGGCGAGCACGAGGGCGACGGGTTCGTGGTGCTCGAGCTGATCGACGGCCCCACCCTCCGGGCGATCCTGGCCGACCGTGGGACGCTCCCTCCGGGCGAGGCGGCCGAGGTCGGCACCGCCATGGCCGCTGCTCTGGCGTCGGTCCACGAGGCCGGCGTGGTCCACCGAGACGTCACCCCGTCCAACATCCTGTGCGGCGCCAACGGGCGTCCGCGGCTGGCCGACTTCGGGATCGCCCGCCTGCTCGACACGACTCGCGTCACCGCGCTGGCCACCACGATCGGGACGGCCGCCTACATGGCACCGGAGCAGGTGCGCGGCGACGACGTCACTCCGGCGGCCGACGTCTACTCGCTCGGCCTGGTGCTGCTCGAGGCCCTGACCGGACGACCGGCGTTTGCGGGCGTCGGCCACGAGGTGGCACTGGCCCGTCTGGCCCGTGATCCGGACGTCGAGACCGATGTGCCGGCCGACTGGCAGCCGGTGCTGCGTGACATGACGACCCGACAGCCGGAGGACCGACCGACCGCGACGGAGGTCGCCGATCGACTGGCCAGGCTGTCCACGCGGCCCGACACCGTGGCCGCCGGTGCCCCGGTGGCGGCCGCGTCCGTCGGCGACGAGGTAGACCCCGAAGCCAGCACCCAGGCGATGGCACTGGGCGGCGGCACGGCCGTGATGCCCGTGCCGGCCATGGTCGGGCCCGACGTGGTCGGCCCCGACGCCCACCACCCGGGTGCCGCGGCGCCGGCCGCCGCGGTGGCCTGGATCGCCACGACCTGGCGCGAGAACCCCCTGCGCATGTTGGCCGCCGCCTTCGTTCTCGTGGTGCTCGTCGCCGCGGTCTCGGCGGGCGACGACGGGTTCGACACCCCCACCCCGACCTCGGAGCCGGTCTCGGTCACCCAGCCGGCGCTCACCACCACGACGGCCCCGCCGGCGACGGTGCCGCCCGCCACGGCTCCTCCCAAGGATCCCAAGGGCGACGGGCACGGGAAGAACGACGACTGACGACTGACGCCGGGCGTCAGTCGCCTGGGGTCTCGTTCAGCCCGCCGTCGCCCATCGAGCGGTAGAGGTCGTAGATCTCCTTGCAGATCCCGCAGAGCGGGAGCTTCTTCGGGTCGTGCTGGGGCACGAATCGCTCGCCGCAGAGGGCTTCGACGGCGTAGCCGTAGATCCGAGCCTCCGTGACCTTGGCGACCGCCGACTCCCCGGGGTCCACCCTGACGATGTGGGCGACCTTCGGGCTGCCGGTCTCGGGGCGCTCGTCGGTGCGTTGGTCGAGGTCCGTCTGGTGGGTGGTGAGGGGGGCGACGGAAGGGCTGGCCATGCCCCGCCAACGCTAGCCAACGGCCGTCGCCCGCACGATCTTGCATGTTCATGCAGGATCGTGAATGATTCTCGGATGGTTCAGGTGGGCATCGTCGGTGCATCAGGGTTCACGGGAGCGGAGCTGCTCCGGCTGGCGTCGCAGCACCCGGCGCTCGACGTGGTGGTGGCCACCGGCGACACGCAAGCCGGCACCCGAGCCGCCGAGCTCTACCCGAGCCTGGCCGCCGCCTACCCGGCGTTGACCTTCGCGCCCTATGAGCCGTCGGCGCTGGCCGGGCTCGACCTGGTGTTCCTCGGGCTGCCCCACGGTGCCAGCCAGGCCATCGTCCCCGAGCTGATGGGTAAGGTCGGGCACCTCGTCGACCTGGCCGCCGACTTCCGGCTGCAGGATCCTGAGCTCTACCCCCGCTGGTACGGCGAGCCCCACACCGCCCCCACGCTGCTCCCGGACTTCGCCTATGGCCTCCCAGAGCTGTTCCGCGACGAGATCCGCGCCAAGGCCCACGTCGCCGTCCCCGGCTGCTATCCCACCGCAGCATCCCTGGCCCTGGCCCCGCTGGTGCGGGCGGGGGTCGTGGCCACGACGGGGGTCATCGTCGACGCCGCCTCCGGGGTGTCGGGCGCCGGTCGAGCACCCAAGCCCAACACGACGTTCTGCTCGGTGGACGAGGACTTCACGGCCTACGGGCTGCTCGACCATCGCCACACGCCCGAGATCGAGCAGGTGACCGGCGCCCAGGTGCTGTTCACCCCCCACCTGGCACCCATGAACCGGGGCATCCTGGCCACCTGCTACGCCCGCCCGACCGGCGTCACGAGCACGGCGTCGTTGCTCGCCCTCTTCCGCGACGCCTACGTCGACGAGCCCTTCGTGGTGGTGCTGGACGGCTCGCCGTCCACCAAGGCCACGCTCGGATCGAACTGCGCCCACCTGACCGCTCGCTACGACGAGCGCACCGAGTGGGTCGTCGCCATCTGCGCCATCGACAACATCACCAAGGGAGCCTCGGGACAAGCCGTGCAGTGCGCCAACCTCCTCCTCAATCTGCCCGAGCCCACCGGCCTCCCCATCGCCGGGGTGTACCCCTGATGTCGGTCACCGCAGCAGCCGGGTTCACTGCCAGCGGGTTCGCCTGTGGCATCAAGTCGTCCGGCGATCCCGATCTCAGCCTGGTGGCCACCGCGGATGGCCAACCGGTCGCGGCCGCCGCCGTGTTCACCCAGAACAAGATGACGGCCGCGCCCGTGGTCACCACCCACCGCCACCTGGCGGCCACCGGGGGCCGGGCCGTGGCCGTCGTCGTGAACAGCGGGTGCGCCAACGCCGCCACCGGCGAGGTCGGGCTGGCCGACGCCGAGACCTCGTGTGCGCTGGTGGCGGCCGAGCTCGGGTGTCGCCCCGAGGAGGTGCTGGTCTGCTCCACGGGGCTGATCGGCTACACCCTGCCGATGGGCGCCCTGGCCTCGGGCATCCCGGCTCTGGTGGCCGGCCGCGGCGACACGCCAGAGCACGCTGTGGCGGCGGCCGAGGCCATGCGCACCACGGACACGCACCGCAAGGAGGCGCTCGTCCGCGGGGACGGCTTCGTCGTCGGCGGCATGGCCAAGGGGGCGGCCATGCTGGCCCCCAACATGGCCACGATGCTCGCCGTGCTCACCACCGACGCGGCGCTCGAGCCCGAGGTGCTCACCGAGGTGCTCCGCGCCGGCGTGACCGACAGCTTCAACGCCATGACCGTCGACGGGTGCACCTCCACCAACGACACCGTCATCCTGCTGGCCTCCGGCCAGGCTGGACCGCCCGCCGATCCGGCCGCCTTCGCGGCG
Source organism: Acidimicrobiales bacterium (assembly GCA_046598435.1). Taxonomy (GTDB): domain Bacteria; phylum Actinomycetota; class Acidimicrobiia; order Acidimicrobiales; family VFJN01; genus VFJN01. The sequence goes on from JBKJIL010000311.1 coordinate 9,307, forward strand.
GCCGTGGCCGAGGTGTGCCTGGACCTGGCCACCCAGATGGTGGGCGACGCGGAGGGCCACACCAAGGTCGTCCGTCTCCACGTCACCGGCGCCGCATCCGACGAGGAGGCCCGCCGCGGGGCCCGCAAGGTCGCCGAGAGCCAGCTCGTGAAGTGCTCGTGGTACGGCAAGGACCCCTACTGGGGGCGCATCGCCAGCGAGCTGGGCAGCGCCGGGATCGAGTTCGAGCCGAACCGGCTGCGCGTGCGCTACGGCGACCTCACGGTGGCCGAGGATGGGGTCGACGCGGTCGTCGACGCGGCTGCCCTCGCCGCCTACATGGACCAGGAGTGGCTCGAGGTGACCGCTGACCTCGGCCTCGGCGTGGGCCGAGCCCGGGTGCTCACCAACGACCTCACCCACGCCTACGTCGACGAGAACATGGGCACCTCATGACCGACGCCGCCATCGAGCGACTCGCCGCGGAGACGCGCGCCGGCGTGCTCGTCGAGGCCCTGCCGTACATCCAGCGCTTCCGCGGGCGGGTCATCGTCGTCAAGTTCGGAGGCAACGCGATGGTCGATCCGGCCCTCGCCGGCACCTTCGCCGAGGACATCGTCCTCATGCGCTCGGTGGGCCTGCGCCCGGTGGTGGTGCACGGCGGCGGCCCTCAGATCAGCGCGCTGATGGAGCGCCTCGGCATGGTCCCGGAGTTCCGCGACGGCCATCGGGTGACCGACGCCGAGACGGTCGACATCGCTCGCATGGTGCTCGTCGGCAAGGTGAACCGCAAGATCGTCAGCGCCATCAACCTGCACGGCCCGCTGGCCGTCGGCGTGAGCGGCGAGGATGCCGGCCTCATCCTGGCCGAGGCCCGTCACCCGGACCTCGGCTTCGTGGGCGACGTCCACGCCGTCAACCCGGCCCTGCTCGAGCGGCTCCTCGCCGAGGACCTCATCCCGGTCGTGTCGACCATCGGCGCCGACGCCACCGGCCAGGCCTACAACATCAACGCCGACACGGTGGCCGGAGCCCTGGCCGAGAGCCTGGGCGCCGAGAAGGTGATCTACCTCACGGACGTGCCGGGGCTGATGGCCGACCTGGCCGATCCTGAGTCGCTGATCAACCGCGTCGATGCCGCGACCCTCCAAGCCATGATCAACGACGGCACACTGACCGGCGGGATGCTCCCGAAGATCGCTGCCTGCCTCCACGCCGTGGCCCATGGCGTGGGGTCGGCCCATCTGCTCGACGGGCGCCTCCCGCACGTCGTGCTGCTCGAGCTCTTCAGCGATGCCGGTGTCGGCACCATGATCACGGCGGAGGCCTCCCGGTGAGCAGTCCCTTGATGTCGACGTATCCGCCCACGACCCTCACGCTCGTGCGGGGCGAGGGCTCCTGGCTCTGGGACGACGCCGGCACGAAGTACCTCGACCTGCTCTCCGGCCTCGCCGTCACGAGCCTCGGCCACAGCCACCCCGCCATCGCCGAGGCCCTCCACCAGCAGGCCCAGACCCTGCTCCACGTCTCAAACCTCTTCGGCACCGAGGTGGGCCCGCAGGTCGCGGCCACGCTCGATCGCCTCCTCGGTGTGCGGCAGGAGGGCTGGCCTGCGGAGGGCACCCGGGGTCAGGTGTTCTTCGCCAACTCCGGCGCGGAGGCCAACGAGTGCGCGCTCAAGCTGGCCCGGCGCTTCGGCGGCCGGGGCCGCCACGTGGTGGTGAGCGCCTTCGGGTCGTTCCACGGACGCACGCTCGCCACCCTCCACGCCACCGGCCAGCCGGCCAAGCACGAGGTGTTCCAACCCCTCCCCGAGGGGTTCCGGCACGTCGCCTGGTGCGACCTCGCCGAGCTCGAGGGCGCCCTCGACGACACCGTGAGCGCCGTGCTCCTCGAGCCGGTGCAGGGCGAGGGCGGCGTGAACCCGGCCACCGCGGCGTACTTCCAGGGGGTCCGTCGGATCTGCGACGAGCGCGGGATCCTCTTCATGGTCGACGAGGTCCAGACCGGGCTCGGGCGGTGCGGCTCGTGGTTCGCCCACCAGCAGCTCGGTGTCGTGCCCGATGTCGTCACCATGGCCAAGGCCCTCGGCAACGGCGTGCCCATCGGCGCCTGCTGGGCCAAGCGCGAGGTCGCCGCTGTCTTCGAGCCGGGCGACCACGCCACCACCTACGGGGGCCAGCCGCTCGCCACCTCCGCGGCGCGAGCAGTCCTCGCGGTCATGGAGGCCGAGGACGTGCCCGCACGGGCTCGTCGGGCGGGGGAGCGGCTCACCACCGCGCTGCTCGCGCTCGATGGGGTCGCGGCCGTCCGCGGACTCGGCCTGCTGCTGGCGGTGGAGCTCGACGGCCGCGACGCCAAGGCCGTGGCCGCCCGGCTGCTGGAGCTGGGCGCCATCGTCAACGCTGTCACCCCGACCGCCCTGCGGCTGGCACCGTCGCTGCTCATCTCCGACGACGAGCTCGACCTCGCCGTGGAGCTCATCGTCAAGGCGCTGGCATGACGCTGCGCCACGTCCTCGAGATCGACGACCTCAGCGCGGCCGAGGTGGCACAGGTGCTGACCCTGGCCGCCGACCCGGATCGACCGCAGCTGCTGGCCGGTCGCTCGGTCGGCCTGTACTTCGAGAAGCCGTCGCTGCGGACGCGGCACTCCTGCGAGGTGGCGGTGGTGCAGCTGGGCGGCCACCCGCTCACCTTCCGCACCGAGGAGGTCGGCTCCGACGACCGCGAGCCGCTCGCCGACATCGCCGCCGTGCTGAGCGGCTACCACGCGGTGCTGGCCGGCCGCGTCTACGCCCACCGTGCCCTCGAGGAGCTGGCCGCGGCGTCGTCCATCCCGGTCGTGAACCTCCTCTCGGACACCGGACACCCCTGCCAGGCGCTGGCCGACCTGCTCACCATGCAGCAGCACTGGGGCGCGCTGGCTGGTCGAACGGTGTGCTGGATCGGCGACTACAACAACGTCGCCCGCAGCCTGAGCCTGGCCGCCGCCCGCACGGGCATGACGCTGCGCATGGCCAGCCCTCCGGGCTACGGGCCCACCGAAGCCGATGTCGAGCGGCTCATCGCAGCCGGGCTGGCCGAGGCGCCGTTCCTCACCAGCCGCCCCGTCGAGGCCGCGGCGGGGGCCGACGCGGTGCACACCGACGTGTGGGCGTCGATGGGCCACGAGACCGAGGCCGAGCTGCGGCGCCGGGCCTTCGAGGGCTTCACCGTCGGCGACGACGTGATGGCGGCGGCCGTCTCCGACGCTGTCTTCATGCACTGTCTGCCCGCCCATCGCGGCGAGGAGGTGGCCGCCTCGGTCGTCGACGGGGTGCAGAGCGTCGTGTTCACCCAGGCCCACAACCGCTTGCACGCCTTCCGGGGCCTGCTGCGCTTCCTGCTCGAGGAGGCCTGAGCCGATGGCCCTCGCCAAGCCCCAGCGCCAGCACCGCATCGTGCGCCTCCTCGCCGAGCAGGCCGTCACCAGCCAGGCCCACCTCGTGGAGCTGCTGGCCGCCGACGGCGTGCAGGCGACCCAGGCCACTGTGTCGCGCGACCTCGAGGACCTCGGCGCCATCAAGGTGCGCGTCGCCGGCGGCGACACCGTCTACGCCATCCCCGAGCTCCCCGCCGAGCAGCGGGCCCCCGAAGACCACCTCCGGCGCGTGTTCGGCGACTGGGTGGTCGAGGTGGCCCACTCCGGCAACCTCGTCGTCTTGCGCACGCCGCCCGGCTCGGCCCACGTCGTGGGCTCCGCCCTCGACCGGGCCGGCCTGGCCGAGGTGCTCGGCACCGTCGCCGGAGATGACACCCTGATCGTCGTCGTGACCGAGGACGCTGGTGGTGCCGCCGTGGCCCGCCAGCTCTCCGACCTCGCCGGACTCTGAACCCCAACCCACACCAGCAAAGGAACCACAGCATGGCCAAGCGCGTCGTCCTCGCCTACAGCGGCGGCCTCGACACCTCCGTCGCGGTCCGGTGGATGATCGACAACCTCGGCGTGGAGGTCATCGCCCTCGCCGTCGACGTCGGCCAGGCCGCTGAGGACTACGACGTGGTGAAGGAGCGCGCCCGCGCCGCTGGTGCCGTCGACGCCATCGTCGTCGACGCCAAGGAGGAGTACGCAGCCGAGTACTGCATGCCCGCCCTGGCTGCCAACGCCCTCTACGAGAACCGCTACCCGCTGGTCTCGGCGCTGTCTCGCCCCGTCATCGTGAAGCACCTGGTCGACGCGGCCCGCTTCCACGGTGCCGACGCCGTCGCCCACGGGTGCACCGGCAAGGGCAACGATCAGGTGCGCTTCGAGGTGTCGACCCGGGCCCTGGCGCCGCACCTCGAGGTGATCGCACCGGTGCGCACCTGGGGGATGACCCGCGAGGACAGCATCCTCTACGCCTACGACCACCAGATCCCGATCGTGGCGACGAAGGAGAAGGTGTACTCCATCGACGACAACATCTGGGGCCGGGCCATCGAGTGCGGCGAGATGGAGGATCCGTGGAACCGTCCGCCCCAAGGCGTCTGGCTCCTCACCAAGCCCACGGCCGACGAGCCGATCGACGTCGAGATCAGCTTCGAAGCGGGCGTGCCGGTGCGCGTCGACGGTGAGGACCTCACCCCGCTCGGGGTCGTGCAGCGCCTCAACGACCTCGTGGGCGCCTACGGCTGGGGCCGGCTCGACATGGTGGAGAACCGCCGGGTCGGCATCAAGAGCCGCGAGACCTACGAGTGCCCGGGCAGCCTGGCCCTGATCCTCGCCCACCGCGACCTCGAGGGCATCTGCCTCGAGCGCGACGTGCAGCGGGAGAAGGCCCGCCTCGAACCCCGCTACGCGGAGCTCGTGTACGACGGTCTTTGGTTCAGCCCCCTGAAGCAGGCCCTCGACGCCTTCATGGCCGAGACTCAGCGCTACGTGACCGGCGACGTGCGGCTGCACCTGTCCCCGGGCTCGTGCGAGGTCACCGGCCGCCGTAGCCCCCACAGCCTCTACGACTACGGCCTCGCCACCTACGACGCCGAGGACAGCTTCCGTCACGAGGACTCGGCTGGCTTCGTGCGCCTGTGGGGCCTGTCGGTGGAGACCTGGGCCGGCACCCAGGGGCACCTGAGTGCCCACGCGCCTCACACGCCCCCGCAGGGCCCCGACGAGCACTGATGGCCACCCTCTGGCACGGACGCTTCGAAGGCGGCCCGGCGGACGAGCTCCTGGCCTACACCGTCAGCCTCCCGTACGACCAGCGCCTCGCCCCCGACGACATCGCCGGCTCGCGCGCCCACGTGCGCGGGCTGGTGCGCGCCGGGGTGCTCACCGAGGTCGAGCGCGATGCCGTGGTCGGCGCCCTCGATGCCGTCGAGGCGGAGCTGGCCGATGGCACGTTCGCCTTCGGGCCGTCGGACGAAGACATCCACACCGCCGTCGAGCGACGCGTCACTGAGCTGGCCGGCGGCGCGGGCGCCAAGCTCCACACCGGTCGCTCCCGCAACGACCAGGTGGCCACCGACCTGCGGCTCTACACGAAGCGGGCCCTGCTCGACGTGGCCGGCCGCGTGCTGGCGCTGCAGGAGGTGCTGCTCCAGCGGGCCGTCGACGCGGGTGACACGTACCTGCCCGGCTACACGCACCTGCAGCGGGCCCAGCCGGTGTCGCTGGCCCACCACTTCCTGGCCCACGGCTGGGCGCTGGCGCGCGACGTCGACCGGCTCCTCGATGCTCGGCGTCGCGCTGACGTCTCACCGCTGGGCGCCGGTGCGCTGGCGGGTTCGTCGATCCCGCTCGACCCCGACGGCGTGGCCGCCGACCTCGGCTTCGCGGCCCGCTTCGAGAACAGCCTCGACGCAGTGTCGGATCGCGACTTCGTCGCCGAGGGCCTCTTCGCCCTCACGCTCCTCGGGATCCACCTGTCGCGCATCGGGGAGGAGATCGTGCTCTGGACGAGCGAGGAGTTCGGCTTCGCCCGCCTCGACGATGGGTACTCCACCGGCAGCTCGATGCTCCCGCAGAAGAAGAACCCCGACATCGCCGAGCTGGCCCGCGGCATGGCCGGGCGCCTCATCGGCATCCTCACCGGCCTGTTGGCCACCCTCAAGAGCCTGCCCCTCGCCTACAACCGCGATCTGCAGGAGGACAAGGAACCGCTGTTCGATGCGGTCGACCAGGTGTCGCTCGCGCTCTCTGCCATCGCCGGGCTCTACGCCACGATGCAGCTCGATCCCGCTCGGATGCAGGCTGCCGCCGACTCGCCCT
>JBKJIL010000287.1:0-3334 GCA_046598435.1 Acidimicrobiales bacterium
TGCACCTCCGGGCAGGTCCTTGAACATGTCGCCGGTATCGACTCCGGCCTGCCATCGCTCGATGGCGACGAGCATCCCGCCCGCCTCGGCGCGGTGCTGCTGGCCCAGGTCGCCGAGATCCACGGCGAGGTCGGTGTTGTCTCGGGTGTAGGTGCTCATCTCGGTGCTCCTTGCTCGGGACCGTCGTCTCGGTCCATCGCCAGGACCGTACGGCTTGCACCCGAATGCAAGGTCAAGCCTCTTGACCATGAACCCGGGTGCAGTGCTTAGGCTGACGGCATGCGGATCTCTGAGCTGGCCGAGCGGGTTGGCGTCGCCACCTCGACGGTCCGCTACTACGAGCGGATCGGCCTCCTCACCCTCCCGGACCGCACGCCGTCGGGCTACCGGGACTACGACGATGATTCGGCGGCCCGCCTGCTCTTCATCTCCAGGGCCCGTCGCATGGGCCTCAGCTGCGAGCAGATCACTGAGCTGCTCCCGATCTGGGACGGCGCGAACTGCGCGGCGACGCACGACCGAGTGGGGCTCCTGATCGCGGCGAAGAAGGCTGAGATCGCTGATCGGATCGCCGAGCTCCAGCAGTTCGGCGCGCAGCTCGACTCGGTGCGGGCGGCCCTCGAGGCCTCGGCGCCACCGCCGTCGTGTCGCACCGACCTGGCGTGCTGCATGCCAAGCACCGGGCTGGCCGCGGGGCCGATCCCGGTCGCTCTCGAACCCAAGCGAGCCGATCGCTCGCGCCGTCGCTAGTGGATCTCCGGCGCGCTCGCCCTCACGAGGCCGACGCGGTGGCAACGGTGTGGCTCCGGTCTCGGCGGGCGTCGATCCCCGCGATCCCAACCCCGGCAAACACCGACGCCGAGGTGCGCGCCTGGCTCGCCGACGTGGTGCTCCCCACGAGGGAGGTGTGGGTCGCCGACGAGGATGGAACCGTCCTCGCGCTGCTCGTGCTGGACGAGGGGTGCGTCGACCAGCTCTACGTCGACCCCGTCCGGGTGGGCCAAGGGATCGGCCGCGAGCTCCTGGCGCTGGCGAAGCAGCGACGGCCCACCGGGCTCGAGCTCTGGACCTTTCAGGCCAACGCGGGGGCGCGCCGGTTCTACGAGCGGCATGGCTTCGTGGCTACCGACACGACGGCGGGCGACAACGAGGAGCGGGCACCCGACATCCGCTACGCATGGCGGCCCCTCGATCGCCAGCCGGTGCTCGAGAGCGACCTGGTGCGGCTACGTCCGCTCGCACCGGGCGACCTTGACGACCTGTTCGCCATCGCCTCGGACCCGCTCCTGTGGGAGCAGCACCCTGCCAAGGAGCGGGCCACCCCGGCCGGCTTCGCGCGCTGGTTCGACGACGCGATGGCCTCCGGCGGCGCCCTGGTGGCGATCGACCGCGTCGACGGGCGGGTGATCGGCACCTCTCGGTTCGACCACTACGACGACGCTCGCCGTGCGGTGGAGATCGGCTGGACGTTCCTCGCCCGATCGCAGTGGGGTGGGCCTTACAACGGCGAGATGAAGCGGCTGATGCTCCAGCATGCGTTCGCCGCGGTCGACACCGTGCTGTTCCGGGTGCACTCGGGGAACATCAGATCGCAGCGGGCCGTGGAGAAGCTTGGCGCGGCGCGCGTGGCCACCGAGCCCGACCCCTATGGCACGGGCCATGTCGTCGTGCTCGGACTCCACTGTGGAGGTGCTGCGCGACCATCGCCGGTGTGGTCACGTGGCTGACCACGCCGTCCGCGAGCCACGAGGGCGCCGCGGAGGCACCGCCGTTCGAAAAGGCATCGATCGAGCGCGCACGAACGCGCCAGGCTGGCGCCCATGGCGTTGAACACGTGGGGTCGAGACATCGCCGAGGCGTACGACGCAACGTCGGCGCACATGTTCGATCCGTCGGTCCTCGATCCCACCGTCGACGTTCTCGAAGAGCTGGCCGGGGGTGGCCCGGCGCTCGAGCTTGCCATCGGCACCGGTCGGGTTGCGCTGCCCCTGAGCCGCCGGGGCATCGAGGTGCACGGCGTGGAGCTGTCGCCCCACATGGCCGCCGAGCTTCGCCGCCGGCCGGGTGGCGACGCGCTGCCGGTGACGGTCGGCGACATGACCTGCACCGAGGTGCACGGCGGGTTCACGCTCGTCTACCTGGTGTGGAACGCCATCATGAACGTCACCACGCAGGACGAGCAGGTCGCCGTGTTCCGCAACGCCGCGCGCCACCTCGAACCCGGCGGCAGGTTCGTGCTGGAGGTGATCGTCCCCCAGCTTCGAGGGATGCGGCCGGGGGACGCCCACGTCTTCCAACGCGATCGCGACCACGTCGGGATCGAGGTCTTCGACGATCTCGTCGGCCAGATCGCGTCGTCGCACCACTGGATGACGGTCGAGGGACGGCTCGTCCACCACGCCGCGCCATACCGCTACGTGTGGCCTTCGGAGACAGACCTGATGGCAAGGCTGGCTGGGCTGCGACTGCAGGAGCGGTGGGCCGACTGGAGGCGAAGCCCGTTCACGTCCGACAGCGAGAACCAGGTCGCGGTCTACGAACGGGTCGAGTAGGAGTCCGCCGAGCCGCGGGGCGCGCCGTCAGGCCTGCGGGCGCAGCTTGCGGTAGAGGCACTGACCCCCGCCCGAGGCGTGCAGCTTGCCGCCGGGCGACCACACGCGGGCCGTCCACCCGAACAGGCCGCGGGTGGACAGTGGCGCGGCACCGTCGCACAGCAACCACTCCTCCTGCGCGGTGGGCTGGTGGAAGGCCACGTTGAGATCGAGCGTGGGCGCCATGAACGGCGGCTGCTGCCAGGCGTGGGGCCGGTGTGCTGACGGCCAGCTCGGCAGGTCGACGAGGATCACCGAGCGGGCCGCGTCGAGCCACGGGTCGTCGAAGGTGGCGTTCGGGAGGAACTTCAGCCACTCCTTCCAGGCGGCGGGCCGCGGGCCCTCGGGCGGCCAGTCGACCTCGAAGTGGATCGGCTTGGCGTCGAAGTTCAGCCAGAAGGGAAACGGCGGCTCGGCATCGGGCGGCAGCAGCTCCTCGATGCTCGGCAGCTCCGACGGGCCGGGCACGTCGGGGGCGACCGTCTCGTCGTGCTCGAGGCCCTCGTTGTCGGCGGAGCTCCACACCATCGCGTCGAGGATCGGCCGGCCCTCCTGCGTGATCTCCACCCGCTGCGCGCTCGCCGAGCGACCCGACTTGCGCATCTCCACCCGGATGTCGATCGGCTCGAAGCGGGCCGCTGCGAAGTAGTGGCACGAGAAGGCGGCTGGATGCGGGCTCGCGCCGGACGCCCCTGCGGCGCGCAGGGCGAACGAGGCGATGTAGCCGCCCATCGGCCCCCAGA
>JBKJIL010000274.1:0-4949 GCA_046598435.1 Acidimicrobiales bacterium
TGGAACGCGGCCGTCATGGTGACGCGGGCCAACGCGTTGTCCGACGGGATTGGCGGTCACCTGTCGACCTACGCCTCGTCGGCCAGCCTCTACGAGGTCGGGTTCAACCACTTCTTCCGGGGCAAGGAGAATGGCCTTCCCGGCGACCAGGTCTATTTCCAGGGTCACGCTGCTCCCGGCATCTACGCCCGGGCCTACCTCGAAGGCCCGCTCTCCGAATCGCAACTCGACCACTTCCGCCAAGAGCTCAGCGGCGAAGGACTGTCGTCGTATCCACACCCCCGGCTGATGCCCGACTTCTGGGAGTTCCCCACGGTCTCGATGGGCCTCGGCCCGATCAACGCCATCTACCAGGCCCGGTTCAACCGCTACCTTCTCCATCGCCGCTTGGCCGATACTTCGAAGTCGCGGGTGTGGTGCTTCCTAGGCGACGGCGAGACCGACGAGCCCGAGTCACTAGGCGCCATCTCGGTCGCCGCTCGCGAGCAGCTCGACAACCTCACCTTCGTGGTCAACTGCAACCTCCAGCGACTCGACGGGCCCGTGCGCGGCAACGGCAAGGTCATCCAAGAGCTGGAGGCCGTCTTCCGCGGGGCGGGCTGGAACGTCATCAAGGTGGTGTGGGGCGGCAAGTGGGACGACCTGCTGATGCGGGACGTCGACGGCGTGCTCCTCAACAAGATGAACACCACCGTCGACGGCGAGTTCCAGCGCTACGCCGTGGAGTCGGGCGCCTACGCCCGCGAGCACTTCTTCGGCCCCGACCCGCGGCTGCGCAAGCTCGTGGAGCACCTCAGCGACGAAGAGATCCGCAACCTGCCCCGCGGCGGGCACGACTACAAGAAGCTCTACGCCGCCTACCAGGCCGCCACCGAACAGGAGGGCGCTCCCACCGTCATCCTCGCCAAGACCATCAAGGGCTGGACGCTCGGCCCGGACGTGGAGGGCCGCAACGCCACCCACCAGATCAAGAAGATGACCACCGACCAGCTGCTCCTCCTGCGCGATCGGCTCCACCTGCACGACGAGGTGCCCGAGGCGTCGCTGGTCGACGGCACCGAGCCGCCCTACATCGTGCTCGAGGAGGGCTCCGAGGCGCTCGAGTACATGCGCCAGCGCCGCCAGGCCCTCGATGGTCCGCTGCCCCACCGCTCGGTGCGCGACAAGCGCCCCCTCGAGCTGCCCGCCGAGGGCGCCTTTGCCGAGGTGCTGGCCGGATCGGGCAAGCAGGCCGCCTCCACCACCACCGCCTTCACCCGCCTCCTGCGCAACCTGTGCCGAGACGAGAAGTTCGGGCCGCGCGTGGTGCCCATCGTCCCCGACGAGGCCCGCACCTTCGGGATGGACGCCCTCTTCAAGGACTTCGGGATCTACGCGTCCCAGGGTCAGCACTACGAGCCGGTGGACCACGACCTGCTCCTGTCCTACAAAGAGTCGCAGTCGGGACAGATCCTCGAGGAGGGCATCACCGAGGCGGGCGGCCTGGCCAGCTTCATCGCGGCCGGCACCAGCTACGCCACCCAGGGCGTGCCCATGGTGCCGTTCTTCACCTTCTACTCGATGTTCGGCTTCCAGCGGGTGGGTGACCTCATCTGGCAAGCCACCGACGCCCGCGCGCGTGGCTTCCTGCTCGGCGCCACCGCGGGCCGGACCACGCTCCTCGGCGAGGGCCTGCAGCACCAGGACGGCCACAGCCTGCTGCTGGCCTCGGTGAACCCGGTGATCGAGGCCTACGACCCCGCCTTCGCCTACGAGGTGGCCACCCTCGTGGAAGCAGGCCTGCAGCGGATGTACGTCGACGGCGAGGACGTCATCTACTACCTGACGCTCTACAACGAGAACCAGGTGATGCCCGCCCGGCCCGAGGGAGCGGCAGCCGGGGTGATCGAAGGCCTCTACCGCTGGGCGGCGGCCCCCGAGGGCGCCAGCACGGCGACGATCCTCTTCTCCGGCTCTGCCAACCTGGCCGCCCGCCAGGCCCAGGCCGAGCTGGCCGAGCACTTCGACGTCGGCGCCGAGCTGTGGTCGGCCACCAGCTACAAGCGGCTCAGGGAAGAGGCGCTCTCCGCCGAGCGCTGGAACCGGCTCCACCCCGACGCGCCGGCGCGGGTGCCCCGCGTCACCCAGCTCTTGGCCGGGGAGGGCCCCGTCGTGGCCGTCACCGACTTCATGAAGGCCGTCCCCGACCAGATCTCCCGGTGGGTCCCCGCCGAGCGCACCTACACCTCGCTCGGCACCGACGGCTTCGGCCGCAGCGACACACGGGAGGCCCTCCGGCACCACTTCGAGGTCGACGCCGGGAACATCGTCGTGGCGACCCTGGCCGCGCTGGCAGCACAGGGGGACGTCAAGGTGGCGGCCGTGAACGACGCCATCGAGCGCTACGGGGTGGACCCCGAGGCGCTCGACCCGCGGCTGGCGTAGGAGTACACGGCCACCCGCTCACCGGCCTTGAGGACGTCGAGCTCGGCCGCCCCGTCGAAGGTCTCGCCGTCACAGGCAAGGCGCAGCGGCCCATCCATCGAGCGCACGTGCAACGACGTGCACGCCCACTGCCGGTACACCGGGCTGCGACCGAGTCGGCCGGTGAGCAGGCCCACCACCACCCGGGTGCGGCACCACGGGTGCTTGGCATCGATCACTCGCACGTCGAGCTGCCCGTCATCCAGGCGCTCCCGGCGCGCGGGGGCGAAGCCGTCGGGCTTGTACCGGCAGTTGCCGATGAAGATCATCCACAGCTCGTGGGGCTCGCCGTCGAGCTCCACCTCGATGGGGCGCTCGCGGCGCAGGACGCGCACGGCAGCGACGACCGCGGCCGGCCACTTGCCGATCCGGTCCTCGAGCTTCTCTCGCTCGTCCACCAACGTGGCGTACGAGCCGAAGCTGGCCGTGTTGAGGAACGGGCGGTCGCCGATCCTGGCCAGGTCGACCTCGACGGCATCGCCGGCCGCGACGGCGGCCACCGTGTCGGCGGCGTCGACCAGCCCCAGGTCGCAGGCCAGGTGGTTGAGGGTGCCGCCGGGGATGGCCACCAGGGGCATCCCGTGCGCCGCCGCGATCGACGCCGCCCAGTTGAGCGTGCCGTCCCCGCCGGCGGCACCGATGGCCCGCACGCCGTCCCGGAGGGCGGCGGCCTCCAGCACCTCGGCCAGGTCCCCCGGGTCCTCGAGCTCGATCACCTCCGCCTGGGGGAGCCGCTTGCGCAGGTCCTCGGCTGTCTCCGCCCCCGAGGAGCCGGCCCCCGGGTTGACGGCCAGGACCACGCCGGCCCCATCCGGGTTGGGCTCCAGGTCCAGGTGACGGACCTCGCGCACCGCCGCCGGACCGCGTCGGGGCCGACGCCGTCGTGCCGCGGCAGCGCCGACACCGACGAGGCCGAGGGTCAACAGCGTGCGACGAGGGCGGGGGATCTGGGCCACGGCGGCAACGTACCCAGGCCCCGCCACCCTGAACCGCCAGCGGTGGGCCGGCCGCAGTGGACTGCGGCGGCTGACGGTCTCCGCCGCTCTACGCTCGACGCCTGTGCCCCCCGACCAGAAGCCCACCCTGCCGATCACCGGACACCCTGAGGCCGACGAGCTCCTCGTGCGCGATCCGCTGGCGCTGACGATCGGCATGCTGCTCGACCAGCAGGTGCGGTAACGAGGAGCAGGCGGCATGCGACACCGGCCCGACAGCTCGATCGTCGGGTCAGGCGGCGCCGTCGACGATGCGACGGATGGAGCGGCCGTCGAGAAAGACGAGGTTGCCCGTCGCATCGATGGCGAGGCTGCCAGCGGTGGTGATCCGCGTCTGGTTGGCCGGTCGGCCGAGCTCCTCGGTCACGCCGGCCTGGTCGCCGATGACGAGCTCGATCCCCCCACCTGGCTCGAAGCGGACGATGACATGGTAGAGCGAGTCGGCCACGTACACCCGGCCATCCCCGTCGACCGCCACCCCGGTCACCTGCCCGAGCTCCAGGTCGGTCGCTGCCGTGCCATCGGGAGCGAACTCTCCGGCAGTGTTCCCCAACCGTTCGGCGCCCCCACCGGCGATGGTGCTGATCGTGCCGTCGGCGCCGATCGATCGCACCACGGCTTGCCCGACGTCCGCCAGCAGGAGGTTGCCCTGGCCATCGACGACCAGCTGCTCGACGGCGTTCAGCGGGGCGGCGGTGGCGGGACCACCGTCGCCGACGGGTGCCCCACCGGCGGGGCCTTGCGCTCCCGTGCCGGCGACCTGGTTGAGGCTGCCGTCCGCACCCTGGCGCAACACCCGGTACGTCGAACGGTCGAAGACGTAGAAGCTGCCGGCGCCGTCGAAGGCGATCGGGCCGAAGGAGCTCCCAAGGCCCTTGGCCTCGGCGTCCAGGACCAGCTCGGAGGAGCCGTCGGCACCGATCCGCTTCACGCCGGTGCTCATCGTGACGTAGGCGTCACCGTCCGGACCGATGGCGACGCCCCCGAACGCGAACTCGCCCTCTCCGCCCGTGTAGATCTCCGCGATCCCACCGTCGTGCACCAGGAGTACGACCGGTGCCGAGCTGATGACGAACACGTCACCGTTGGGAGCGACCGCGAAGCGCGGGTTGCTGCCGAGGCTGGCGTCGGCTGCGGGACCAGGCCGGCCGGCACCGTCGTCGGACCCGTTCCCCGCCACGAGCTCCACGATGCCGGCCAGGCCGCGTGCCCCCGTGGGCGCCGCCGTGGTCGTCGTGGGCTCGCTCGACGTCGGGCCGCCGACCACGACGGCGGCGGTCGTCGCCGTCGGTTCCTCGTCGCCGCCGCCCGTCGTGACGACGATGGCGGCGGCCGCCAGCGCCACACCGGCCGCCGCGCCGGCGAAGATCACGCCGCGCGGGCGGCGGGCGACCACCTTGGCGGCCGTCGACAGCGGGCTGCCGCCGGGTCCGGCCGACGTGGCCGTTCCGGACGGCCCTGCGGCCGCTGGCAGGCCCGACGGGCCCGCGG
>JBKJIL010000327.1:0-2899 GCA_046598435.1 Acidimicrobiales bacterium
TGCGGAGCGCTGCTCGATGTCGAACCGTGGGGCGAGCGGGCCATCACCGGCATGTGCCACACGATCGAGGACGCCACGTTCGACCCCACCGCGCAGGCGGTGAACCCCAAGGCCCACATCAGCCACGTCCACCGTCCGCCGCGCCTCCCGGCCGACCGGGTACCGCACTGCCGGTGGGAGATCACCATCGACGACGCCAACGAGACGCTCGACGAGCCACCCATCACCACGATGACCCGCGGCACCACGGCGGCCACCTTCCAGTTCCCCCCGATGCGCGACGGCACGCCCCACCTGCCCCCGTCGGTGGCTCAGGTCAGCATCGGCTGACGCCCGAGCGCGACAGAGTCGCCATGGGGGAGTCGACTGACCACGCCGTCACGGCCGGGCACCTCACGCCCGGTCACGTGCCAGCCCCACCCCCGGCGCGGCACCATGGGGCGGTGACCTCCTCGCCGCGCGTCGTGAGCCTCGTGCCATCGGTGACCGAGACGCTGCTGGCGTGGGGCATCGAACCTGTGGCCTGCACGCGCTTCTGCGAGCAGCCCGACCTCCACCACATCGGCGGCACCAAGGATCCTGACCTGGCCGCCATCGGTGACCTCCTCCCCGACCTCGTGGTGGTCGACGAGGAGGAGAACCGCCGCGAGGACCACGACGCGCTGGTCGCCGCAGGGATCGCCGTGCACGTGCTGGCCG
The DNA here is from genome assembly GCA_046598435.1 of Acidimicrobiales bacterium. Classification (GTDB taxonomy): domain Bacteria; phylum Actinomycetota; class Acidimicrobiia; order Acidimicrobiales; family VFJN01; genus VFJN01. The sequence goes on from JBKJIL010000327.1 coordinate 700, forward strand.
TCCGTGACCTGGCCCACCTCGACGAGCAGATGGCCGGCCTGGCGGAGGTGGTCGGCGCCACCTGGACGCCGCTCGGACACGTCGACGAGCCGCCGGCATCCCTGCGGGCCTACGTCCCGATCTGGCGACGGCCGTGGATGGCCCTGGGCGAGCCCACCTACGGCTCGGCGGTGCTGCGAGCGCTCGGCATCGCCAACGTGGCCGCCGCCGACGGCGCCTACCCGGAGCTCGGTCTCGCTGATGCAGCGGCACGGTCGGTCGACCTGGTCATCGGGCCGAGCGAGCCGTACCCGTTCGCCGAGCGCCACCGCGCTGAGCTCGAGACCGTGGCGCCGGTGGTGCTCGTCGACGGGCGCGACCTGCTCTGGTGGGGGGCGCGCACAGCAGGCGCCCTCACCCGCCTGGCCAACGTCTTGCGACCGACCTGACCACTCAGATCAGGTGGACAGACCAGGGGAACAGATCAGGGGGCCGGGTCGTCCGGCGCGGCCTGCTTGGCGGCCTGCTTGGCGGCCCGGGCGATGAGCTGCTCGACCTGGCTGTTGAGCTTGGCGCCATCGGGCCAGCCGGCGTAGTGGCTGAGCAGGATCACGATCTCGCGCAGCTCGTCGGCGGACAGCTCCGCGTTGGCCAGCGCGGCCTCCACCTGGAGGCCCACCACATCGTGCTGGCCTCGACCCACGAGCAGGCCGATGAGCAAGAGGCGCCGGTCGCGGAACGACAAGCCGGGCCGGTTCCAGATCTCGGCGAAGAGGTGCTCCACCGTGTAGCCGAAGAAGTCCCCGGGGCCGTCGCCCACCTCGGGCCAGCCGTACACGGCGGCCATCGTCTCGAGCCCGCGCTGGCGCTTCTCCGGGTCGCTGTCCATGGCGCGGGAACCTAGTACCGCGTGGTTCAGGGGGCGCGGCGGGCGGCGACGGTGGCGGCCGTGTCGCCCATGGCCAGGAACAGCTCGGTGGCGTCGTCGACGAGCTGCTGGCGGGGCACGTCGATGCGCCCGTCGAGCCAGGCGGCGATGAGCTCACCGGTGCCGCCGACGAGGATGGCGGCGGCGATGCGTCCCATGCGCTCGCCGGGGCGGGGCTGGCCGTGGCGCTCGGCGCCGGCCTGCTCCACCAGCGCCACGAGGGCATGCCCGGTCTCGAGGCGACGACGGCTGAGCGGCTCGTTGCCGAGGGCCTCGACGTAGAGCACCCGGCCGCGGCGGCCGTCGTCGTCCACGAAGCCGACGATGCAGTCGAGAGCCGCCCGCACCTGGGCGCGCGGGTCGGCGCCGGCTGCGCCCACGGCGGCGAGCACGTCGCGGCCGAGCTGCTCCACGAGGCGGTCGTACACGGCGACGAGCAGCGCGTCGATGTCATCGAAGCTCTCGTAGAAGTAGCGCGGGTTGAGCCGCGCCGCCTGGCAGACGGCCCGCACGGTGGTGGCCTCCCAGCCCTCGGTGCCGAGCAGCTCGAAGGCGGCGTCGAGCAGGAGCGTGCGGCGCTCAGCCCGCCGGTCTTCGGCGGGGAGCCCAACCCAACGGGTGGGGTTGCGAGCGGAGGCGGACGAGGAGGTTGGCAACGCCCGTTACCATAGCCTAGGTTGCTGGAAACGCTCGTTGCCACGGGCGCTGGCTCGGAGGGGTGTCGATGCAGGAGCACGTGCTGATCGTCGGTGGCGGGGTGGGCGGTCTCACCGCCGCCCTCGCCCTCGGGCGGGCCGGCCACCAGGTCACGCTCCTCGAGCGAGATGTGCTCACGCCCCTCGCCGATGCCGAGGAGGCGTTCGCCACCGAGCGACGCGGCGCTCCCCAGGTGCACCAGACCCACGGCTTCCTGGCCCGCCTGCAGGTCACCCTGCGCGACCGCTTCCCCGACGTGCTCGACGACCTGTTCGCGGCCGGCGGCACCACCATGGCGATGACGGCCGCCCTCGGCGAGCCGCGGCCCGGTGACGACGACCTGAAGGTGATCATCGTGCGGCGGTCCACCCTGGAGTGGGTGCTGCGCAAGGCCGTCGAGGCGCAGGACCACGTCAGCTTCCGCACCGGCGTGGGCGTGGCCGGGCTCCTGAGCACATCTGCCGAGGGGGGCGTGCCGATCGTGTCGGGGGTGCGCCTCGACGACGGCACCGCCGTGGAGGCCGACGTCGTCATCGCCTGCACGGGCCGCCGCGGCCCCGTCCCCGACTGGCTGGCGCCGCTCGGCGTGGACGTGCC
>JBKJIL010000186.1:0-4973 GCA_046598435.1 Acidimicrobiales bacterium
GAGCCGACCTGGCCGGGCTGGAAGCCCTCGGTGGCCAGCTCCAGACCGGCCATGAGGCGGATGGTGGTGGCCAGGCTGGCCGGCCCGGCGGCCGCCTGCACCAGGGCGGCGACCACATCGAGGTCGAGCGATCGGGGGTACACCTGGCCCACGTTGGTGAGCGTGGCCGTGAAGCCGAGGTGGGCCGCCACGCGCCGCTCGAGCTCGTCGACCTTGGCGGCGTCGCCGTCGAAGAGGTCGAGCTGGTCCTGCTGGGTGCCGACCGGGCCCTTGATGCCCCGCAGCGGATAGCGGGCCAGGAGGTCGTCGACCCGGTGGAACGCCTGCAACAGCTCCTCGCCGGCATTGGCGAACCGCTTGCCGAGCGTGGTGGCCTGGGCGGCGACGTTGTGACTGCGCCCGGTGAGCACCAGAGCGGCGTGCTCGGCGGCCCGCTCGGCGAGACGGGCCAGCGCCGTCACCATGCGGTCGCGCACCAGCTCCAGCGCGGCCCGCACCTGGAGCTGCTCCACGTTCTCGGTGAGGTCGCGCGACGTCATCCCGGCGTGGATGAGCTCGTGACCGGCGAGGGCGGAGAACTCCTCGATCCGGGCCTTCACGTCGTGTCGGGTCACTCGCTCACGGGCCTCGATGCTGGCCAGGTCGACCTTGTCGATGACGGCGACGTAGTCCTCGATGGCCGCTTCGGCAAGCTCCACGCCGAGCTGCCGCTGGGCGCGCATCACGGCCACCCACAGCTGCCGTTCGAGGACGACCTTGTGCTCCGGCGACCACAGCTCGGCCATCGGGGTGCTGGCATAGCGAGCGGCCAGCACGTTGGGGAGATGGGTGCCCGGCATGTCCCCATCCTCCCATCCACCGTCAGCGAGCAGCCACCCTGCCCCGGCACCATCGGGGAAACCCGGACAAACGGGAAGCCCCTTGCTCAAGAAATGGGCCGTACGGCCCGATACCCAAGGGCGGCCACCGGCGATGGCCTCAGGAGAGGAGGGAATCCGATGGAAGCGTGCATCAAACACTCGTTCGAACCCGGCATCGACATGTGCCGACGCTGCGGCGGCAGCTGGTGCAAGGACTGCCTCGTCTACGCCTTCGGCGAGAAGAACCCTCCGTTCTGCATGAGCTGCGCCATGGTGGCGGGCGGCGTACGGACCACGGCGACCCGGCCGGCCCTGCCGAAGCGTGAGCTGAAGGCGCTGCGGAAGGCCATCAACGCCGAGGCCAAGACACGGGCCCGATCAGGCGCCGACTCGGCCAGCGAGCCCGAGGACGAGCTGGCCGTCGCCGCCACCTTCGTCGAGCTCCCGTCGGCACCGACGCCGGCACCCGTCCAGGCACTCGCTCCGGCGCCGGCCGAGCCGGTGGTCTCCGGGTGGGAGACGCCGTGGTGGGAAGACCGCGTGCCCACCCTGGCCGACTGATCGGGCTCACGGACTATCTGAGGCCGTCGGGGGCCAGCAGCTCGTCGCCCTTCGCAGGGCGCGGCTCAGCGGCCACCCACCGGGCCAGTCGAGCCCGTACGAGCCGCTGCATCGGCCGTTCGAATGCGTGATGGCTCACCAGCGCGACGACCAGGACCAGGACGATGAACGCCGCGAGGCTTGCTACCGGGGGCAACCCCGGCAGCAGCGGCCACATTGCGAGGAGCACCGCCCCGTGCAACAGATACATGCCGTACGACAGCTCACCGGGGAGCGCGAACAGCATGGCCCAGCGACCCGCCCGAATGAGGTCCAGGAGCCCGACGATGCCCAGTATCGCAGCGAGCCCCATCGCCGCCGGGCCCCAGAGGATGGACCAGCTGCCCGCACGGAGATCTGCCGTGGCGAACACCCAGGCCGCCACAAGCGCGGCGGCACCCACCGAGCCGCTCGCTGCCAGACGACCCAGGTGAAGAGGATGGTGCTCGAGCGCGATCGCAAGAAGGCAGCCCATGGCGATCAACGCGAACCCCGGGGGTGACGACAGCAGGGCAAGCCAGAGATTGTCAGGGTTGATCAGAACAGCCGCCGCTACGAAGACACCGCCGGTCACGACGACCGCCACCAGGATCGCCATCAAGCGCCGAGCCATTCCGTAGCGACGAACGACCAACGGGTAGAGCACGTAGAACTGCTCCTCGATGGCCAAGGACCAGAAGACGTCCCACCAGATGCCCCAGCCACTGGCCACTCGGAAGTGCTCGACGCGGAGGATGTTGAAGAGCAGAGCCGGGAACGACACGACGAACCAGAGATCGAAGCGAGCCCCCGGCCCTGCCAACACCTCGTCGCGCGCGGCTCCGAGGGGTACGACGGCATAGAGCACGGCCCCAACCCCCAGCACGACCAGCGCGAGTGGGGCCAGCCGGGCGATCCGGCGCGCATAGAAGTCGCGCAGCCCGAGGTCGCGGGGGTCCGCTGTGCGATCGAGGGTGGTTCTGGTGATGATGAACCCGGAGACCACGAAGAAGACGCACACACCGAAGTGGCCGCGACTCACGCGCTGCAAGAGCGTGAACCCCGCGCCGTCACGGAGGCGATCCGCCACCAGCACGTGCCCGACCAGCACAGGCAAGATGCTGGCGGCCCGCAAGAGGTCAAGGCCGAGGAGTCGGCCGGAGGCCTCAGGCGGCGTGGCCCGGGCGGGCACGGGGGGACTACCCGCCGATCTCGATGCGGTGGGCGGCCAGCTGGGCGGCCAGGTCGGTGTCGGTGATGGCGAGCATCTCCACCACGAGCAGTGCCGCGTTCATGGATCCGTCGATGGCAACCGTCGCCACCGGGATGCCCTTGGGCATCTGCACCGTGGAGTACAGCGCATCGACGCCGTTGATGGCCCCGCCCGACAGCGGCACCCCCACGACGGGCAGCGTGGTGTGGGCGGCCACCACGCCAGCCAGGTGGGCGGCCATGCCGGCCCCGCAGATGAAGGCCACGTAGCCCTGCTCGCGGGCGGTGGAGGCCAGCTCGGTGACCTTGGCGGGGGTGCGGTGGGCTGAGAGCACCCGCACGTCGGCCTCCAGGCCGAAGCGCTCGAGGGTGTCGACGCCGGGCTGCATCTTGTCCCGGTCGTTGGGGGAACCCATCAGGACGGCGACCTTGTAGCTCATGTGCTGACCTCTTCTGCGATGTCGGTTCGGTGGTGGAGACCCGGCCACGACAGGTGACCGAGCGATTGGTAGGCGACGGCCCGCGCCGTGGCGAGGTCGGGTCCGCGCCCGACCACGTTCAGCACACGACCGCCAGCGGTGACGAGATGCCCATCGGCGTCGAGGGCCACACCCGCGCAGTGGACGGACGCTCCGGGCACGGCCCGGGCCGCGTCGAGGCCCTCGATGCGGTCGCCCGTGCGGGGGGCCACCGGGTAGCCCTCGGCGGCGGCCACGACGAGCACGGCCGCGTCCGGGGCGTGTGACGGCGTGCCGTCGAGCGCTCCGGCGGCCGCCGCGGCCAGCAGCGCCGTCAGGTCGGAGGTGAGGCGGAGCAGCACCACCTGACTGTCGGGGTCGCCGAAGCGGATGTTGTACTCCACCAGCTTGGGCCCGTCGTCGGTGACCATCAGGCCTGTGTAGAGCACGCCGCGGTAGTCGATGCCGCGGCGGCGCAGCTCGTCGAGGGTGGGCTGCACGAAGCGCTCGATGATGTCGTCGGTGAAGTCGTCGGCCAGCCACGGGAGCGGCGAGTAGGCGCCCATGCCCCCCGTGTTGGGGCCGGCGTCGCCGTCGCCGACCCGCTTGAAGTCCTGGGCCGGCGCCAGGGCCACGGCACGGGTGCCGTCGCAGATGGCGAACACCGACACCTCAGGACCGACCATGCCCTCTTCGATGACGATGCGCCGACCGGCGTCGCCGAAGGACGCTCCGGTCAGCTTGTCGCGCACGTCGGCCTCGGCCTCGGCCAGGTCTGCGGTGACGAGGACGCCCTTGCCGGCGGCCAGCCCATCGGTCTTCACGACGTAGGGCGGCGGCAGGGTGCGGAGGAACGCGAGCGCCGGCGCCACCGCGTCGAAGGTGCCGTAGCGGGCCGTGGGCACCCCGGCCGCGCTGGCCAGGTCCTTCATGAACGCCTTGGAGCCCTCCACCTGGGCGCCGTTGGCACCCGGTCCGAACACCAGCTTGCCGGCGGCACGGAGGCGGTCGGCCAGGCCGTCCACGAGCGGCTGCTCGGGGCCCACCACGAAGAGGTCGGCGTCGAGCTCCTCGGGCGGGGTGGCCACCGAGCCCGGGATGCCCGGGTTGCCGGGCGTGACGACGACGTCCGCGGTGCGGGCCAGCACCTCGGCCAGGGCCGCCTCACGCCCCCCGGATCCCACCACGACGACCTTCACGGGAACGTCACCCGCTGAGCTGGACGTACTGGTCGCGGCCCGGGCCCACGCCGAGGAGCCGGATCGGCACACCGACCTGCGCTTCGAGGAAGGCGACGTAGTCGCGCACCCGCGCCGGCAGGTGGCCCGGCTCGGTGGACTCGGTGATGTCCTTGCCCCAGCCCGGGAAGGTCTCGTAGACGGGCGTGACCCGGTGGAGCACGGACTGGTTGTCGGGCAGGTGCTCGATGCGCTGGCCGTCCACCTCGTAGGCCACGCAGACCTTCACCTCGTCGAAGGCGTCGAGCACGTCGAGCTTGGTGATGGCGATCTCGGACAGGGAGTTGAGGCGCACCGCGTGGCGCAGCATCACGGCATCGATCCAGCCGGGGCGGCGACGGCGGCCGGTGTTGGTGCCGAACTCGTGGCCCCGCTCCACGATGGCCTCGCCCACCTCGTCGAAGAGCTCGGTGGGGAAGGGCCCGGCCCCGACGCGGGTGACGTAGGCCTTGGCCACGCCGATCACGCGGTCGATGTGGCGCGGCCCCACGCCGGCACCGGTGCAGGCCCCGCCGGCGATCGGGTTCGACGACGTGACGAAGGGATAGGTGCCGTGGTCGAGGTCGAGGAAGGTGGCCTGGGCGCCCTCGAAGAGCACGTGCTGACCGGCTTCGAGCGCCTCGTGG
>JBKJIL010000223.1:0-6083 GCA_046598435.1 Acidimicrobiales bacterium
TCAGACGAGCACCGGGCCGTCGCGGTGGCCCTTCGGGCGCTCCCCAGCCGCCAACGGGCCTGCCTGGCCCTTCGGTACTACGACGACCTGAGCGAGGCCCAGATCGCCGAGACCCTCGGCATCTCGACCGGCTCGGTCAAGACCCACGTGCACCGAAGGGCCAGGCAGGCCCGTTGGCGGCTGGGGAGCGCCCGAAGGGCCACCGCGACGGCCCGGTGCTCGTCTGAGAGCACCGCCACCTCATCGGGTCCGAGCGTCAGCGGCGGCTCCACCGATCGGAGGTGTCGCCGGGCGGTGGCTCGGCGTCGAAGGCGCCCACGGCTGCCGTTGACGACCGCCGTCCGCAGCCACGCGCCGCCGGCCGACGGATCCCGGAGGTCGGCCCAATGGCGGTGCAGGTCCACGAAGGCGTCCTGCACGACCTCCTCGGCCTGTCCGACCTCGTCGACGAGCAGTCGGGCCAGCCCGACCAGTCGGCGGTACTCCAGCCGGAACAACCGCTCGACTCCGTCGAGCTGAGCGTCGCCGGATCGTGGCCCCATCAGCGCCATCGTCGTCCCCATGTGGGGATCAGGCGCGCATCCCCCCACGCGCGTTGACACGCCGAGCGAGATCGCTTGGCGGGGCGTGGTGCGTCAGCCCACCGTCACCATCGTGCGCACCACGAGGCGGCGCCCGAAGCGACGTCGCCGGGCGCTCACCCCGCCCCGCAGGAGGTCGCAGAACCGCTGCTCGAGCTCGGGCGTGAGCTTGGCCCCGTCGCTGTCGGCCACCTCGAACCGGTCGATCACGAGACCGTCATGGGAGCTGACCTGGGCGGAGCGGACCTCGATGGCGGCTCCCGCAAAGGCGGCCGCGATGGCATGCAGCACGCCGGTGCGATCAGCCACCACCACCTCGCAGAGGGTGTGCCAGGGCGAGGCCGCGCCGTCGAAGGTCACCTCGGCATCGACCAGGGGGTGGGAGGTGATCGGTGCCTCCAGTCCCGTCACCAGGGCGGTCCGCAGGGTGGATGGGTCGGGTCGGACTGCCCCCACCACGAGGAAGGCATCGAGCACGACGTCGTCCTCCCAGGTGGCCAGCACGGCGTCGGCCACGGCGAGGTCCTGGGCGGCCAGCACGCCGGTGACGGACGCCAGCAACCCCGGCTGATCACGGCAGGCCACGTCGACCCACCACCCGCCCTCGGCCGCCTCGGTGACCTCGACTGCCAGTCCACCGGGCGGGGGATCCAGGAGGCGGGCGTGGCGGGCCAGCGCTTCGGGGGGCGTGCGCAGCACGTAGGCCCGCGGCGCGGCGGCGAGCCGTGAGATGGCGCGGGGTCGCCCGCCGAGCAGCTCGGCGGCCGTGGCGCGGCGCTGATCGGCCAGCGAGCGAGCCTCCACGCCGGAGAGCTCGTCGTCGGTCAGCACGGCCTGGATGAGCTCGTGGAGGGCTCGCAGGCGCTGGAGCTCCCACCGCTCACGACCGTCGTCGCGCAGAGCACTGAGCAGGTAGAGGTGGCGGGCCTGCTCGGGCGTGTCGAGGTGGGCGGCCAGCTGCAGCACGGCCTCCTCGGTCAGCGCGCCAGGCTGGTGCGACGCCGACCAGAGGAGCTCCTGGTCCTCGACCAGGGCCAGCACGGAACGGCGATCGTCATCCGACAGGGCGATGCGCTCGAGCGTGCGGCGAGCGACGCCGAGAGCGTCGGGGGAGGTCTCCAGGGCCTCGACGAGGAAGGCGGCGAGGAGCAGTCGGTCGCCGTGCACGACCTGATCCAGCTCGCGGGCCAACGGGTCGTCGGGGTTGAGGCGTCGGCGGCGCTCGAGGGCGGCGAAGCGATGCGTCTGCAACGGGTCGAGGGAGAAGTCATCGCGCTGACGGGCTCGGAGCGCGTCGTCCACCTCCGGCAGGATCCGGCGCAGGACCCCAGAGGTCTCGAGAAACCGCCACGAGCGAGCGTTGCCGAACTCGACGACGTCGAGCAGCTTGGCCGTGACCCGGTCGTCGAGCCGGTTCGCGGGTGCTCCAGCGGCCGCATCGGCGTCGGCCAGCCAGTCGAGGAGCTCGGCCGTGGGTCGCCGGCGAGCGAGGGCGATGGATGCGTCGAGTCCGAGGGGTACGGCCAGCTCGTCGGGGGGGCGGGCGGCGAGGCTCACCGAGTCTCGCTCGACGCGCAACCAGCCGCCGGTGGGGGCCGCGGTGTCGGGCGGCGTCGTGGAGGGTGCCGCGCCGCGACGCAGCTTGGCGTACCGGGCCTTCAGCATCTGAGGCGCGGCGAGGGTCGTGACCAGCACGACGAGGAGGAGCGAGGCGTAGAGCTCGGGGCTGAGCACTCCTTGCTGCAGGCCGATGGTGGCGAAGATGAGGCCCACCTCGCCGCGGGGGAGCATGCCGAGGCCGATCAAGATCTTGTCGCCGGGGGCACCCAGCGCGCCGAGCGGCGACGCCAGCTTGCCGATCACCGCCACGGCCAAGAGGATCGAGGCGTCGCGCAGCACCTCCACGCGCAGGAAGGCGTTGACGTCGGCGTCGATGCCGATCTGGAGGAAGAACACGGGAATGAACAGGTGGCCGACCGAGCTCAGCTCGCGGCGGATCTGGGCGGCCGGGCGGGCCTTGCTCAGGGCGATGCCGGCCACGAAGGCCCCCACGATGGGTGCCAGCCGAGCCAGGTCGGCCAGCTCGGCAAAGCCGAGGGTGAAGGCCAGGGCGAGCGCCACGAGCGTGCCCGTCGAGCGGGACAGACGCTCGATGGCACCGAACAGCGGGGGGCCGAGCCGGAGCCCGATCAAGCCGCCCGCCCCGAGGAACAGGAGGGCGACGCCGATGATGCCCCCGACCGAGAGCACAGACACCGAGCCCTCGGTGACCAGGCGCACCACCACGGTGAGCACCACCAGGCCCATGACGTCGTCGGCGACGGCGGCACCGAGGACGATCCTGGCTTCAGTCGTCGCGAGGGCCTTGAGGTCGCCGAACACGCGGGCGGTGATGCCGACGCTCGTCGCGGTGAGGGCGGCGCCCACGAACAGGGCGGTGTTCACGTCCTCGCCCATCATCAGCATGGCCGCGAACCCCAGGGCCATCGGTGCGACCACACCCATGACGGCCACCAGGAAGGAGCTACGACCCACCTTGCCGAGCTCGCCGAGGTCCATCTCGAGGCCCACGTCGAGCAGGAGGAGGATGACGCCGATCTCCCCCAGCGTCCGGAGCACCTCGTCGCCGCTGCCCACCGCGTTGAGGAGCGACGGCCCGATGGCGATGCCGGCGATGATCTCGCCCACCACCGCGGGGATCCCGATGCGTTCGGCGACCTCCGCGGCCACCTTGGCGGCCACGAGGACGATGAGGATGTGGCGGAGGATCTCGGCGATGTCCATGGGTCGTTCCGGGGGAGGGTGGGGGTCAGGGATCTCGACAGAGCGCGCCATGGGCGGGCACGGTTGCGCCGTGCCCGCCCGTGGCAGCGTGCGACGTGGGCTAGCGGCCCTGGTGCTCGCTGGCGTGCGCCTCGTGGGAGGCGCTGCGCGATGAGCCCACGAGCTCGCGCTCGCCGATCTCGGGGTCGGCCGCCTCGATGGCGAACTCGAACTCGGGGTAGGCGAGGGCACCCATCTCGGGGAGGTCCATGCCGACCAGCTCCATGTCGGCCGGCGGGCGGATCCCGCCCTTCGTGAGCTTGTCCTGCAGCTTGAAGAAGGTGAAGGCGATGCCGAAGATCACCGTCCACAGCGTGACCACGCCGATGGCCTGGGCGCCGAGCTGGCCGAGGCCGAGGCTGACGTCGCCGCCGAGGATGCCGATGACGCCCTTGCCGGAGTCGGCCATCTTCGTGCCGGTGGTGGCGTTCCAACCGGCGCCGTAGGTGCCGTTGGCGAAGATCCCGACGCACAGCACGCCGAAGGAGCCGCCCACGCCGTGGACGGCGATGGCCCCGACCGGGTCGTCGATGCCGCGACCCTCGATGAACCCAGCGGCGAGGATCACGATGATCGCCGCGACGCTGCCGATGACCGCCGCAGCCCACGGGTCGATGAAGGCACAGGGTGCGGTGACGGCCACGAGGCCGGCCAGCATGCCGTTCACCATCATGCCGGGATCGGGCTTGCCCGTGGCCTTCATCATCCAGAACATGGCGGCGACGGCACCGAAGGCACCGGCGATGGCGGTGTTGGCGGCCACCGTGGCGAACTGCACGTCCGTCGCTGCGAAGGTCGAGGCGGCGTTGAAGCCGAACCAGCCGAACAGCAGGATGAACGTGCCCAGCATCGCCATCGGGAGGTGGTGGCCCGGGATGGTGTTGGCGGAGCCATCCTTGTTGAACTTGCCGATGCGGGGGCCGAGCACGATGGCACCGGCCAGACCGGCCACGCCGCCGACGGCGTGCACGACACCGGAGCCGGCGAAGTCCACGTAGCCGTAGCCGAGGTCGAGCGAGTTGCCGACCTGCGAGAGCCAGCCGCCGCCCCAGGTCCAGGCGCCGAAGAGCGGGTAGTAGATGGCGCCGCAGAACAGGCCCCACACCACGAAGCTGTTCCACTTCCACCGCTCGGCCATGGCCCCGGTGGGGATCGTGGCCACGGTGTCCATGAAGGCCACCATGTAGAGGAAGAAGCCGAGGGCTGCGGCGCCGGCGCCGCCGGGACCGACCATGTCGGTGAGCGCGAAGCCTCCCTTGAACAGGAAGATCCACTCCCCGCTGCCGATCATCGGTCCGCCGGGGGCCTCGTTGAAGCCGATGAGCGGCACCGAGTAGCCCCCGAACATGAGGCCGTAGCCCACGAGGTAGTAGCCCACGAAGCCCAGGCCGAAGATGGCGAAGTTCGTGCTGATCACGTGCGACGCGTGCTTGGCTCGGCAGAAGCCGGTCTCGACGAGGGCGAACCCGGCCTGCATGAAGATCACGAGCAGGGCACCGAGCACCACCCAGAGCAGGTTGACCTGGCTGCCCAGTACCGCCACGGGGTCAGCGTCTTGTGCGCCGGCCACTGTCGGGAAGGCCAGGAGCGACGCGCCGACGGCCGAGGCGCCGAGGAGGGCCTTGGTGCGCAGCGACCGCCTTCCGGGCGTTCGGGTGCGGAGACGAGATGACATGTTGTTCCTTTCAGGCACGGTCCTAGGGGCGGCCCGACGGCGTTGTCTGACCCAAGACTGAACCTACGAACGTGCTGTCACGCCCCGGTGTCCCGTTCGTGAACCGAGTCGTTCGGCTCAGCACCGCGCTTGTTGCCAGAACCTGTCGGCTTCCTGAACGACGTTGACGGGCCATGATGGAGGGATGTCCCAACCCACCGAGGACCAGCGAGACCCCCGCAAGGTCAGGCTCGGCCTCGCCATCATCTGCCTGGTGGTGGTGATCGCGGTCGGCATGATCGCGGTCATCGACGCCCCCGCGGGCAAGGCCCTGATGTTCGCGGTGGCGGCCACCGCGTTCGTGCGTGCCGCCCTGCTGTTCAGGTGGCTCCGCAGCGAGTCGGGCAACGGCCCGAGCTGATCCCGGTCAGGGGGTGGCGTAGCTCGCTACCCGCACCTCGAGGTCGCCGTCGCCCGGATCCTCCGGGAACCGGAACACGAGCGGCTCGGCTTCGTCAGCGGCGAGGAAGTCGACCAGCTGCTCGGCGTCGGTGACCTCACCGTCGATGGTGAGCTCGGCGACCACCTGCACATCGGTGGCGGTGGCCCCGCCGTCGTTGTGGAGCTCGACGTCGATCTCGTAGCCGTCGTCCACCTGCCGGGGCTCGCCGACCAGCTCGGCGGTGGGGGCGGCGGGCGCGTCGGTGGCACCGATCTGCGAGGCGATCAGCGCGACGACGCCGCTCAGGATGAGGCAGGACACGACGAACGTGACCCACTCGGCCGCGCTGCGGGGCGGGCGATCGGTGGAGCCGGTGTTGCTCATATCGCCAACCGTCCGGCGGCGCCGCCGATGGTGGCCGGCAGCCCGAGGACGACGATGTGCTCGAGGCGCAGCATCCATGGGCCCCCGAGTCGCTGAAACAGCAGGAGCATCAGGGCGGCACAGCAGAGGGCCACGAGGTAGCAGACGATCGTCTCGGTGGCTGGATGCTGGAACGGGCCGGTCTGCTGGTGGCGTTGGT
>JBKJIL010000160.1:0-2507 GCA_046598435.1 Acidimicrobiales bacterium
CCCTCTCCCCTGCCGATGCGCGCTCCATCGTCGAGGCGGCCGGCTGGTGGCCGTCACCCGTCGGCGAGCACGGTGAGGCCCAAGCCGGCCGCCTCGACGATGGAGCGCGCATCGGCAGGGGAGAGGGTGAGGTGGAGCGGGTTGTCCTCAGCCAGCTCCTCGAACGAGGTGATGAGCCCGTCGATGGACCGTCCCAGGACGGCTCCGAGCTTGATGGTCGACCCGAGGTTGTGGTCGATGAGCAGGAGGAGCACGAGCGGCGCCGCCTCGGGCCACCGCAGCTCGAGGAGGAGGAGGTCGGCGTCGCCGAGCGGGTCGACGACCTGGACCACGGCCGCGACGGCGACGTCGTCGAAGGCCTCGGCCCAAGCGGGCAGCGGGTCGTCGCGCGCTCGCAGCTCGAGGCCGGCCAGCTCCCGGTGCGACGGCGCGGGCGAGAGGCGGGCCATGACCGCGAGGGCAGCACGAGCCACCCAGCCTGGCGTGGCGGCGAGCTTGGCGACCAGCTCGGGGACGCCGGACCCTCCCAGCTCGGCGATCGCGGCACTCGCCATGCCGATGATCTCGGCCGCCGATGGCGGTGGCGGAGGCGCCGCCGGCGTCGGGGCGGCCTCGGGCAGGCCAAACGGGCGGGAGGGGTCGGGGGGTCGTGCTGTGGACGCCCACGGTCGACTCGTGCTGCGGCGCGGATGGTTGCTCACGTCTACCTCGGTGGGGTCGGGTTCACCTGAGGCGCCAGGAACAACGGCGGCGCGATCCGTTGGGCCGGACCCTACGCAGGGGGTGTGACGCGCAAGATGGTGGGCGAACTCGGTGACCGGCGGCGGCGTTCAGCCGATGTCGAGACGCTCGACCGCCTGGCCAGTGATCTCGGCGATGAGATCGAAGTCCTTGTCGACGTGGAGGATGGTCAGTCCGGCCAGCTCGGCGGTCGCGGCGATGAGAAGGTCCGGGACGGATGGCGCGCGGTGCTGCCCGCGCTCGGCCAGCACGGATTGGAGGTCGAGCGCGCGGTCCTCGATCTTCGGCGTGAGGTACTCCACGGGCATCGACGCGATCGGCGGGGCCGCCACCAGCGAGCGGTGGTCGCTCGCCGATCGGGCGGAGTAGCCCACCTCCAGCCTGGTAACGGTGCAGATCCGAACCAGGCCGCGATCGATCCTGCCCGCCCACTCGGCAACGTCGGTGGCGAGGTGGAGGCGGGCGATCGCAGACTTGTCGATGAGCCAGGCGCTCACGACCGGGCGCTCATGACCAGGCACTCATGACCAGGCACTCATGACCAGGCGTTCACGACCAGGCGCTCATGACCAGGCGCTCATGACCATGCGCCGGACATCACCTCGGGGTCGTCGAGGTCCCGGGCCAGTGACGCCACCCGTCGGAGCTGCTCGACGGTCACGGCGGCGGACTCGGGAAGCCGTTCACGCTCGAGCGCCCGCCGGAGGTACTCGGTGCGCGACAGACCTACTCGCTTTGCCTTGGCGTCGATGGCGGCCAGCACCTCGTCGGGGACGTCTCGGATGAGGATGTCGGTCATGTGGGCACCTCCAGCGATATCTAACGATATCAAGGTCGGCCGCGACGCAGCACCCGGCGGTCACCGGCGCACGTAGCGACGGGGAGTGGGCTCGCTGATCGGTGAGGAGTCAGTGAGCAGGGAAGCCGGTGGCGTAGCGATCCTCGAATGGGTTGCTGACGCTGATGGCGTCGAAGCGGCGGAGGTCGCGATCGCGACTCCAGATGTGGTGCACGCCGTGTGTGCGCATGAGGGTGACGACCTGCGCATCCGGGACGAGGTTCCCGCGCACGGGGACGTCGGTGGTGACGAGGCCGAAGGCGCGCCAGAACTCCGCTGTCTCGCCGGCGGCTCGGACGTGGGGGAGCGCCAGGAGCGCGTCGACGTTGCCACGAGCCGCGTCGAAGGGCAGCGGTGCCGCACAGATCGAGGGGTGCGTCACGATGCGCAGGTAGCCCAGCAGCGTCGGCCAGAGCAGGACCACGAGATCGGGGCCGGCGGCCAGGTGCTCGAGGAGCGCCTGGGCCCGCTCGTGCTCGGGTGCGCCGGTGTCGGACGCGTACACGAGGACGTTGGTGTCGACGGTCGTGGTCATCGATCGTCGAGGGCGCGCCAGAGCGCGTCCTTGTCCTCGAGGTCGACACGGATCTCGAGCGACTGGGATGCCCACACGAAGTCCGGTCGGCCCTGGGGCTGGGACGCCAGCGCTTGGCGCAGGAGCTCCGACGCGATGGCGCCCATCGGCTTGCCCTCGGCTGCTCGCCGGCGCTTCAGCTCCTCGAGCACCGCGGGATCCAGGTCGAGCGTCGTTCGCACGCATCTGATGCTAGGCGATCAAGCATCAGATGCGTTACCGTCGAGCCATGACGACCTGGTCGACGGAACGAGACGCCATGCTCACCGCCTTCGAGCCGAGCCTGAGTCCGGCGCTGGTGGTGGCCTTCGACGAGATGCTTCCCGCCCAGCGATGGCGCGAGGCGATCCCGGC